>JBJTBH010000091.1:0-2998 GCA_046091285.1 Cyanobacteriota bacterium | reverse complement strand
CGCCGCCCCGTTCCGCCCCTCAGCCGCCGCCAGGCCCTGCAGCTGATGGACAGCGCCTACCTGGCGGCCACCACCGCCCTGCTCTGGGTGGCCCTCTATTACCTGCCCCTGGGCGGACCGATCTTTCGCCTGGCCCTCCCCCTCCCCCTGGCGCGTTTTCTGTTGCGCCAAGGCACCCGCGTCGCCATCGAAGCCCTGGCGGTGGCCGTGCTGCTGCTGGTGGCCCTGATGGGCCCGATCCGCGGCCCCCTGATGCTGTTCCCCTACGGAACCCTGGCGATCTGGCTCGGCTGGGGCTGGCGGCGCCGTCGCAGCTGGTGGCTCACCTGGCTGGTGGGCTCCCTGATCGGAACCCTCGGCTTCCTGGTGCGCCTGGCGGTGCTCTCCGTGCTTCTGGGAGAAAATCTCTGGGTGGTGATCACCACCGCCGCCTCCGGTCTCCTGGATCGGATGCTCGGCCTGTTTCAGCTCACCCTCTGGCTCGACCTCGCTCAGGTGCAGCTGGCGGCTCTGCTGCTGGTGCTGCTGCAGAACCTGGTGATGGTGCTCGCCCTGCATGCCCTCGCCTACTGGATCTTCGCCCGCATCCAGGAGCCGATCCCGGAACCACCATCGGCCTTGCAGGCCCTGATCAACCTCGACGGCCCCTGAAACCGCGATGCAGGCCGATCCGGCTGTCCCTCCCCTGCCAGCCCTGATCAACGGCTCCGGACCGCAGGCCCACCGCTGGTGGCGCCATGGCGCCGCCGGAGCCGACCGCGCCCAGGTGCTGGTGCTGCTGGCAGCGACGGAAACTGCCGCCGTCCCAGGCATCTCCGCCGCAGGCTCCACCCCTGAGTCACGACGACGGACCGCCGCCGCCGACGCCGAACTGCTGCTGCTGGGACCCGAGGTGTCGCGGCCCCATGCCCTGCCGCCGCTGCCGGCGGGCGTCTCACCGGCCCTGATCAGCCGGGTGGTGACCCAGACCCTGGCGTTGCCGGTGCTGGTGCTGGATCTGGGCCTGGCCGTGGCGCCGGCCGTGCCCCATCTGCGGCTGAGGGGGCAGGACACCGCCGCCTGCCTCAGCAGCGGCCGGGCGATGCCCGCCGCACGGGTGCATGAGCTGATCGCCGCTGGCGAGCGCCTCGGACGCCGCTGGGCCTCCAGGCCCCAGGGGCGTCCGCTGGTCCTGGCGGCATGCGTGCCAGGCGGCACCAGCACAGCCCTGGCGACCCTGCTCGGCCTTGGCATCGATGCGGCCGGACGCGTCAGTGGCAGCCTGCACATTCCAGCCCATGACCTCAAGGAGCAGCTGGCCCGCCGGGGCCTGGAGGCGGCCGGACTGACCCCAGGGGCCGGCAGCCTCGATCCGGTGGCGGTCCTGGCCGCCGTCGGAGATCCGATGCAGGCGATGGCGATCGGACTGCTGCAGGCGGTGACCGCAGCCGAGCAACCGGTGCTGCTGGCCGGTGGCAGCCAGATGGCCGCCGTGCTGGCCCTCGCCCTGGCCCTCGCCACCGACCGCGATCAACGCCAGAGGCTCGCAACCCAGGTGGCGATCGGCACCACGGGCTGGGTCGCCCGGGAGACGGGCAGCGACCTGGCAACGCTGCTGGCGGCTGTCGGTGACCGGTTCGGGGTGTCCTGTCTGGCCCTGGCCAGCGATCTGCGCTTCGACCAGTGCCAGCAGCAGGCCCTGCGCGATTACGAACGCGGTTTCGTCAAGGAGGGGGTGGGAGCCGGCGGCCTGGCCCTGCTCTGGCAGCGCAGCGGCCGGACGATCACCGCCCTGGCCGAGGCCTGTGATCAGGCCTGCGCACAGCTGCTGGGTGCTGCACCTTCAGGCTTCTAGGGTTAGCCGATGGCGACCTTTTCCCGGCGGCGGCTGCTGACCCTCTCCAGCGGGGGGGCTCTGGCCCTTCTGACCGGCTGCCGTCCGGTGCGCGGCGGCACCCTGCTCTACAGCAGCGGCACTCTGCCCCAGGCCTGGCTCAACCAGTTGCCCCGGGACTGGACCGCCCGGGGACTGTCCGGGCCCCAGGAGGTGCTCACCGCCCCGACCGCCGACCTGATGCAACTGGGGGATGGCTGGGCCACCACCGCCCCTCATGATCGCTTTGAGATCCTGGCGGCCACGACCGCACCGCTGCTGGGACAGCTGGATCCGATGGCGGCCCCGATCAGTCGCCTGCTGGCACCTGCCGGCACGCCACCGCGAGCCTTCCCCTGGGCCTTCGGCACCTGGGTGCTGCTGGTGCGGCGGCGGCCGGATCTGATCGCCCGCGCCTCCGAAGGCTGGTCCTTGCTGCTCGACCCGAGCCTGAGGGGCCGGCTGGTGCTGCCCTCCAGCCCACGGGTGGTGATCAGCCTGCTGGCCGGCAACGGCCCCTGGACGGACCCAGGCCTGCCCGATCGCCTGAGGCGGCTGCGGGCCCAGGCCCTGGCTTTTGATGATGTCGATGGCCTCAACCTGCTGCTGGCCAATGACGCCGAGGCGATGGTGCTTCCCAGCCAGCGGGCCGTGCCCTTGCTGCGACGCGACCCACGGCTGCGGGCAGTGCTGCCGGCGGGCGGTTCCCCCCTGATCTGGAGCCTGCTGCTGCGTCCCGCAGGAGCGTCGCAGCCGCTGCCGCTGGCGTGGATGAAGAACGTGCTGCAGGAACCGCTGTTGTCGCGCCTGCTGGCGGAAGGCTGGGTGCCGCCTCTGCCTCGGGCCACCCTGCTGCCGCTGCTGCGCCACCAGTCACCGACCATCCGCTCGCTGTTGTTGCCGGAGACGGCCGTGCTTCACCAGTGCCCGACCCTGGCACCACTGACAGCGACGGAACGGCGGAAGGCCCAGATCCTCTGGGACGATGCGGCTCCGCCGGACGCCTAACTGTGCTTTCTCACCAGGTCATTCAGCGAGCAGCAGCCGCTGGAGGGACTGCTGAGGGCTGAGGCCACCGAGGCCCATGTGGCACCTGCGGCCGTTATAGAGCCCCAGATAGCGAGGCAGCCAGTGATTCCGTTCCTC
>JBJTBH010000090.1:0-9323 GCA_046091285.1 Cyanobacteriota bacterium | reverse complement strand
GGTCTGAGCCGCTGATTCGCTGACAACCAGCCCGATCAGAGCGGGATTAGCTCTCAGCGGGAAAAATCGCGCCTGCTCAGGCGGTTTTTCCGCAACCTCTTAGATCCCTTCAGCGCCTCCCGTCTGGCCTGCTCCTGGGATCCGTTGGTCGTGGGCTTGTGATGCCTTGATCCTTTTTGGTCTCGTATTTTGCTTATTCATGTCTCACTCGGGCACGATTTGGCGACGCCGTGATCCCAGCTCAGACCGGCATTACGCCTGGTTGTTCCGTTTGAATGGTGCGCGGGATAGGCGCTGCTGCTCCAGGGGTTTTCTCGCTTTTTTCCTGGTTTTGACTACTATTTCAATCGGAAAACTTCGTATCGCTTTCTGGGCCATTCATGGCCTTCATTGGTGTTTCCGGTTCTCGCTGCCACGGCCTGCCGCTTTCCTGCACCGATCGCCTGCTGCCCGGCTGATCCAGGCGCTGCCGGTCGTTGAGGGCTTCAGAGCAGGGTCTGGGGGTTGACTCCCGGCAGCCGCCCCCGCGCCAGCTGCTGCAACGGATCGAAGGAACGTTTCACGGCCTCGATCATGGGCCTTGAAGCCGCATCCTCCCAGGCCGGCAGGCTCTGGCCGGCCGGCTGCCGCAGCACCGTCAGGAAGCCGCCTCTGGCGTTGCAATGGCGCCGCAGTGCTTCCACCCGGTAGCCGGGCAGGGCGGTGGCTGTGCCCTGCAGCAGCCCGAGGCCACTGCCGGCCTCCACGATCACGGCCTGATCCTCCAGGGCCTGCTCCCGGAGCAAGGCGGCCGCCTCGGCTGGGCGTACGGCAAGCCGCAGCAGCCAGTCCTGATCGGGCCTGGCTTCCGCCTCGCGCACCAGCGGATCCAGCGCCTCGCTCGTGATGGCCGCCGGCTGCAGTCTCCACCGATCCGCCAGCGTTCGTACCGCCGTCACCTGATCGTCGACGGCCCCCGCGCTGATGCTGCTCAGGACCAGCAACAGGCCGTGGCCAGCCGTCCCCGCCAGCATGGCGCTGAATGGGGCGGCCATGGCCGGAGACCACCAGTCGAGACGTTCCGGGGTGAGGCTCGAGTGCAACACGGCGGCGCTGATGGCCTCCAGCGCCTTCAGGTCGCCGCTGATCCAGAGCCCGCGGCGTTCGGGGGGCCTGGGTTGGGTCCGCAGGGTGATCGCCGTGATCAGCCCCAGGGATCCCCAGCTGCCGGTGAACAGCCGCATCAGGTCATAGCCGGCCACGTTCTTCACCACCTTGCCGCCGGCGCGGGCCGCCGTGCCATCGCTGCGCAGCAGCTGCAGGCCGATCAGCTGGTCGCGAAGCCCCAGGTAACGCTGACGCAGGCCGCCGCTCAGGCCCCGGGCCACCAGACCGCCGATGCTGCCGCTGTTGCTGCCGTCCTCCCCGCTGAGCCAGGGCCAGTCGATCGGCAGCCACTGGTTCTTCTCCGCCAGGGCCGCCTGGAGGTCCACCAGGGGTGTACCCGCCTCCACCGTGACGGTGAAGTCACCCGGATTGTGCTCCAGGATCCGGTTCAACCGGCGACAGCTCAGCACGGCGCTGCCGGGCAGCACCGGGGCTCCCCAGTCGAGGCGGCTGCCGAGGCCGGACGGCAGCCAGGGGGTGGCCTGGAGGTGCCAGTCGCGCACCAGGTCTGCCAGCTCCTGGCGTTCGGGAGTGTGGGGGGCCGGATCGTTCACGGCACGATCGTGCCATGGCTGCCGCGGCACCATGGGAGCCATGGCGGCCTCCTCTCCCCTTGTCAAGGTCATCGTCTTCGATGACGATCCCACCGGGTCCCAGACCGTGCATGGTTGCCCGCTGCTTCTGCGCTGGGATCGCGCCAGCCTGCGCCGGGCTCTGCAGCACCCTTCACCCCTGTTGTTTCTGCTCACCAACACCCGGGCTCTGACACCGGAGGTGGCGGCGCAGCGGGTCCAGGCGCTGGCCGTCGCAATGCAGCAGGCGTTGCAGGATCTTGATCTCAAGCACTGGCTGCAGGTCAGCCGGGGGGACTCGACCCTGCGGGGCCATTTCCCTCTGGAGGTCGAGGCCATCGCCTCGGTCCTGGGACCGTTCGATGCCCTGCTGCTGGCTCCTGCCTTCCTTCCCGGTGGTCGCACCACGGTGGCCGGAATGCATCGGCTCCATGGTGAGCCGGTCCATTGCAGTGAATTCGCCCGCGACGGTCTGTTCGCCTACAGCAGCAGCTTCCTGCCGGAGTGGGTGGCTGAAAAAAGCGGCGGTCGGATTCCGGCGGAGCAGGTGGCGCGTCTCGAGCTGGCGGAGCTTGAGGGGCCCCCGGAGGTGCTACTGGAGCGCCTGGCGGGCTTCGAGGGCGGCGTCTGCGTGGCGGTGGACGCCGAGCGGCCGCAGCATCTGCAGGCCCTGGGCGCTGCGGTGCGGGAGCTGACGGCGCCGGAAGCGGGCGAGCGCTGGGGGCGGCCGCGTCGGTTCCTGTTCCAGTCGGCCGCCAGCCTGCTCAACGGTCTGGTGCCCCTTCCGCCCCAGCCCCTCGAGGCCGCCGGGCTTGCCGGCCTGCGGCGCCGGGATTCCCAGGGGCGCCTCCTGCCCGGGCTGGTGCTGGTGGGCTCCCATGTGCCGCTGGCCGATCGCCAGCTGGCGGTGCTGCTGCCGGAGAGCTGTTGCACCGCGATCGAGATTCCGGTGCCGGAGGTCCTGCAGGCCCTGCGAGCCCACGCTGAGCCTGACGCTGCTGCCGACATCCCTGTCGATGGTGCTGCCCTGGCATCGCTGGAGCACCGCCTGGGTCGGGCGCTGGCGGCGGCCCTGGAGGCTGGATGCACCCCGGTGCTGTTCACCAGCCGCGGTGAGCTGGTCTGTGCCTCGGCGGTGGAACGGCGGCGGCTGGGACTGCACCTCGCGGCCCTGATGGCGCGGCTGGCCGCCTCCCTGGCGCCCCGGCTCGGGTATCTGATCAGCAAGGGGGGCATCACCAGCCATACGCTGCTGGCCGATGGTCTGGATCTTGAGGTGGTGGAGCTGCAGGGGCAGCTGCTCGCCGGACTGTCGCTGGTGCTGACGCCGGCCGATGCCAGGGTGCCGCTGCTGCCGGTGGTCACCTTCCCCGGCAATCTCGGCGACGACGGCAGCCTGCGTCAGGTGTGGCGGCTCCTGGATCAGGGCGTCTGATCGCGGCTCTGGCCCTCCGGGCAGCCGCTGCGCTGCAGCAGCTGGATCGGGTGCAGCACCTCCACAGGCCTGGGGGTGTCCGCCAGGTGGCGACGGATCTGGAGGCTGCAGCCGATGTTGGCGCTCACGGCCAGATCGGCACCGGTGCTGCTGAGATCCTCCGCCTTGAGACGACCGAGGGCCGCGGCCTCCTCCGGTTGCACAAGGTTGTAGATGCCGGCGCTGCCGCAGCACACCCCCGCCTCCCGCGCCTCCAGGATCTGCACATGCGGGATCCGGCGCAGCAGGGCCCGGGGCTCCTCGCGCAGGCCCTGGCCATGGAGCATGTGGCAGGCATCGTGATACGCGAGCTTCAGCGGCCGTTCCGGGTCGGCGGGGCGGCCATCGCTGTGGCTCAGGGGTTGCAGCGCCGCCTCAAAGCTTTCGCTCAGCCCGATCCGGTGCAGGACTTCCTGGATGTCGGCCACGGGGGCGCGGAAGCCGGTGCCGATCAGTTCCGGCAGTTGCTTGAGGGTGTGGCCGCAGCCGGAGGCCGCCACCAGCACCGCATCCAGCGGCTCGCTGCCGCCCGGCCGCCCGGGGCCGATCGCCGCCTCGAAGCTGGCGATCAGGGCGGTGGCCAGGTCGCGGGTCTGCTCCAGTTCCCCCTGGTGATGGGTGACGGCGCCGCAGCAGCCCTGGGTCGCCGGGATCACCACCTCGATCCCGTTGGCGCTGAGCACCGCCAGCGCGGCCCGGTTGACGGCCGGATCAAACAGGCGCTGCACACAGCCGAGCACCAGGCCGACGCGATACCGACGCGTCCCGCTCGCCGGGGTCAGCACCGGCAGGTCGTCGTTGAAGGCCTCGGGTGCAAGCGGCGGCAGCAGCTGCTCCATCGCCTCCAGCTGGGGCCCGAGCAGCCGCGGCAGGCCGAGGCGGCGGCTCAGGGACTGCAGCGGTGTGCCGGCATAGACCCGCAGCGGCGTCAGCAGTGCCCGCAGGCGGCTCGGGTAAGGCAGCAGGGCGAACAACAGCCGCCGCCAGGCGCGCTGGGCCGGGCTGCGCAGTTCGGGAGCATTCAGCTTCGGGCGTGTGTCGGCCAGGAGCTGGTCATAGCGCACGCCCGACGGGCAGGCCGTCACGCAGGCGAAGCAGCCCAGGCAGCTGTCGAAATGACTGGCGACCGTGGCATCCAGGCTCAGCTGGCCGGCCTCGATCGCCTTCAGGGTGTGGATGCGACCGCGGGGGGAATCCATCTCCGTGCCCAGCACCCGGTAGCTGGCGCAGCTCGGCAGGCAGAAGCCGCAGTGAACGCAGGGATCGGCGACACCGGGAGGCTGCATCCCGGGGCTGGAGAGGCGGTCGGGGTCGGCGTCGGGGCCGGAGTTCAGGGACACCATGGTCCGAGTCTGCCGGTCCACCTACCGTTTGGCGGTAAGAACGGACGACGATGGATGCTCTGGCGCTGTTCCATGCGTACATCGCAGCGTTCAACCATCGCGATCAGGCGGCCCTGACGGCGGTCTTCGCGCCTGATCTGCGGTCGGTGCATCCCGGTGAACCGGAGGTGGATGTGAGCGAGGCGGCCCCGTTCGTGGAGCGGATGGTGGCCCTCTGGCCCCGGGGCCTGCATTACAAGGTTCTCCGGGCCACCGGTCGTGATCTCGGCGATGGCCTCAGTGAGTCCTGGGGCGAGATGCTCGTGTTCAATGCCGAGGGTCGGGTGGCGGCTGCCGAAGTGGTGATCTACAACGCCCGCGGCGGCCTGGTGACCCACACCTGGGTGTACAAGGTGATGCCTCCCACCCATCCCGACTACCGCGACGCCACTCCTTAAGCCGGCCCCTGCAGCACGAAGCGGTAGCGCACGTCGCCGCGTCGCAACCGGGCGATGGCCGTGTTGATCGCTTCCATCGGCAGCACCTCCACCAGCGGTCGGATGGCATGCCGGGCGCAGAAGGCCAGCAGCCGGGCCGTGTTGGCGGGCGTGGAGGTCAACGACGACCGGAAGCTGAGGTTGCCCTTGACGAAGGGGAACACCCGCAGCGGGATCGGCGTGGCGCACAGACCCAGCTGATGCAGGCTGCCGCCGGGGGCCAGGCTGGCCACCACGGCGTCCCAGTCGAGGGCATGGTCGCTGGTGTTGATGATCAGGTCATAGGCGCCCTGCTGCTGATCGAGCTCCGCCAGCAGCTGCACCTGATGGGCACCGAGGCTGAGGATCTCCTCCCTCTTGCTGAGGGAGGTGGTGATGCCGGTCACCTCGCAGCCCCAGGCCCGGGCCAGCTGCAGGGCCAGGTGCCCGAGCCCGCCCACGCCGATCACGGCCACATGGGCGGTCGGGGAGATGCCGGCGCTGAACAGCGGTTCGAACACCGTCACCCCGGCGCAGAGCAGCGGGCCGGCGCTGCTGGGATCGATCCCTGCGGGCAGGGGAATCACCCAGTCCTGATGGGCCTTGACGTGGCTGGCGAAACCGCCCGGTCGCCCGAGGATCGTGCTCTCGAAGCTGGCGCACAGGGTCTGGCGGCCACTGAGGCAGTAAGGGCAGCGGCGGCAGGTGCCGGCGATGAAGCCGAGGCCGCAGAGCTGGCCCATCCGGGCCGGATCCACATCGCTGCCGACCTCCACCACCCGGCCCACCACCTCATGACCGGCCACCACCGGAGGGTCCTCGGCTGCGAGTGTTTCGTCGAGGTGGCCGAGATCGCTGTGGCAGAGGCCGCAGTAGAGCACCTCGAGCAGGAGTTCGTCGGGGCCCGGAGGTGCGATGGTCAACTCCTGGCGGTTCAGGGGAGATCCGCTGCCGCGATTGCCCCAGGCGGTGATCGTGGTCATCGCTTCAGAGCCCTCCGCAGTAGCTCTGGGCCACGATCCGGTCATCGGCGATCACGTAGTTGTCGACCCCCTGCCGAATGCGGCCGCCGGCGCTGGTGGCGGTCCAGGTCATCAGGGCGATGCCTTCGGCGACTGTCACCGAGGTGATCGACGACGTCAGGCCCTCCATGTTGGCGAAGACCTCGGCGAACATCTGCCGCAGTTCCTCGTGGCCCCGGTAGATCCGGCCTGGCCGCACCATCACCGCATCCTCGGCGTAGTTGGTCAGGATCGCCTCGAGATCCCCCGAGGCGAAGGCGGCGCCGTTGCGGTTGAGCACCGCCTGGGTCTGCTCGAGGGTGGCCATCGCCAGGGTGTGACAGGAGCCCCAGTGCTAGGCATGGAGCCTTCGCCTGGCCACAGACGCGGTGTCGGACCTGACACCCGGATCTGCGATGTTTCAGCCGCCGAAGTGACGGATCACGGCTTCCGCGAAGCCGCTGCAGCGCACGGGTTCCACCGGTGGTTCCATCAGGCGCGCCAGGTCGTAGGTGACCTCGCCGGCGGCGATCGCGGCGCTCAGGCCGGCGGTGATCAGGTCGGCGGCCTCCTGCCAGCCCAGATATTCGAGCATCATCACGCCACTGAGGATCACGGAGCCCGGGTTGATCCGGTCGAGGCCGGCATGCTTGGGAGCCGTGCCGTGGGTGGCCTCGAAGATCGCCGCGTGATCACCGATGTTGGCGCCGGGGGCCATGCCCAGGCCGCCCACCACGGCGGCGGCGGCATCGGAGATGTAATCGCCGTTGAGGTTCAGGGTGGCCAGCACCGAATAGTCGGCGGGGCGGGTCTGGATCTGCTGGAAGATGCTGTCGGCGATGCGGTCATCGACCAGCACCATCTGCTTCCACTGGCCGTTGCCGTGCGTGCTGCCGATGGCCGCGAGCACGCCTTGCACCTCGGCGCACACCGCTTCCTTCTTTTCCGGTGTGAGGCTGTCGTATCCAGGGTCCACCAGGCGGGCGTTGGCCTCGATGCTCAGGTCGGGGTTGCGGTCGGCGTTGTCGAGAATCCAGCTCTCGCGTTCCGTCACGCAGTCGTCGCGGAATTCGGTGGTGGCCAGCTCGTAGCCCCAGTCGCGGAAGGCCCCTTCCGTGAATTTCATGATGTTGCCCTTATGCACCAGCGTCACGTGGCGCTTGTCGCCCTCCAGCTTCAGGGCGTGCTGGATCGCCTTGCGGATGTGCCGCTGGCTGCCGTGCTTGCTCACCGGCTTGATGCCGATGCCGGAACCGGCCGGGATCTGACGTTTGCCGAGCTTGCCGTTGGCCGGGATCACCACCTCATTGAGGTGCTGGATCAGCTCGAGGGCCACCGGATCACTGGCCTCCCATTCGATCCCCATGTCGATGTCCTCGGTGTTCTCGCGGTAGACGATCACATCGATATCCTGCGGGCGCTTGTGGGGGCTGGGGGTGCCCTCGTAGTAGCGACAGGGCCGTACGCAGCTGTAGAGATCGAAGATCTGACGCAGGGCCACGTTCAGGGAGCGGATGCCGCCACCGATCGGTGTGGTCAGCGGACCCTTGATCGCCACGCCGTAGGTGCGGATCGCTTCGAGGGTGTCCTCCGGCAGGTACTGATAGGTGCCATAGAGATCACAGGCTTCATCGCCGGCATACACCTTGAACCACTCGATCCGGCGCTCACCGCCGTAGGCCTTCGCCAACGCCGCATCCAGCACCCGCTGGGTGGCGGGCCAGATGTCGACGCCGGTGCCATCGCCGCGGATGAAGGGAATGATCGGGTCGCTCGGCACCACCGGCTGACCGTTCTCAAAACGGATGGCCGTGCCGCTGGTCGGCGCGGTGAGCTTGGTGAAGGTGCCGGCGGTGCTGGTGGCCATGGGGCGAGGCGAGCGATGGGGCGAGGAGAACTGCGTGGGCATCAGCCGACCTGCGCTGGCGGAACCGGCGCAGGCCCGGCAGCATGGATCGATGGGCCGAGCCTAGGTTTCGGTCCCGACCCCGCTCTGCTCAGAGGAAACGGATGACTGCGGCGGACCAGGCCCGATCACCCGAATTGGCGCAGGTGATTGCGACGGTTGTCGGTCGCTTCCGCCTCCAGTTCCCGGCGGCGCAGGCCCACCTCTCCCCCTGGCGGGATGATCCGATCACCCGGGCCTGGGCAGAGGAGGAAACCCTTGATCTCGCCTTCCATTTCCCCGGCTGGAGTCCCCGCACCCAGTGCCGCTCGCTGCTGGTGCAGCTGCGGCTGATCCAGGCGCCGCAACGCCTGGCCGGCACCCCGCGGCCGCGGCTGATCGGTGTTGTGATGCGCGGACTGACCACCGAATCGGAACGCTGGCGGCTGGCCACGGTCGGCGATTGGCAGCCGAGTGGCTCCCACCTGCCCCAGCCTGACGTGGTGGAGCGGCTGCAGGAGCTCTGCCGTGAGCTGTTCGCGCTGTTCGCCGCCTCAGCCGCCGCTGATGTCGACCCTGAGCAGGGCCCTTCCCAGCGGCGCGCCGCCTGAAGCCCGTAACCCTTCGCAACCATGGACCCCTGCGGATCTCGCGAGCGCCCTAACTTCCGTTGTCTGCCCGAGCCGTAATCCGGACCGATGCCTGTCGCGCTTGCTTCCCAACTGCGGGAAGGGACCAAGAAATCCCACACGATGGCGGAAAACACCGGCTTCGTGAGCTGCTTCCTCAAGGGAGTGGTCGACAAGGCCAGCTATCGCACCCTGGTGGCCGATCTCTATTTCGTGTACTCCGCGATGGAGGAGGCGTTCGGCAAGCTGCACGACCATCCGGTGGTCGGCCCGGTGGCCTTCCCTGAGCTGAACCGCCGCGAGACCCTCGAGCAGGACCTGGCCTTCTATTTCGGTGCCGACTGGCGCAGCAGCGTCCGTCCCACCCCGGCGGCGGCGGAGTACGTGGCGCGCCTGCATCAGGTGGCCAGCGAGAGCCCCGAGCTGCTGGTCGGTCACCACTACACCCGCTACATCGGTGATCTTTCCGGTGGTCAGATCCTCAAGAACATCGCCCAGAAGGCGATGAATCTCGGTGACCACGACGGTCTGCGCTTCTACGAGTTCGACCGCATTCCCGACGAGAAGGGCTTCAAGACCCAGTACCGGGCCACCCTCGACAATCTGCCGATCGATCAGGCGCTGGCCGATCGGATCGTGGAGGAGGCCAATCACGCCTTCCACCTGAACATGAAGATGTTCCAGGAGCTTGAAGGCAATCTGGTGGCGGCGATCGGCAAGGTTCTCTTCGGTTTCCTCACCCGTCGGCAGCGGGCCGGCAGCACGGAGGCTGTCGCCGCTTGAGTGGAGGCGGCCGGGGCCGCCTGAGGGCGGGTGGG
>JBJTBH010000089.1:0-9493 GCA_046091285.1 Cyanobacteriota bacterium | reverse complement strand
ATCGATGGTGACGGTGGCTGTGGATTGTCCGGCCGAGAAGAGAACGGTGCGGCTGGTGGCGGTGGAGGTGCCGCCATTGATGATGGTGTAGTCGGCGGGATCAGAGCCGGAGGCAACGAGGCGAGCATCACCACTGATGGTGTAGTTGACCGTCAGAGAGGCGTTGGTGGGACCCGTACGTGTGAAGGTGTAGATGAGATTATTGGTTTCGTTTTCAAGGACCGCCGCAGGAGAAACGGCCAGGGTGATGGTTGGGAGTGCAGCAGCGTCGTCGTTGCGGATGGTGCCGGTGGCGCTGGAGGCGTTGGGATCAAGGTTGGCGCCGGAGGGGTTGGAAAGCGTGACGAGGAAGGCTTCATCGGCTTCCACCTGCAGGTCGCCGTTGACATTGATGGTGATCGTCTGGCTGGTGATGTTGGCCGGGAAGGAGACGGTGCCTGTGGGGAAGCTGTTGCCAGCGAAATCGTTGGCCGTGATGGAGCTGCCGGAGGCTGGGGTCACCGTCCAGGTGGCTGAGCTGGCGCCGCTGGTGTTGCCGGTGCGGGTGACCGTGAAGGTGTAGGTGGTGGAGCCTGTGTTGCCCTCGGGCTTGTCGGCACTGGTGGCGGCGATGCTCAAGGTGCCGTTGGTGTCGTCGTTGCGGATGGTGCCGGTGGCACTGGAGGCGTTGGGATCGAGGTTGGCGCCGGAGGGGTTGGAGAGGGTGATGAGGAAGGCTTCATCGGGCTCCACCTGAAGGTCGCCGTTGACGTTGATGGTGATCGTCTGGCTGGTGCTGTTGGCGGGGAAGGAGACGGTGCCTGTGGGGAAGCTGTTGCCAGCGAAATCGTTGGCCGTGATGGAGCTGCCGGTGGCTGGGGTCACCGTCCAGGTGGCTGAGCTGGCGCCGCTGGTGTTACCGCTGCGGGTGACAGTGAAGGTGTAGGTGGTGGTGCCGCTGTTGCCCTCGGGCTTGTCGGCACTGGTGGCGGCGATGGCCAAGGTGCCGTTGGTGTCGTCGTTGCGGATGGTGCCGGTGGCACTGGAGGCGTTGGGATTGAGGTTGGCGCCGGAGGGGTTGGAGAGGGTGATCAGGAAGGCTTCATCGGGCTCCACCTGCAGGTCGCCGTTGACATTGATGGTGATCGTCTGGGTGGTGCTGTTGGCGGGGAAGGAGACGGTGCCTGTGGGGAAGCTGTTGCCAACGAAATCGTTGGCTGTGATGGAGCTGCCGGTGGCTGGGGTCACCGTCCAAGTGGCTGAGCTGGCGCCGCTGGTGTTGCCGGTGCGTGTGACGGTGAAGGTGTAGGTGGTGGAGCCTGTGTTGCCCTCGGGCTTGTCGGCACTGGTGGCGGCGATGTTCAGAACGCTGCCGGCAAGAAGACTGTCTTTGCTCAGGGTGATGTCTTTAAAAGTATAAGTTTCTATGTCTTTTGCTGTGTCCTGTCCGTCACGATTGGGGATGGTATCGGAGAGTTGGAAAAGATTAGTGCCAAGACTGGCGATCCTATAGTCGCTGAAATTGCCACTCAGTTTCAGGGTGTCGGTGCCTGCGCCACCATCGATGCTGTCGTTGCCGGAGCCGCCGATCAATATGTCGTTGCCATCGCCGCCGATCAGGGTGTCCTGTCCTGACAGGCCGATGAGTTCGTTATCACCACTGCTTCCCTGCAGCATGTTGTCTCCTGCATCGCCTTCGGCATCGATGGCTGTTGGGACAGTCGCGATGATCGGGTTTCCGTTGCTGTCGGCCGATCTCTTGATATCATCCAGTAGCACCACATTCTCGACGTTGGAGTAGCGTGAGAGTTGCACTGATGTGCTGGATCTGATCGTATCGATGCCGCCGTTAGCCGCTTCCGCGATGGCGTCAAGTAGGCCATCGCTGAGTGTGTAGGTGTCATCGCCTGCGCCGCCGATGAGCTCATCAACACCTTCGCCGCCATCGAGGCTGTCGTTACCATTCCCTCCTTCCAGCTTGTCGGCACCTTCGTGACCGATCAGGCGGTTGTTGAGGTCATTGCCGATCAGGGAGATCGGAGCGCCCGAGACGCCACCGGATCCTTGGATCACCGTGGCGTTTTCGATGTTGGCAAACTTCCTGAGATCAAAGACCGGCAAGCCACTCATGACGGTGTCGATGCCGGCATCGGCAGCCTCGTTGATCACCGTTGCAGGGCGACCAATCAATGTTTTTGGCAGCACATAGGTGTCATCTCCGTCGCCACCTTCGAGCGTATCGACGGCTGATTCATTCAGATCGACGCCTGGTTTATTCAGATTTGGAGAACTTACCAGCAGATCATTGCCCTGCAGGCCTTTGAGCAGGTTCGGCTGGTTGTTTCCGATCAGCTGGTTGTCATGATCATTGCCGATCAGGGTATAGCTGCTATCAGGTGTTTGATCTGGATCTGGATCGAGCAGTTGGCCGTTCTCCACCGCTGCGCTCAGGGTGAGACTGGCAGTGGATTGCTGCAGATCCGAGATCGTGACCCGGCCACTGGTATTGAGCAGCAGCACCTTGCCGGATGATCCTCCGGCGGTGACATCCTTGATCAGCAGATCAAATGACTCATCCAGTTCGTTCTCATTGTTGTCGACGATTGAGACCTCAATGGCGCGTTCCAGGCTGTAGAGCTTCAGCGGCACCTGGCCGGGGTTCACCAGTTTTGTTGAATTCTTGGTTTCGGCAGTGCTGTAAAGCTCGATGGTGTTGGCATCGATCACATTCACCGTGAAGATCGTCTGGCCTTGCAGCGAGGCAGGCAGGATTGAGGTGCCGGAACCCGCCAACAGAACACGATCAAGGGTCTGGAGGCCGTGGTTGGGTAGATTGATCCGGCCTGTTGTGGCATTGATCTGGGTGGCGGCCACCTGGAAGGTGTTGAAGATAAGTTGGCCAGTCGTGTTGTTGATCGGTGTCGGGCTGTAATCGCCGCTGAGGCCGGGACTGGCGGCTTCGGCGGTGCCTGGCTTGAGCTGATAGTTCACCGTGACCGGCTGATCATCGAGGATGCCACGATCGAGAACGATCCCAATCCTGGCTTTGCTGTCGAGGCCTTCGATCACCTGCGTGCCGATCACCTGTAGACGATGACTGAATAGCTGCAGATTGATGTTGCCGGATTCTCCATTTTCCCCATCTACCTGGATCAGATAGGTGTTGCCGGCTTCGGGTTGGAACGTAATGCGAGCAGCGCCATCTTCGGCACCATTGTTATTAAGTTCGATCTCCTGAAGGCCGTTGGTGCTGGCGAGATAAAGGCCTATCCGGGTGTTGAAACTGCTTCCTTGGGTGCTGATCGTGAGTCGGGAACCACCTGGAAGATTGGTGGGAGCTGTGTAGCCCCACCAGAGACTGTGCTGATTGCTGCCACCGCTGAGTTGCGGTTCACTGGCATCACCGTTAGCTGTTCTGTTATTGGCTGTCACTGCCGTGCCCAGGGCCAGGGGCGCTGCCGTGTTCCAGCTGTCGTTGCTGGGGCGGTCGTCGTTCAGGATGAGGCCGCTGTCGCTCTGGCGTCGCTTGTCTACGATCTGAACTCCGCTATCGCTGAGCAGTTCGAGCACGATCTGTTCGTCGAGTTCAGCGATCGCATCCCCTTGCGGCCTGATCTTCAGATCAAGGATGGCCTGCCCGGGAGCAAAGGCGACATTCCAGCACTGATTGACGGCGTCGTATGTTGCTCCTTCGATGGTGATGTCGTTGAGCTGCACATTGGCACCTGCAGCTGCGATGAGCCGCAAACGCACGGTCTGGGCCGCTGTCAGGTCACCGTCGCGGCGCAGCCGGGAAACCAAGGGGGCGCCGCTGCCGCTGTTGCCTTCCTCCACCCGACTGGCATTGAGCGTTTTGACGGTTGCTTGTTGCTGGGGTGTCCCGACGGCGTCGGAATCGGTTGGCAGGGTCGTGATCGTCAGCGTGGTGGCAGCGCTGGCATTGCCGGCTGCATCGGCAACAAATCCTTCGGGCAGTTCCAGCTCGTAGCTGCTGCCCGCCAGAAGGTTCGCCTTAGGGTTAAGGATCAGGTTCTGACCTTCCAGTCCCAGCTGCTGCAGGTTGGTGGAGGAGAAGGTGTCCACCTTCGACATGCTGCGCTGGCCGTTCACGATCGACACCTGGCGCAGAATGGCCCAAAGGGAAGCGCCATCCTGGAGGTCATCTGCTGTGTCGTCTCCAGGGCGGTAATCAAGTTTGAGTGTTTCTCCGGCTGTGATCGGCCGCTGAAGCACCAGCACCACACGCTGAGCCTGAATGCTGGCCTGCAGCACAGGGATGGAGGCATTGCCCGCACCCGTCACCACAAATTCCTGGGGATCCGGTTGCAGGCCGGGCTTGAGTGGCTCGTTTACCACGAAGCTGATCTGGCCCTGCTGTCTGGCATAGGTTTTGCCTGCAAATAGCGTCACATTGGTGGCGCTGAGGTCGCTGATGAGAGGCGCAGAGGCGTCGCGCTTGTCAAACTGATTGACGGCATCCGTGCGATTGCTCACCGCAATGGCCGCCTGGTTTGCCAGGGCGTTAGCCACGGTGGCGGTATCCTTGATCCTTAGTGAGCTGTTGCTTGCCTGGCTGTAGCCAAGGGTTACTGTGTCTGATGCTTTGACGGCACTCTCAAGCTTCAGCACCAGGACGTTGTCGGCGCCATTGAGGGCCTGCACGCCGATCGTGCGCGTCTGGATCTGGCCATCTACTGTATTGGTGGCCGTGATGCTGAACTGGTTCAGAACCTGAGCATTGATCGCGGTGAGTGTCTGCAGGGTTTCGCTAAATACAAGGGTCAGAATATCGCCATCCACCATCGTCCCCCGTATCTCGGGAGCTGATTGATCTACCTGGCCCAGTAGATTAACGATTGAGTTGCCATTGAAGCCGGCAGTGCGATTGCCGCTGCCGTATTGCAAGGTTTCATCAGCTTGCAGCATCAGATCACTTCTTGTGGACTGTGCCGGCAGGGCTGTCGTGAGGATCTGGGGGCGACGCTGATCCTGCCAGCCCTCGAAGCCAACGCGGGCGATGCCACCGTTGAGGGTCACATCCAGGCTGATTTTGTTGTTGTCGAGGTTGGTCTCGGTTCCGACTACATCGGCCACCAGGAACAGCCGTTGCAGGCCGTTGATGGTTGTGGGAATCCAGGTGTTGAATGTGAGGTCGTCGGGATCGCGCTTCAGGAAGGAGATCTGGGCATTGAGATCCTGCTGGCCACCTGCCCTCAGCTGACTTCTGAGATCCAGGGGTTTGAGTTCTACATCCCGGCTGTCGAGCTGATCATCCTGGGAGAGGAAGGCGCGCAGCTGCCAGGTGCCATCCAACGCTCCCTCGCCGATGTTGTTGAGCCGCAGATTGAGGCCCAGCGTTCCGCCCGCCTGGGCGGAGAGGGGCTGTGTATTGGCGGCGACTACGGTTGGGAGACTCAGCTGCAGATCCGCCGCAGGAATCGATTGTATTTTGATGTTCTGGACGCTGAGATTGTTCTGCCAAGGATCATCTGAACCAGCCAGATTCTCAATCACCGGAGCGCCTGTGCCCAGCATCACGCCTTCGGGATTGGTGAGCACCAGCAGGTTGTAGTCTCCGGCAGCGAGATCGGTGGGTAGATCGAGCACAGCCTGCAGGCGATTCGTGCTGTCAGCAGCAGGCACCAGGCTGTTCACCCTGGTGAGGAAGCGATCGCTGCTGTCGAACACGGCATCTTTGGAGAGCCAGATGTCGGTGGCAACGCTCTGGTTGGCGGGGCTGGCCGTGCCGCGATTGCGTTGCGTCCACAGCAGTTCAATGCGCGACCCTGGCTGTGTCGACTGGCCGCTGGTGATGCTGAGCGCCTCTGCTGTGAGATCCAGGGTGGGGGCAGTGGTGCCGTCGTTTTCCTTGCGGTCGTCGATCGTGATCGGAATCTGGATCCCGGGGTTGAGGCGATCGCTGACGGACTTGCCCTGGCTGGGGTCGAAGATGCGGGCATTGGTCACCCTGCCCAGGCGCAGCACAAACGATTCAAGGCCTTCGGGTTCGATATCACCGACGATGGCGATGCTGATGGTGCCGATGGTTTGGCCGGGCTGGATCTGCAGCTGGCCAGTGGCGCCCCGGTAGTCGGGGGCTTCGCCACTGGCGACGGCGGTTCCATCTTCCAGCCAGTAATCCAGGCTCACCGTGTCGCGGCTCGGCAGACTCAGGTTGACATTCACCTTGAGGATGAGTTCACCGTTGTCACCTTCGCTGGTGGCGTAGCTCGATTGCGCCAGAGTCAGATCTGGTAGAGCTGATGCACTGCGTTCTTCACTCCATTCGGAGCTTGCGCCGGCACTGTCGACCGCTTGCACGCTCCAGTAAAAGGTGCCAGCCGTTTGGATCTTCAGATTCCAGCCGTGATGCCCAGCACTCAGCAAGGCAGCGGCATCGAGAGTGGTGACTGGCAGCACATCTGATGCTCCAGGAGCTGTGCCGACCCGCAGGTTGTAGCGCAGGCCAGGTTCCGGGGTGCGATCGTCACTGGCCCCCCACCAGCGCAGAGTGAGGGTGTTGCCGCTGATGCTGCTGTCGCCCTGAAGGGGCGCGATCGGTGCAGTGTTTCGACGGACCACCTGATTGTCGATCAGCTTCCGCTGGCCGGCCGCATTGCTGAGCAGCAGATCGGGATCGCCGTCGCCGTCGCGGTCCACGACCTGGAGAGCATTGACTTCCGCCAGAGTTGCACTGGATTGATTGAGAACCGGAACGAGCAAGCCCTGATCGGGAAGCTGCTGGTGATAGAGCTTTACGCCACCGCTGGAGTCAGCGATGGCCAGATCAAGCCGCCCATCCAGATCGGCATCGAGCAGCGCAAAGGCGTTGAAGCGCGAGCTTGTATCTGTGGCATCGATGCTGAATGCATCGGAGTCCTTGATTCCAAAGTGTGCGGATTGCTGGTTTGACAGGCCGGAAGCATGATTGAAGAAGATTGAAACGCGATCAAGGTCAACATCCTGGTTCTCTTTCTTCACAGTGGTGCGATAGAGCGCCACAACATCCAGGCGGCCATCACTGTTGAGGTCGGCCACGTCGAGTTGTTTGACCGACAGTGCCCAAGGGTTGATCCCTGTCTTGGTTGCATCGAAGTCGACTTCACTCATAATTCCGTTGTTTTTGCTGAGGTAGAGCCGCAGTTCCAGTCCATCATTATCGAAGCGATCTAGCCAGCCATCGTTGTTGAAGTCGGCTGTTTTGGAGTCGATCAGGATGTCATCGTTGCGAATCGTGCCCGTGGCGCTGCTTGCCGAACCGTCGATCACCCCACCGCTCGCATTGCTAAGGCTGACCGTGAAGGTTTCATCCGCTTCAAAGAAGTAGTCGCGGGCTATGGAGATGTTGATGATCTTGGCAGTTTCGTTGGCCTCAAAGCTCACAGTTCCTGACGGTAACGACCCGCCGAAATCAGCGGTGTTTGCGGGCTGTGTGCCACTGCCTGCCACACTCCAGTTGGCGGAACTCCTGCCACTGATGAGGCCGTTGCGTTGCACCAGGAAACTGAGGGTGGTTGTATCTGTAACCCGGCTGGATCCTTCGCTCTTGTCCGCCCCGAGTGGCTGAATCGACAAGGCGGTGTCGTCGTTGAGGATGACTCCATTGGCCATACCACCATTGGCTGCGATCACAGCTCCGCTGGCGTCGGAGAGGCTGACCTGGAATGCTTCGTCAGGCTCCGGAATGGAATCGATGGCAGGTGTAACAGTGAAATACTTCGTTGATTCTCCCGCAGCAAAGCTGATGGTTGATGCAGACGTTCCGCCAATATCTGCTGCTGTGAAGCTGCTGCCGGGTGCTGCAGCGATGTTGACTTTCACAGAACTGGTGGAGCGTGTATCTCCTGTGCGGGTGATGCGGAAGACTTGTGAGTTTGCAGGTGATGTGTTCCCTTCACGTTGATCGGGGCTATCCTTTGTGATCACCAGGCCTGGCGTCTGGGCAGCTCCGTAGGAGTCATAGTCATCGTTGAGAATCAGGCCGCTTGTTGATGTCAGGATTTGGCTGCCATTGCTGAGGGTGAGTTGCAGCCGTTCATTGGCTTCCACCTGCGTATCACCGGCAATGTTGAGGCTCAGGCTGGCACTTTCGTGGTTGGGAAGGAATTCGATCGTGTCTGTCAGAAAAAAGTTGCTTGCAAAATCAGAGGCATTGACGGATTCTGTGCCAGTGCCACTGACGGCCCAACTGAGACTCAACTTGCTGCTGCAATCGCCACTGCGATTGATTGTGAAGTTGTAAGGTGTGGGATAGCCACTGCCGCCTTCCTGGATAAAGGGGGCTGAAGGAGTGATCAGCCAGGTGGTGTCGTCGTTGGTGAGTGTCACCCTGGCCTGGGTGCGGTTGGGATCGATGTCGAGAGCGCCACCCTCGGGATACATCAGCACGATCGTCAGTGTTTCATTGCTCTCGACAGTCGTGTCAGCCAGCACGTTGATACTGATTGTCTTGCTGGTCTCACCAGTAGCAAAGTCGACCCAACTATTGGCCCACGAGCCGCCCAGCTCGTCGCTGCTGATGCCATTGCTGCTGTCCGGTTTCACGGCCCAGCGCACCCTGCAGGCTGCATCTGTGTTGCCGCTGCGCTTCACCGTGAAGCTCACGGCGGTGGTGCCGGTATTCCCTTCTGGCATGGAGGCCGCGTTTGCCGCGATGCTGAAGCTTGCCGTCAGATCGATGGCGCTGTTGGCCAGTGGATTGACAACGAAGGCACTGGCGCTGCTGAAGACAGAGCCGAGGAAGCCATGATCGACATCCTGCACGGACCAGCTGTAGGCCTGGCCTGGTTGTAATGATCCAGTTGTCAGTGTTAATTGCTTGGCGTAGCCAACATTTCCAGCCTCGCTGATCAGTCGCTGCCCATTTTCTAGACTTTGTGAAGCCACAATTGCATTAGGATTAAGACTTCTTCCGCTATTGCCTACCGCGTCGGGAACAGCACGTCCGTCGTAGGTTCCGAGCCTGAGGTTGAACGTTCCTGGAGGCTCGTTGCTGTCATCACGATCCCAGGAGAGTTTTATGCTCCCTGAGTCCAGCATCTCCTGCTTCAGGTTTTTAGCGGTTGTTCGTTGCGGGGGATTATTGGGTGTTCCTGAAAACAGCCCATTCGAATCAAGATCAACCTGTGTGTTGCGGAAGAGTTGCAGATAGGGGCTGCCTAATTTGCCCTGGGCGCCACTCAGCACCAGATCCAGATCACCATCCTTATCGACATCAGACCAGGCTGCACTGCTTCGATCCAGTCCAGGCAGCAATGTACCCAGCTCCTGGAAATTGCGGACACCCTGCGGCCCGACGCTCGGATTCAGAAGAATCTTGCTGGCAGGTACACCATTCTCTGTCAACGTCATGAATAGATCCAGGTCGCCGTCATTGTCGACATCAACCCATTCCGCCATTGATCCACTGGAGCCAGGAAGATTGATGTGCTGAGGGATTTCAAATCCCAAAGTCGTCGATTTTTCCAGACTTTCTTTAGCTATATTGACACCAAAGTTTGAGTAGTCGTAGATG
>JBJTBH010000088.1:0-7412 GCA_046091285.1 Cyanobacteriota bacterium | reverse complement strand
ACACCACCGCCCAGCAATGGTGAGGCCACCAGAGCCGTCACGGGCAGCAGCCAGCCGAAGGCCCAGCTGCCGCCGGCCAGCAGCAGACCCGCCGCCGCACCGCCCAGGGCGATCGCCCCGCTGCTGGTGGCCGTGCCGCCGCGCCGCAGTGCCACCGCCTGCAGCAGGAACCAGGCAAGCAGCAACCCAGCCGTGAGCGGTTCAGCCGGATGGCGCTGCGCCGTGCCCAGGGCCAGGCTGGCCAGGGCCGCCGCCTGCACCTCGGCACCGCTCTGGGGGCCGAACGGGGTTTCCTGCTGGTCGCCCAGCTCAGGGGCGGTGACGCCGATCAGCACGGTGCGGCCGCGCCAGAAGCCGGCGGACTGCTCCAGCACCTGCCAGGCCGGCACCTGCGGCAAGGCCCCGGCGGGGCCGGTGAAGTTGATGGCCAGCGGCCGCTCGGGCACCGGACGCCGCAGGGCCACCAGCGCCAGGGGGGCCGGATGGGGGGCGGGGAAATCGCTCAGGGCGCCATCGAGCCAGCGACTCCCGGGGATGGCCTCGATGAACCCCTGCGGGCTCTGCAGCAGAGTGGTGAGGCCGACGCGGGTGAACCCGCCGTAGAGCGGGCGCTGCAACTGCCGTTGCGCCAGGTCCTCCTGATCACTGCCCGTCAACGACGCCGCCAGCACCACCCGTTGCCGCCAGGGGGCCAACCGGTGCGCGAAGGCCAGATCATCGGCGGGGCCGTAGCGGCTGGGCTGGCTGGTGACGACGTTGACCACCACCTGCGCCGCCCCACGCTCCAGCACCGCAGCCGCCAGCTCAGCCTGCAAGGCCCGCGGCCAGGGCCAGGCGCCCATGCGGCGCCAGAGAGGCGAGGCCTGCCGCTCCTTCGGCGCGAGGAGCTGATCCAGGGCCAGCGATTCGCTGTCGATCGCCAGCAGCAGCGGCGCCGCAGATCGTGCGAGCAACACCGGCCTCGATCCACGCCACTGGAAAAACCAGGTGCGCCACTGGGCCGCGGCAGCCCCCAGCCAGGGGCTCGCCAGCAGCGTCAGGGCCAGCGCCAGCCCCCACTGGGGCGGGCGCCTCATGGGGCGGCGGGAGCTGACGCGGCCGAAAGGCCGAGCTCCTTCTCGATCACCGGCAACGTCTCCATCGGGGTGGCGAAGCCATTGAGCAGGATGCTCTTCTGGCGTCGGGCAGCAGCCTCGCTCTGGCTGAGGCGCTTCAGGGGCTGCCAGCTGTCCTTCTCGAAGCTGAGCTGCTGGCCGCTGCGGAGGTCGTAGCGGCGGCCTGCGTCGGTTTCCACCTGCACGTGCCCCTCCCAGCTGAACACCTTGAGGCTGTCGTCGGTGGCCTCGATGAACACGGTGGTGCCCACGATCGAGGCGGTGGCGGTGCGGGTGCGGATGCGCAGGGGTGAGCCGCCTTGCTGAGCGGGGTTCACCCAGGCGATGATCTGCCCCTTCTCCAGATTCAGCTCGCCGCGGCCGAGCCGCAGCACGGCATCACCGCCGAGGCGGAATTGGCGGCCGTTCGCCAGCAGCACCTGCAGCCGGCCCGGCTTGGCGGTGCGCAGCAGCGAATCGGGAGCCAGGATCTGACCGGCCCGTGCCAGCCGTTCGGCGCCACCGGGAGGGCGCACGAAGGCCGGGCGGAACGGCACCTCGACCACCCGGGGCACCGGGGCCGCCGCCTGGACTGCGGTCAACCCCAGCAGCATGGCCGTCGCAGCCAGCCCGATCAGCAGCGGCAGCGGACGAGGCCGACGACCATCGGCGGCGGCTCGGTGGGCAACGGAGAGCGCAGGGGCAGGGTGCGTCACACCAAACCAGCAAGGCCCTCCAACCGTGGAGGCAGACGCCAGCTCCGGCCAGCGTTGTCGCAGAACGCAAGCCAGGCGGGCGATCAGCCCTCGACGCGCCAGACCTGATCGGCAGGGGTCCAATCGCTGAGCTCGGAAGCCTGGAACCAGAGATCAATTTCAAAGACAGCGGTTTCCGGAGCATCGGAACCGTGAATCACGTTGCGACCGATGTTCACCGCCAGATCGCCGCGAATGGTGCCGGGCTCGGCCTCGAGGGGCTTGGTGGCGCCGATCAGCTTGCGGGCGCTGGCGATGACGCCGTCACCTTCCCAGACCATGGCCACCACCGGACCGCTGGTGATGAAGTCGACCAGACCGGCGAAGAAGGGACGTTCGCGGTGCACGCCGTAATGACGTTCAGCAAGATCACGGGACGGGGTGAGCTGCTTCAGGCCGACCAGCTTGAAGCCCTTGCGCTCGAAGCGACCGATGATTTCGCCCACCAGACCGCGCTGGACCCCATCGGGTTTGATGGCCAGGAAGGTGCGTTCAGTCGCCATGAAGCTGGGAGGGTCAGGTCAGGGCCATCGTCTGCGGCAGCCCTCCCCGTTGGCAAGTGCTGAAGGCCGCACAGGCAGGCCCGAAAGCCCTGCAGCAGCCTGCCCACTGGAATCAGGACGACCGCACGAGGACCAGCCTCAGGCGCCGCGCAGCTGCGGCACCAGCACAATCAGATTTTCATTGATATAAACGTTGCGCACGGCGCCGAAGCGATCGAGGATGCAGACCGTCACCCCCTGGTGATGAACACGCCTGTTGCTGGCTGGAATCCCGAAGAAGGATCCGACATGATCGGCTTCGAAGGTCCAGCGATAGGCGATCACCTCATCAGAGCGCTTGGCCTGGGTGATCTGCGTCGTCACGTTGGCGAAAGCACTCCAGTAGTTGGCCAGGAACGACTGCACCTGGGCCGGTGCCGTGGCGTTCTCCAGCAGCAGCGGATGATTGAACTCCGTGAGCGAATCGAGCAGGACGGGCAGGGGCTGGCCAGACCCTCCCACAGGGAACTGCAGTCCGCTCACCAGGGACGCCGCAGCGTGACGATAGAGATCGCCACAATCGAGCACACCAAGATCATGAATGATCTTGAGGGTGTCCTCATTGGCGAGATTCTCCCGAAGCAAGGTGCCATCGGCAGCGATCCAGCTGACGCCCTGAATCACGAAAGGGCGACCCGTGGCCGGCAGGGGACCGGAAGGTGTGCTCAGGGGCTTGCTGCCGGTGTTGGTTCCGGTCCCTGTCCACAGGCCAAGAATCAGATCATCAAAACACCAGAGATGGTGAACATCGAGATGCACGTCCGGGAAAGCACCATGGAGCCCGGTCACCTCTTCCGTGAATCCCTCAACACCGCGATACACCTCGGGATGGGTGGGAATCGTGAACGTGAAATCATCGTTCAGGATCCTTGGAATCGCCGAAATATCCGCCCGATTCATCACCTGCCCGTAGTAGATACGTGCGAGCTGTCGATTCTTTCTGGCGAGTGACATGGGAACCGGGATCCAACCCATGAAGTATGGGAAAGCGAAACGAAACCCCAACCAGGCTTAATCTTTTTTTCTGCTGCCGACACCGCTGCCTCTGCCTAAGGTCAAAAAACCTGCCGTGTCATGGATCTCAGCGTCCAAGCCTGAGATTCAACCAGCCGGGACCCGAAGGATCAACACTCTCACCTCAAGGCTGGGGGCAAGGTCCTCAGGGTCCTCGTCCGTCTCGCGCAGGTCGCCTGCCCTCCCCGCACTCCCTGGGCCATGACCATCTCCCGGAAAACCTTTGATGTCGTCATCGTCGGCGCAGGAGCCGCCGGCTGCGTGCTCGCCAGACGGCTCGTGGATGGCGGCAGATCCGTGTGTCTGGTGGAAGCCGGGGCACTCAAACGCCGTCAGTCGAATGTCGATGAACTCGGAGGATTCACCAATCTCTGGTTCAGCGACCATGACTGGGCCCTGCAGACGACACCACAGCCCGGCCTGAATGGACGCTCCCTGACGATCAACCAGGGCCGGATCGTTGGGGGCAGCTCCGCCATCAACGCCATGATGTATGTGCGTTGCCATCCGGGCGACTATGCGCTGCTGGAACAACGGGGAGGCAGCAACTGGAACGCGAACGCCGTGAACTGGGCCTTCGCCGGGCTGGAACATTATCTCGATGGACCGGCTCCCGGTCGCCATCAGACGGGCCTGATGCAGGTGCGCAACTGTCCCGACACCAGCTCCTATTCCGCAGAATTCCAGGGAGCGGCGCGCGAGCTCGGTTACAACGCCAACGACTGGGATTACAACGGCCTCCATCAGGAGGGAGGCGCCGGTCCGCTGCAGTTCAACATCGACCGCGACGGGCATCGTCACAGTGCCTTCAACGCCTATCTGGAGCCGATCCTGGGTTCCGATCACCTCACCGTGCTCGCTGGCCAGAGCGCCGAAACCCTGCTCTGGCATGACCACCACACCGTGCGAGGGATCCGGGTGCGCAGCGCCGACGGAATCGAGACCGACCTGCTGACCAACGATCAGGTGGTGCTCAGCTGCGGAGCCCTGCAGACCCCGGGCATCCTGCTGCACTCCGGCATCGGTCCAGCCGGGGATCTTCATGCCGCGGGAGTCTCGGTGCATGCCGATCTGCCCGCCGTCGGCAGCAACCTGATGGACCACCTGCAGCTGCCGGTGATCGTCAGGCTTCAGAAGCCGATCCCGGAACCGACGCTGCTGACCGGCAATGTGCTGTTCGTGAACCTGAACAACAACAGCCCTTACGGAGCTCCGGATCTCCAGCTCAATTTCACACCGGCAGCACCAAAACCCCTCCAGCGCTTTCTGCCTCCTCTCGGAGGACCGGTGATGATCTTCCTGCCGATTCTTGTACAACCGAAAAGTCGGGGCACGATCCGTCTCCAGAGCGATCGCACGATCACCATTGATCCGGGCTACCTCTCGGATCATGCGGATGTCGAGGTGCTCAGCAAAGCCGTGGAACTGGTGCGCAAGATGAGCGGCACGTCAGCGATGGCAAGCCTGGCCGGCGATGAACTGGCACCCGGCAATCTTGATGTTGAGCAATACATCCGCGACAATGCCAGCACCCTCTGGCATCCGGTAGGAACCTGCGCCATCGGCACATCCACAGCCGATTCGGTCGTGGATGGCGATCTCAATGTCCACGGCATCAAGGGTCTCAAAATCTGTGATTCCTCCATCACACCCCATGCCACGTCGGGCAACAATCACGTTCCCACAATGGTGAGTGCTGAAATCGGCGCTAGGCTGATTCTGCAGGGTCGTTGACCCTTGAATCCTGCCCGACACAACACCAGCGTCAACTGCGGACACAATCGAAGCAACGCGCAGGCAGAGAAAGACCCTCCTCCTTTTTTCTGCCGTGCCCACCAGCCTCAGATTCCCGTCCAGCAACCTCACCATTCATCCTCTGATTCCTTCTGCCATGGCGAGCGCGAATGTGGACACTGCAATGCAGTTCTACAAGGTCTACAACGACAAGAAACTGGAATTAATCGACGAGATCTTCACCGAAGACTACGTCGGTCATGTCAATGCCCATGACATCGTGGGTGCCGAAAATGCCAAGGGATTCATCGGTGGCTTCGTCAAAGGGATTCCCGATGCCTTTTATGACGTCAAGGATGTGTTCGAAAATGGCGACCGAGTGATCTGCCGCTGGACCTGCACCGGAACCCAGAGCGACGAGTTCTACGGGATGCCCGCCACCAACAACAAGGTGGATGTCAATGGCATCACGATCTTCCGGATCGAAGGCGATAAGATCGCCGAACTCTGGAACGTCTGGGATCAATACACCCTGGTGGAACAGCTCAAAGGCTGAGAATCTTCGCAACCGCCCATCCCGGAGTCGATCCCACTGAACACCACAGCCCTCTCGGCCGTGGTGTTTTTTTTGACCCTGCCCCTACGGCTTCAGCGGAGCCGAGGATTCCAACCTCGCCGCGCCCCAGGTCACCGTCGGCCAGCGACGCAGCAGCACCTCCCGAAGACAACACCAAGCCATCAAAAAGCCCACCATGATGGCGGGCTGCTTCTGATGAGAGGTTGCAATCGGAATGTGAGAGATCAACCGGCCAACTTGGCGGCCAGCTTGGCCACACGGGCCCCCAGCAGCGTACCGGTCTTGAGATCACCGGGGGTGGGCTTGTACTCAGGACCGAAATTGACCTGACTCATGACGCCGGTGTTGCTGCTGAGGCGATTGGTGGCCTCTTCCAATGATTCACCGGAGAACAGACCATTGGCGGCGTCGCTTCCGACCCAGATCATGCCGTGCTGAAAAGCGAAAGTGGCCAGATAGCTGAGCATCGACTGCTTGTCACCACTGAACCCAAGACTGGTGGTGAAAGCGGCGGCCAACTTGCCATTCCAGGTGCCAGCCATCCAGCGACCACTGGTGGCATCCAGGAAGCACTTGAGCTGCCCGCTCACCATGCCCATGTACGTGGGTGATCCGAAAATAATCGCGTCAGCACCATCGAGCCTGGCCAGAAACTCTTCGTTCTTGAAGCGCCCGGCTTCGATGTCAGTGCCATGGATTTCCAGAAGCTCAGCATCCGCAAACTGAGCGGCGCCGGCATGCACCGCCTCGGCGAGAGCACGGGTATTTCCGGAAGCAGAATGAAACACAACTTTAACCGTAGCCATGGGATTAATCGGCAGGTTTCTTTCAGGCTAGCCAGGGACGGGAACAATGACAAGCGCAGTGGAAGCCCGCCTGGACGCTCACATCACAGCCCCGAAGGAAGCATTTATCCCGTTGTCAAAGCGAGAGACGGAACTCGATGCCAAACGACAGGATGTCACCGAGATCGATACGGGTATTCGGATGAAGAACATAATAGAACTTAGGGTTGATAAAGAAATAAGGCGTAATCTGAGCACTGTATCCCAATTCAAAAGCGCCCTGAAAATTTGCCACGGCACAATTGGGCAACTGGGTACAAGCGGGCATGTTCCAAGTTCTCTCAATCACCCCTTTGTTGACCCCCATGTGAGCGTAACCAAGGAAGAGAATATCATTATCTCGGCCAAAAATTCCTTCATAACCCAGGCCGACCGTGAGCTGCTTGGTCAGGCTTCCTTTATAATCCCAGGGACTGTATTTTGCTTTCAAAAATGCCGTCAGACCACGGCTATAGCTGCCTGGTTCCCGGTAGAGCATGCCCTCAACCATGGCGTAGTACTGGCTATTGCCGTAATAAACCTGTCGAGGCTGGCCGGTCAGGAAGAAATAATTACCATTCACATCCAAGGCATTATTCAATCCATAGCCGCTGTGGTACTGGCCACCCACTCTGACAAACCAGGGCTTGCCGTTGTCAGATGGATCAGCACTGTATGTACCGCCCCGCCAGGTCAGCTCATAGGTTGTTTCCAAGCCATAAAGGTTCAAATCCCAATACTGGTTGGTGCCACGGCGGTTATCGAGACCTCCAGACGGATCCCAGTAACCGCTGGCAACCATCACCTTACCGATCAGATTGCTATTGAAATGGTGTTCAATTGAGATTCCAGGAGGAGCTGTTGTCACCAGG
>JBJTBH010000087.1:0-2495 GCA_046091285.1 Cyanobacteriota bacterium | reverse complement strand
GAGCTGATCTTTGCCTGCAGCGCGCCCCCTTGCCCCAGACCCAGCCTCGATCAGGTGATCGGTGAGGGAACACCTTGTCGGCATCAGCTGGAAGGCTGCGAGGAATGGCGGCCCAATCTGGTGACGCAGCTGGGCCTGCAGGGCTTCCGGCCTGATCTGCAGGTGATCGAACTGCCCGATCCCGATGATCTGCAGGACTGCCTCAGCCGCCTTCGCTTCTGTTTGCAGAGCTTGCCCGATCGCTTCAGCCGCTTGGAGCTTTGCGGCGATTTCACCGGCGGCACCAAGTCCATGAGCACGGCTCTCGCCCTGGCTCTGCTGGAGCAGAAGGCCACCCTGAGTGTGGTCAGCGGTCCGCGTGAAAATCTCGTGCGCATCGACCGCAGCGAAGGCTTGCGGATTGTCGATCCGATCCCCTTC
Organism: Cyanobacteriota bacterium; assembly: GCA_046091285.1. Lineage (GTDB taxonomy): Bacteria > Cyanobacteriota > Cyanobacteriia > PCC-6307 > Cyanobiaceae > CAIXOZ01. Next base: position 2,075 of record JBJTBH010000087.1, on the reverse strand, counting down.
CTGGCCCATCGCCTGCTGGCGGAGCGGCTTCCGCCTCTGCTGGAAGCCCATCTTTATGGCCGCGCCCGCAGCCTGCTGCTCGATTTCCACCGTGATCAGGCCGAGCGCCTCAGCCCCTCTCAGCTGGAGGCGCACACCATCGGGATCAATCAGCTGCAGGTGCTGGTGTTGTGGGATCGCTTCCGCTGGCGTGAGGCCCTCGAGGCTGCCGCGGCCTCAGGCTTCGGCGACCACTGGCCCGATCTGCTGGCCTGGTGGCAGCGGGTGGAGGCCTCGCGGGAATGGGATCCCGGCTGTGAGCCCGCCGTGGCGATCACCGGCTATGAACTGGTGCAGGACCTGTTGCTCAATGCCCAACGGCGCGGTCGCCGCGGCTGGTACGATGATGCTGTAGCCCGTTTATATCGGGCCACGGAACTGCTGGCGCAGACCTATATCCGTCTGGAAATCGGCTTGGCCGAACCACACGACTGGATCCAGCGGGATCTGCAGCTGGCCACCGGTGAATGGTTCCCGAACCATGGAGTGAGTGGCCTCTACCGCTGGCTGCAGGAGCATGAAGCCAGGCGCGGCATGGGTAAAGGCGATCAAGGTCTCGGTAGCATCTACGCCCGCCAGCGGTATGAACTCAAGCAGCTGTTCGACACGCGCAACAAGTCACTGCTGGGTCATGGCCTGCGGCCGATCGAGCAAGCCACCTGGCAATCGCTGCAGGATCGGGTGAGCAACCTGTTGGATGTGATGCTCCACGAGCTGGCGATTGAACAGGGCCCGCAACCCTGTCAGTTGCCACGCCTGGAGTTGCTGCAGCAATCCTTTCTCTCCGATCTTCTGGACCCCTCGACCACGCCACAGCCATGAGCACAGTTCTGATCATCACCCTGGGAACCAGCCCGGAACCAATCATCAATTGCATCAGCAGCCTCCGGCCGGATCGCGTCGTGTTCCTGTGCAGCACGGAAAGTCAGGTGTTGGTGGACACGGTATTGAGCAAGGTGCCTCTGCATGATTTCCAGGCGGAACGCGATCTTGTGGTGCTGCAGCAACGCCTGTCGGGCAAAGGCAGCGATGGTGTGGAAAACGAGCTGGATCAGCTGGATCGGGTTTATATCCGTGCCCTGGATCTGTTCCTGCGTGTGCGCGATGAAGATCGCGGCTGCCGCATCATTGCCGACTACACCGGCGGCACCAAGACGATGACCACCGGTCTGGCGATGGCGGCGATCGATGATGGCGATGTGAAGCTGCATCTCACCGTGACGGATCGCAGCCGCGGCCAATCAGCCATCAGCGGTTACAGCAGCCCGGTGGCGGTCAGCACAGCGGCGATCCATGCTCGCCGTCTGCGTGATCGTGAACTGCCCTCCCTGCTCAAGCGCCACGACTACGAAGCGGCCCGCCAGGCGGTGCGTCGCGTGCAGGCCATCGTTGATCCCGATGCCGATACTCGCCAGTGGCTGCAATGGCTGGAGGCTTTGCTGGTGGGGCTCGATGCCTGGGATCGCTTTGATCATCGCCGCGCCCTGGATGTGCTCGAGGGTCTGGGTGACAGGCGCCTGCATCAACCGCTTCTGTTTCCGCTCAAGCGGGTGATCGGCTCACGCCGCTTGCTCGATCAGGAGGCCGAAGAGCAGCGTTGGCCGCAGATGAAAGGCCATGGCCTCGAGGCGGTGGAGGATCTGCTACGCAACGCCGAGCGGCGCGCCGGCCAGGAACGCTATGACGATGCCGTGGGTAGGCTGTATCGCGCCATGGAACTGACTGAGCAGTTGTTGCTCAAGATCGGGGTCTGTGAACAGGTTGGCCCCGAAGGCATTCTTACGGGAGATGTCGACCTGGAGCGATTGCCGGAGGCCCTGCAACCGCGTTGGCAGGCGAAGGCCGCCCAGAGCCATGCTGGTCAGCCCAGCGCCAAACCAAGACCACTCAAGATCGGCCTGGCGGATGGCTTCGATCTGCTCGCCGATCTGGGCCATCCCACTGGGCTGGAGTGGCAGCAACGTCGCGCCGAACTGATCAACGCGATCAACACCCGTAACAGCAGCTTGTTTGCCCATGGCTTTCAGCCTGTCGAC
>JBJTBH010000086.1:0-9505 GCA_046091285.1 Cyanobacteriota bacterium | reverse complement strand
AAGGACTTCGGCTACTCCTTCCCCTGCGACGGCCCCGGCCGTGGCGGCACCTGCGACATCAGTGCCTGGGACGCCTTTTATCTGGCTGTCTTCTGGGCCCTGAACACCGTCGGTTGGGTCACCTTCTACTGGCACTGGAAGCACCTCGCCATCTGGCAGGGCAACGTGGCTCAGTTCAACGAATCCAGCACCTACCTGATGGGCTGGTTCCGCGATTACCTCTGGCTGAACAGCTCCCAGCTGATCAACGGCTACAACCCGTTCGGTTCGAACAACCTGGCCGTCTGGTCCTGGATGTTCCTCTTCGGCCACCTGGTCTGGGCGACGGGCTTCATGTTCCTGATCTCCTGGCGTGGTTACTGGCAGGAGCTGATCGAGACCATCGTCTGGGCGCATCAGCGCACCCCGCTCGCCAACCTGGTGGGCTGGCGTGACAAGCCTGTCGCTCTCTCGATCGTTCAGGCTCGTGTGGTTGGTCTGGCTCACTTCTCCGTGGGTTATGTCCTCACCTATGCCGCCTTCCTGATCGCCTCCACTTCCGGCAAGTTCGGCTGATCCTTACGGATCCTCGAATCTGCCCTCCTCTCGAGGGACGACCTGCCCCCGGCTCCAGCCGGGGGTTTTTTCATGACCTGGCGAGCTGGCGGCTCGGGCGCAGTGCTTCAGCTGACTGCGCTGGCTGAGTGCGTCATCAAGCCCGAGGCCCTGGTCGCCTGTCTCCGTCAGGGGCGGCCCGAGACAGTCCGGTGCGTCCGATCACCACCGCTGCTCCCAGCCCCATCCGCTGAACGCTGCTGCCTCGCCTCCCCGCGCTGAGGCTGAGGGGCTGGCCTTCCGCGGGGCCCGGTCAGTACGCCGATGAAAACCTCGCCTCCCCGCGCTGAGGCGGCGGCCCCTGCTTCTGCGCCGTTCAGGGTCTGAGGAATTCGTCGCGGATCACGTTCCAGTCCTCGCAACGCAATTCATTGCCGTCCGTGAGGGCGCGTTCGCTCTGCAGGCAGCGCACCATCGCACGTTGGCCTCGTTCCGCATCCTTGAGGGCCACCGGAGGCTCCGACCGCCCTGCGGCGGCTGTGGGTTCCGTGCCCGTGCCTGATCCGCCCGGTCGCTCCTGCGTCGGTGCCGGCTCGGCGCCCCTGCCCGGAGGATTCTGAGCGCCCGGCGGGCACCACTGGCAGCCGCTGAGGGTTCCCAGCATCAGCAGGCCCAGGCTGATCCGGAGCCGGTGGTGGTTCCTTCGTCGACTGCCTCGCGTCACCTTCGAACCCCGTAGGCCATCGTCATTCTGATCGGGCCCTGGCGATGGCTGTCCTGGGGGCCAGCGCCAGGCTCCTCTGGGAGTCGGGCACAAAAAAACCCGGCCATCGGCCGGGTTCGAACGCTGACCTGAGGCACTCAGGATGTCTGGACAGGCGCTGGTGGCGAGGCGGTCGGGATTCACCACGGACCTGCCGCTGCCATCAGATCTGCCGTCAGCCGACGCTCCAGACGCCACCGGCGATCTTCACCAGGGGGGAGACCACGGAGGTGCCGACCAGGAACCAGGCGAAGGCGGCGCCGCCGCAACCACCGAGCCAGAAGCCGCTGGCGAATTCCGCCCAGCCGGCCTTGGTGAACAGATCGGCGGGGGGGTTGTCGATCGTGGCATCAGCGGGCTGCACGTTCGGGCCATGGCCGGCGGTGCCGTAGATCGACAGGCAGACCGTGAGGATCGACACCAGGCCGATGGTGGCGAGCAGGCCGGCGGTGCTGGCGTATTCCGTCAGGCGCAGCGGACCGGTGATCGCAAAGGGGCCGTACAGGAAGAAGCCATGGGCCATGCCCACTTCCAGACCCCGACGGTTGGGGGACAGGGACGGGCGGTAGGCCGGCAGCGCGTTCAGGAAGGCCTTGGTGAAATAGCTGCTGTTGACGGGGGTGGCCAGATTGCCGACGGTCGGGTCGGCCACGGGGGTCACGGTCATGGTGGCGATCGAAAGGTGGCGGTGATGGAAGGGCGGCTGCTCGCTCAGTCGCGGGCTTCAATCACGTTGAACAGCAGGGCCATGGCCACGGCGGGACCCAGGATGCCCACCAGGGGGACAAACACCGAGGGCAACCAGGCGGCAGCAAAATCTCCAGTCATGGCGAGGGCCACAAGCAACCGTCGGTACTGTAAGGAGGCCCACCGATCGCTCCTGATCGGCCTCCAGTGGGCGACATAAAAGTTCAATCCGGATGCCTCCCACGCTCTCTGCCGCCGGCGCCGCTGCCCTGCTCGTCGTCCTCTGGTTGCTGGGTCGTCCGCGGCCGCGACTCAGCTCCCGACAGGACACCGCTGCGGTCGCCGCCCTCAATCGCGAGCAGATCGTCCGGGTGCTGCGACCCGAGCCTGAGGCGGAGCCCAAAGCTCCGGCCGTCCTGATCGAGCCGGTGCTGCCCCTGCCGCGCACAGCCGCCGAACGCCACCGCTTTCTCCGGCAGCTTGAGCGCTGGTCGCGCGGCTCCGACAGCGATCGTCTGCGGGCGATGCAGGCGTCCGGCCGCTGGGGGCAACGGGCGGTGCTGCCGTTGCTGCGTCGCGGTCGCCATGATCCGGATCCGAGGGTGGCCCTGGCGGCAGCCCAGGCCCTGGAGCGCTTCCGGGGCCGTTCAGCGGCACCTGGCGGTCTTCAGGCGTTGACGGCACCGCGCAACGTTTCGCGCACGCGGTAGATCGGGCGGCCCTGGCTTTCGTGATAGGTGCGCATCTGCAGTTCCGCCAGCAGGCCGAAGCAGAGGAACTGGATGCCGCTCAGGATCGCCAGCACCCCGACCATCAGCAGGGGCCGGGTGCCGATCGCGGCATGGGTGAACACCTTGACGCCCAGCAACCAGAGATTGATCAGCACCCCGAGGGTGATCGCGGCCAGTCCCCAGAACCCGAAGCCATGCATCGGTCGGGTCAGGAAGCGTTTCATGAACCAGACCGTGAGCAGATCCATCAGCACCCGGAAGGTGCGATCGATGCCGTATTTGCTCTGGCCATAGCGGCGGGCCTCGTGATGCACCGGCACCTCGGTGATCCGGGCGCCTTCGATCGCGGCCAGGGCCGGCAGGAAGCGATGCAGCTCGCCGTAGAGGTTGAGGTCATCAAGCAGTTCCCGCCGGTAGGCCTTCAAGGAGCAGCCGTAGTCATGCAGGCGCACCCCGGTGACGCGGGCGATCAGGCGGTTGGCAAGCCAGGAGGGCAGCAGGCGGCTGATCGCATGGTCCTGGCGGTTCTGACGCCAGCCGCAGACCAGATCGAAACCCTGCTCCAGGGTGTTGAGCAGCAGCGGGATATCGGCCGGATCGTTCTGAAGGTCTCCATCGAGGGTGACGATCACCGGGGCGCGGCTGGTGGCGAAGCCGGCGGCCATCGCGGCGGTCTGGCCGTAATTGCGGCGCAGCAGCACCGCCACCAGTTCCGGCACCCGTCGGCTCAGGGAGGCCAGGCGTGCGGCCGTGCCATCGCTGGAGCCGTCATCGACGAGCACCAGCTCAAAGGCCAGATCCAGCGGCCGGAGGCTGGCCAGCAGTCGGTCCACCAGCGGCTCAAGGCTGTCCTCTTCGTTGTAAAGGGGCACCACCACGGAAAGGGCCGGCGGGCCGGGGTCTGGCATCAGCTGGGTTGCGGCGCTGCCGTTGACGCTACCGACGCTACGGAAGCGTGCTCCCGTCATGGCTGCGCAGCAGGCGCCCCGCGCCGCGCAGCTGGTTCCGGTAGTGGGTGCTCACCGGATCGCTGTTTCGCGGGCTGAGGTTGTCGATGCCGAGGCCATCGCGGCCATGGGCGGCTCCGGAGCTGTGCAGGTAGTGGCCGTCCTCCAGATGCAGACCGACATGGGTGCAGCGCTGTGGGGTCCCGAAGAAGATCAGATCGCCGGGGACCAGCAGGCGATGGTCGCCGGGCCGGACAGCGAGCGGCTGGCAGAAGCGTTCCTGTTGGTAGGCATCACGGGGAATCCAGATGCCGGAGGCCGCGAAGGCGGCCTGAATCAGACCGGAGCAATCGAAATCGGGGCCCAGGCAGCCGCCCCAGAGGTAGCGATTGGGAATCCGGCGGGCGGCCAGGGCCCAGGCGAGCACCGCCGGCTGATGCGCACGGATCAGGGTGGCGTTGAACATCCGGGGTCGCGGTTCTGGGGCCGCCACGGCGATACCGAGCAGATCGCCGGCGTGGAGCCAGCAGCGGTAGCCGTCTTCCAGCAGCTGCACCCAGCGGCGACCGGAGCCTGGCGGGGTGATCGGCCAGGAGGGTGGAGGGAGGAGTCGCAGGTGCCGGCCGGGACCGGCCTGGGTGGCGAGGCTGTGGCCGGAGGGGCGTTCGTAGCCGTTGACCGCGGCCTGGAGGCGCCAGGTTGTTCCCGGTTGCAGCAGTTCCGGCGCCGCCGGAGTCCCCGGTTCGAGCCTCGATAGTCTCGCCATTGCTGCTGCGGCTGTGATGGCGTTCTATAGCCCGGATCGGGCGATGTCCGAAACCCTGGGGCAGCTGGTGGCACGGCTGGAGGCGGCGGGCCGTCCGGGGCTGAGGGAGCAGCTGTCGATCACCTGGCTGCTGGTTGATCGCTCACTCAGCGGTGAGGTGGACCGGAGTCTGCCGCTGCGGGGGGCGAGCCATGGCGGCGACGTTCTGCGCTATCCCGCCAGCGTGATCAAGCTGGTGTATCTGGTGGCGGCTGAGGCCTGGCTGCAGCGGGGATGGTTGCGGGAGGAGCCGGAATTGCGCCGGGCCCTGGCGGCGATGATCCAGGATTCGAGCAATGACGCCACCGGCTATGTGGTGGATCGTCTCAGTGGCACCACCAGCGGCCCGGAGCTGCGACCGCCGGAGGCGGCCGCCTGGGAGAGCCAGCGGCAGCTGGTGAATGGCTGGTTGGCGTCGTTGCAGTGGCCGGAGCTGCGGGGCTGTAATGCCTGCCAGAAGACCTGGGGTGATGGACCGTTCGGGCGGGAGCGGATTTTTTATGGCGAGCGGCTGGAGAATCGCAACCGCCTCAGCACCGATGCCACGGCCCGGTTGCTGCATGGGGTGATGACGTCGACGTTGGTGTCACCACCGGCCGGTCTGCGGATGCAGGCGCTGCTGCGGCGTTCGTTGGATCCAGGCGGCCGCGTCCTTGATCCCGAGAACCAGGTGGATGGCTTTCTGGGTGAGGGGGTGCCGGTGGAGAGCCGCCTGTGGAGCAAGGCGGGGTGGATGAGCCAGGCCCGCCACGATGCGGCTTATATCGCCCCGCCGCCGGGCACGCCGTTCCTGGTGGTGGTGATGAGCGCGGGCGCGGCGGCCGCCGCCGACACCACCCTTCTGCCGGCGATCGCCCGCTCCGTGCTTCAGGCGTGCGGAGGCTCGGCGCCGTAGGCGGCGGCAGTGGTGCAGCCCGGTGGGGGGAGGTGTCAGGCGCTGGGGAGTGTGGGGAAGGAGGTCACCGGCAGGCCGACGATCATCTGCTGGAGGCGGGAGGCATCGAGGGAGGAGAGGCTGCCGTTGCCGGTGGTGTCACCGAGAAGGGTGGGGGTGAAGCGATCGAAGGGATCGAATCCGCTGTCGAGACCGACGACCACTCTCTGAATCCGGGAGGCATCGAGGCTGCTGAGGGTGCCGTTGCCGGTGACATCACCGCTGTAGGCCACGAGCACCAGGCCTGGATCGCTGGCGAAGCTGAGGGTCGGGGCCTGTGGGGAGGTGGCCGTGACCTGAATCAGGCTGGAGCTTCGGTAGGCGGCGGAGGCGGAGATGAGGGCGTCGAGGCGGAACAGTTCACGATCGCTGCCGCTGATGGAGGTGGCGCCGGAGACGCTGTAGGTGAGCACCCCTGGGGTGGTGTGTTGCACCGTCAGGGTCCAATCGGCGGGAAGATCCCTGCCTTGGGTCAGGGTGATGGCGGTGAAGGTGGCGGCATCGAGGCTGAGGGTGCCGGTGAGCTGCGTCAGTGCGGTGGCGGTGGAGAGCAGAACGGGCAGGCCGTTGATGCTCTGCGGGGTGCGATTGAGACCCAGGGCCTGCCCAGGACCTCGGGCGGTATCGGGAATGGCGATCCGTTGGGTCGGTGGCGTGTGTGCGAAGGACCAGGAGAAGGGATCACCGCTGAGGCCATCGCTGTTGCCATCGAGAAGCTCCGCCTTGGCGGCCGAGATCAGGCCATCCGGGCGTGAATCGATCACGAGGGTGAGGGTGTCATCGCTGCCGGTCAGGAGATCACTGCTGATTGCTGTCCCGCCGGCGAGGCCGGTGAGGGAGTCGGTGCGCAGGAGGTAGAGCTCGCTGCTGCTGGCCTGCCAGTGCAGGGAGAGGCGATCGATGGGGGAACCATCGCTGCGGCTGAGGTGAAGATCCGGCTGATCGCTGGAGGTGTCCTGGCCGTCGTAAAGGTTGAGGCGCGTCAGATCGGGAGCTTCCGAGAGACGAAGGGCCACCCCACTGGCCAGCTGCCGTATTCCGAGCACCTGGAAGGTGGGCGGCAGGAGCTGCACGGTGCCATCGATCAGATCAGCCGTCAGGCTGCCTTCATTGAGCGAGGCACTGATGAGATCCAGGAGGGTGGCAGCGGGCAGAATCCCGGGATGTGCGGTGAGATGGAGATCGAGCAGGGGACCGGCACCGCCGTTGAGGGGGGTGGTGCCATACCCGGAGATCCGGAGCAGGCCGGCGCTGATCAGATGGCCGGTGAAGGTCCAGCCGGTGCTGAGGGCGGTGCTGCCGACCAGGGCGCCTGCGTCGGGCACGGTGAAGTGGGCGGAGTCGTAGGAGAGCAGCAGATCCAGAGATTGCAGCCCCGTGGCGTCATCGATGGTGATCGGAATATCCACGGAGGCACCGACCTGGACCGAGAGGTTGGGAGCGATCGCGAGGGTCGGTGCGGTGATCGTCAGGCCACCATCGACCAGGACGGTGGGGATGTCGTTTTCGTTGAGCGCGGCGCTGAGCAGATCGAGGGCCTGGGGGCCACGGGGGGCGGTGCCTTTGACCTGGAGACGCAGCAGGGCGAGATCACCGGCTCCGGAGGCGAGCGGGAGGCTGGAGAAGCCCGAGATCCGCAGGTTGTCGGTGGTGCTGATGAGATTGGCGTCGAAGCTCCAGTCGGCGGTGAGGGCAGTGGATTGAATCAGGGGGCCGGTGGCTGGAAGCGTGAACAGCGAGGCGTCGAGCGAGAGATCGATGGCCTGGAGATCCTGCATCTGGTCGATGTGAATCGGCAGCTCGATCACGTCACCGACCCTGGCGATGAGGGCGGCGGGAAGACTGAGTGTGCGTGTGATCCGTGGAGCCGCCTGAACCTGGGCTGCGGCGGAGGGAAGGTGTTCCGTCGTCCCATAACCATCGAGATAATTCACCACCCCACGAACCTGCTTGCCGACTTCTGCGGTGGTGAGCGTGTAGGTGGTGTTGTGATCGGTGGCGTCGGTGGTGGTTAATGGAGTCCAGGTGGTGCCGTTGCTGGAAACTTCCCAGGAGTAGTTGTAGGTCGGTGTGTATCCAGTGAAGTTATCTGTGTCTTGAATGGGGGTCTTGTCGATGGTGATGACTTGACCCGCTTTGAAGGTCCCTGAGAGTGTTGGGGTTCCTGTGGGTTGATTGTTGGGGGCGAGTTTGATTTCCGCAAGTCCCCATGAAGCATAGGGACTTGGACTTGGGGCGTTGTTATGAAATCCGACAGGATTAGCGTCATGCGCCCATCCTAAATCTTTGAGAATGATCTCGGCGGAGACTGGTCCCGGGCTTGGCGCTCCGGCAGTCCAGTTTATGTACGAATTGGCCTCAGTGCTGTCGAACCATGTCCAACTCCCGTCAGCTGACTTGTGTAGTCCGATGTATAACGCCTGATTAATGCTGTTAGAATAGTTCTTGACGATCCACTCATTCTCTTCCGCATCATTGATCGTCACCAAATGACCACCCAGTTTGACGGCATTGGCTTCTGCCTCTTCCCAGGTGGGACCCTGAACGATCACATAGGCGGAATCACCACGGCGGATGAAGGGGGTTTCGGAGATTCCGTACCTTCCAGATGCATCATTATCTAAACTATCGACCCGTGATCCAGATACTGATCCCCACCAGTCACCAGAATAGGTTCCTTCTGGGAAGACATTCATTGCTGCTACTGGTTGACCGTTATATGGTTCTTTTGGTCCGAAGAATCGAAAGCTGCTGAGGTCGCCACTAACCCATGACCAGCTACCGGACTTACGATTTAACCCAATCCAATACTGATTCCATGCTGGATCGGCAGGAGGTGTTCTTTTGAATATTCCCACTTTAGAAAATTCAAAATTCTGAACCAGATAATTGACTTCATTCTTGTCATTGACCGTCACCAAGTTCCCGCCAAGCTTCACCGAGTTCGCTTCTGCCTGCGTCCAGGAAGGACCATCGACGATGGTGTAGAGGGAGTTGCCGCGAACGACAGGGCGAGTGTCTTTTGGTGCTACCGAGAAAGCACTGTTGATCTGTAGCACGAAAGAGTCATTTCCTGTTTGTATCTGGTTGACTACTGTGGTGCCTGTTGGAACTGTGATCGCTCCTGATGTAGTCCCTGAAATCTGGATGGTTCCGTCTCCTCGCTCGATGAAGGTGCGAGGGTAGAGTTTTCCTGCATGTGAAATGACCTGGGAACCAGCCTCATTGCCGTTGGCATCAAATCGACGAATGACGAGAGATCCACTGCTCTCACTCTCTGACAGAAGAACACCACCACCAGCAATAGGTGATAAGACATAGTGCGTGTTTGCAAGTGCCTTGGACCAGATCGTTTGACCGGTCGTGACATTGACCTTTTCAAGGTTTCCTTTGTCTACCAGGTAGATGGCGTCCTCGGATTCCTGAGCAACCACATTGGATCGCATCCAGTTCTCCATTCGAGTCCACAGGATGGCTCCTGTCGTTTCGTTCCTGGCGATCAGATAGGTATTGGCGCCGTTAGGGTCACCATTTCCAACGGAATTGACACCGTTGACAGCGCCGAAAGTGTAACCTGCTACAAAAGCAATATTTCGACTGCGATCCATGGCAATGGGACCTCCGCCAGAATTTCCTGACCCCGTTGTGTATGCCTTCGCTACAGTTCCATCAGCAGGATTGATTCTCAGTTGGAATCCGCGCCACCCTCCAGAAAATTCCGCACCATAAAAGTTTGGAACATCTTTAATGAAGGAGTAGCCATCATTGACCTCGCTGACACGTCCTTCTAAGAGAATATTTCCATTTGCATCGAGAACTGCCGTTGAACCGATTTCGTGAATGCCTATCCCGTAGTTCTTGTACCAGAGTTTCTGCCCTTCTGCAGAGATGGCAGCTGCAAAGACATCCGAGTCATTGAGGCCAGATTCGCCATTTGCACCTTTCTTGGTTCCACCAGTGACATAGATGTGTAGTCCCAGCAGGTTGTTCAGCTGACAAAGGGGTGTGAGCTCGTCAGGGTCGGTGTGTCACCCCCGTCCCCTGAGCTCACACCCCATGCATACCCACCCGAATGCTCGGCTGACGCCCCTCGGCCGAGAACGG
>JBJTBH010000085.1:0-38875 GCA_046091285.1 Cyanobacteriota bacterium | reverse complement strand
GCGACGGAAAAGAATGTGGAGGCCCTGCTCAAGGCCTGGCGGCTGGTGCGCCCCGCCGGCTGCACCCTGGTGGTGGTCGGCGACGGACCGATGCGCCAGACGCTGCAACAGGCCGGCGGCAACGAAACGGATGTGGTGTGGAGGGGCTATGAAGCCAGCCTCAACCGCCGGGTGGCGATGCTGCCGCTGGCGGAGGTGTTCATCCTGCCCTCCCTGGTGGAGGGGTTGTCGCTGGCCCTGCTCGAAGCGATGGCCATCGGCACCGCCTGCGTCGCCACCGATGCCGGCGCCGATGGCGAAGTGCTGGAGGGCGGGGCGGGGATCGTGATCAGCACCCAGGGCGTCACCACCCAGTTGCGCACCCTGCTGCCGGTGTTGCGCGATCAACCCGTGTTGACGGCCGAACTGGGTCGCCGGGCCCGGGAACGGGCCCTGGAGCGTTACACCCTCAGCCGCAACATCGATTCCCTGGAAGCCCTCTACGGCGACCTGCTCCGAACGCGCCAACCAGCCTGAGGCGCCCTCGGCCCTCCGGGTGCCTGCGAGCCAGCCACCCCTTGCAGACAGGGCTCAGGGCAGGCCGCCCCGCAGGTTCAGACACCCTGATCCTGCAGCTCAGCGCAACAGGCCGCAAACGCCGCGGCCGGATCGGCGGCAACCGTGATCGGGCGACCGATCACCAGCTGGCTGGCTCCGGCGGCGATCGCCTGCGATGGCGTCATCACGCGCTGCTGATCGCCGCTGGCGGCACCGGCGGGGCGGATGCCGGGAGTGACCAGGGCAAACGGGTGGGGATGGGCCGCCCGCAGGGCCGCCACCTCCAGGGGCGAGCAGACGCAGCCGCCGAGATCCGCCGCCGCGGCCAGTCGTGCCAGTTGCGGCACATAAGCCTCCAGCGGCTCCTGAATCGCGAGCTCCGCCGCGAAGCGCCGGGCCTCCCAGCTGGTCAGCACGGTCACCGCCAGCAGGGTCGGCGCCGGCAGCGAACAGGCGGCCGCAGCCTCGTGGGCAGCCGCCTGCGCGGCAGCCAGGGCCTGGGATCCGGCAGCGGCCTGGACGGTGCTCAGCTCGGCGCCACGGGACGCGGCACTGCGACAGGCCCCGGCCATCGTCGCCGGGATGTCGTGGAATTTGAGATCGAGAAACACCCTCTGGCCCTGATCCCGCAGCTGCCGCACAATCCCCGGCCCCGCGGCCACGAACAGCTCCAGGCCCACCTTCACCCAGCGCAGCTTCGGCACCGTCCGCACGAACGTCAGCGCCTGCTCCGGTCCCATGCCATCGAGGGCGACGATGATCCGATCGGCGGATGACTCGCTCAAGGGGGCCTGAAGCAGAAACAGAACGGTCAGGCTACGAAGGGCCGTGGCGCCGCTTCGCCAGGATGGGCAGCATGGAGAGATCGCGTCCTGGCCATGCTGCCGCGCCTTCTTCATCCTGATCAACTGCAGGGGTATCGCTTCAGCGGCGGGGACCACTGCCGCCTGGCCCTGCTCAGTGCAGCGGGCGATGGCGGCGGCACCCTGTTCCTCGAAGTGCACGATCCCAGGGACCGGGTCCCACCCCATGCCCATCACCACGCCGCCGAACTCTTCTTCGTGCTTCGCGGTGAAGTGATCTTCCACATCGCAGACCGCGCGATCCATGCCCGGGGCGGCGATTTCGTGGCGGTGCCGGGCGATACCCTGCACGACCTGGAGAACCCCGGACCGGACCGGCTCTATCTGCTGACCCTGCTCAGCCGCGACGACGGCTTTGCCGAACTGCTGCTCCAGGGGATTCCCACCCCCCTCGATGCCGACGACCTTTCCGTGCTGCGCGGCCTCTGAACCGCCGCCTGAGACTCCTGAAGGAAGGCCTCAGCCCGCCACCAGACGCCGGAAGGTCTTCTTGCCGAGCTGCAGCACCTTGCCGGCGAGTTCGTCCGGACTGGCGAACTCCTGGTTGGGATCGGCCAGCTTCTCGCCATCGAGGCGCACGCCACCGTTCTGGATCTGGCGGCGGGCCTCGCTGCTGCTGGCGCAGATCCCCACGGCACTGAGCAGATAGAAGGCCCTGGCCGGGAAGTTCACCGCCGCCAGGGAAGCTTCAGGCACCTCGGCCTCCGCCGCGCCACTACCGCTGGCACCAGCCACCAGGGTGGCGGCATCCACCTGGGCATGGGCGGCCGCCTCGGCCCCGTGACGCTGGCGGGTGATCTCCAGGGCCATCGCCTTCTGGCGCTCGCGAGGGTTGCCGGGCAGCTGGCTCAGATCGAGGTCGGTGAGCAGGGTGAGGTAGTCGTCGACCACCCCATCCGGCACCTTCTCGAGCTTCGAATACATCGACAGCGGATCTTCAGCGAGGCCGACGGTGTTGCCCAGGCTCTTGCTCATCTTCTGCACGCCATCGAGACCGGGCAGGATCGGCAGGAGCAGGCCGAACTGGGGCTGCTGGCCATGGTGCCGCTGCAGATCGCGGCCCATCGCCACGTTGAACTTCTGATCGGTGCCCCCCAGTTCCAGATCGGCGCGGATCGCCACCGAGTCGTAGCCCTGCAGCAGCGGGTAGAGGAATTCGTGCAGGGAGATCGGCGTGCCGGAGCCGTAGCGGTTGGAGAAATCCTCCTTGGCCAGCATCTGGCCGACGGTGCTCGTGCCCAGCAGATCGATCACAGCGGGCAGGTCCATCCCCGCCAGCCACTCGCTGTTGCGCCGCACCTCCAGACGTCCTGGCGTTTCGAAATCGAGCAGCGCCCGGGCCGGATCCTGCCCCTGACCCAGCTGCGCCAGGTAGGTGGCGGCGTTGGCCTCCACCTCGGCGGCGCTGAGCTGCACCCGCGTGGCGTTCTTGCCGGTGGGATCGCCGATCCGGGCGGTGAAATCACCGATGATCAGCACGGCTGTATGGCCGGCGTCCTGAAAGGCCCGCAGCTTGCGGAACAGGATCGAATGGCCCAGATGGATGTCGGTGCCGGTGGGATCGATGCCGAGCTTGATCCGCAGGGGACGACCGGAGGCCTCGGATTCCGCCAGGCGGGCAGCCAGGTGCTGATCAGGATCGTCAGGGGCTCCCGCCGCGGTGCCCCGGGGGAAGAGATCGGCCAGGCCCCGCTGCAACCAGTCCGGCAGATTCAGCGCCAGGCCCTGCTCCTGCGACGCCGTCCCCTGAGCTGATCCAATGGCTGCCTCACCCATGCTGTCGTTCCCGGTCGGCGGATCGTAAGCAGGCGGCTCACCTCAGCCCGGCCCCAGCTCCCGCTTCATCCGATCAAGGGTCTGCTGCATCTGCTCGAACATGCGATCCGGCGTCATGCCGAACTGACTGAGCTGGGTGCGGAGCTGCTCGACGGTGAGCTTGGCCTGGAAATCCTCAGAAAGCTCGAAGCGCTTCATGAACACGCGGTAGCGATCCATCAGCTCCTCCATCCGCTCGATGAAGAGCTTCTTGCCCTCGCGATCAAACTTGCCGTAATCACTGCCGAGCTGCATCAGCTGCTGGTAGTCGGTGAACAGACGCTTGGCTTCGTCCTGAATGATCTCGGAGTCGAAGAAGGCCATGGCAGCGGGTCGCCTGATCCAGGCGGGGCGATGCGATGCGGTGAAGTCTGTACCGAAAGCCCGGAGCCCCGAGGTGCGGATCTCACGTCATCGCCAGGATCAGCAGCGGACAGGCCCGCTCGGGCGGCTAACTTCAGCCCGTTCTCACGCTGGCCGGTCGCGGATGGCCAAAGGGCACTGGTTGGACCCCCTGGCGCGCAGCCTGCTGCAGGCCACCGGTCGCCTGCCCCGACCGATCAGGGCCGGCCGTCCAGGCGCGCCGCCCCCAGCCCCCCTGACGAGCGGCGGCGACGCGACAGCAGACAAGGAACCGTTCGCCCTCAGCGCCACCGCGGATCTGGAGCGCGTCGAACAGGATCTGCTTGCCCTGAAACTGCAGCAGAACCCGACGCTTCCATTGAAAGATGCCGCAGAGGTGCGACGGCTGGCGGCCCTCGGCTGGAGCCTGGATGTGAACCGGGCCACCGCCGCCGACTGGTCCCGGCTGCCCGGCTGCCGACCGCAGCAGATCGATCTGCTGCTGCGCCTGCAGGCCGGTGGCGTGCAGCTGAGCGGCCCCGAGGATCTGCAGCGCCTGCTGGACCTCGACACAGCCACCCTGCACGCCTGGTTGCCGCTGCTCAGTTTCCAGTGGTACGGCGGTCTCCAGGCTGCGGTGATGCCGGAACGGATCGAGATCAACGTCGTCTCCCCCCAGAGCCTGGCCGAACATCTGGGGCTTGATCAACCCAGGATCGAGCGTCTGCTGCGGGAGCGACGGCGCAGCCCCTTTCTCGATCTGGCGGACCTCCAGCACCGCCTGCAGCTGCCGCCGGCCCTGGTGGAAGCCTGGATCGGCAAGGTCGGCTTCCGGCAACGCGGTCCAGGCCCCGGGTCCGGTGGTCCGAGCCTGCCCAGCGCTGGTCGCCGCTGACCATGGCCGCCCCGATGGCACGCCAGGGCGATCTGTTCGCGAATGCCGGCGCCACCCCGACCGCGGCCGGACCTGAGCCTGAGCTGGCCCTCAGCCGCGAGCAGCTGCTCGCCTGGCAGGCGCGTCTGGCCGCCCACCAGGGGCCCCTGTGCGCCCAGGAGCACCCCCCCGGCAGTACGCAGGGGCTGCTGTTTCCGCAACAGCCCCCCGCAGCCTCCCCCACCCCTGTGCTGCGGCTGCTGGAGCTGCGCAGCCAGCCCCTGAGCTTCTGGCGCTGGCCCCGGACCGGTCATCAGGGCGCCGCTCTTTACATCGTCACCGACCAGCCGGAGCCGTTGTCCCATCCCCTGGTGCTCTACATCGGCGAAACCGGACGGGCCGATCGGCGCTGGAAGGGCGACCACGACTGCAAGGCCTACCTGGCGCACTACAGCGAGGCCCTGCGACGGCAGAAGCTGGACGTGCGGCTGAGCATCCGCTTCTGGCTGGATGTTCCCGAGGCCATCCGCCCGCGACGGCAGCTGGAGCAGAGCCTGATCCAGCACTGGCTGCCGCCGGTCAACAAGGAAACACGTCAGCGCTGGCAGGCACCTTTCACCGCCCTGCCCGACTGAAGCCGGCGGGAGCGCCGGATCGGAGTCCCTGAGGCGCTGGCTACGATCACTCCCATCGCCCCCCTTCCGATGCAGATCCACAGCCTGAGCACCTCACCGATCGAGGCGCTGGCGAGCTGGCAGGGCGAGGCCCTGGCGGTCGGCGTGTTCAGCGGTGACGCCGGCCAGGCCGTGCGCCTTGCCCTGGCTGAGCGCTTCGGGGCCGGGCTGGGACAACGCCTGGAACAGCGACGGTTCAAAGCCAAGGCCGGGGAATGTCTGAGCTTCGAGCGCCTGGAGGGGGCCCCGGCGCTACTGATTCTGGTGGGACTGGGAGAACCGGAGACCTTTGATCTGCTTGCCCTGCGCCAGGCGGCCGCGACGGTGACCCGGGCCGCCGCCCAGGTCCGGGAGCTGGGGCTGGCCCTGCCGCTGGAGGGCCAGGATCCCGCCACCGCTGCCGCCGTGATCAGTGAAGCGGTGCGCCTGAGCCTGTTCAGCGATCAACGCTTCACGAGCGACGGCGAACCGACCGCCAGGCTTGAATCCCTGACCATGATCGGCCTGCCTGAACCCGCGGCAGCCGCGGCCCAGGCCACCAACGCCATCTGCGCCGGCGTCGAACTGGCTCGGGAGCTGGTGGCCGCGCCACCGAACCGTGCCACTCCCGAACATCTGGCCGCCACCGCGCGGGAGTTGGCCGGCGAACACAACCTGCCGCTGCAGGAGCTCGATGCGGCCGCCTGTGAAGCGCTCGGGATGGGGGCCTTCCTGGCCGTAGGTCAGGGCTCGGACCTTCCTCCCCGGTTCATCCATCTGACGATCCCGCCGCTGGGGGAGGTGGAGCGCCGCGTGGCCCTGGTGGGCAAGGGGATCACCTTCGATTCCGGCGGTTACAACCTGAAGCTGGCCGGCGGTCAGATCGAAATGATGAAGTTCGATATGGGAGGGAGCGCCGCCGTGCTCGGAGCCGCCCGCGCCCTGGCCGAGCTGCGGCCGCAGGGACTGGAGGTGCACGTGCTCGTGGCCAGCTGCGAGAACATGTTCCGCGGTCATGCCGTGCATCCCGGCGATATCGTCACCGCCGCCAACGGCAAGACGATCGAGATCAACAACACCGATGCCGAAGGTCGCCTGACCCTGGCCGATGCCCTGGTCTATGCCAGCCGCCTTGAGGTGGACACGATCGTGGACCTGGCCACCCTCACCGGCGCCTGCGTGATCGCCCTGGGTGATGAAATCGCCGGACTCTGGACCAACAGCGACACCCTGGCGGACGCCCTGATCGAAGCCGGACGGCTGGGAGGCGAAAGCCTGTGGCGCATGCCCCTGCGCAAGTCCTACAAGGAGGGCCTCAAGAGCCAGTACGCCGACCTGAAGAACACCGGCCCAAGGTCCGGTGGCTCGATCACGGCGGCGCTCTTCCTCCAGGACTTCGTCAACCCCGACATCCACTGGGCCCACCTGGACATCGCCGGCACCGTCTGGAGCGACAAGGGACGGGGCTGCGATCCGGCCGGTGCCACCGGCTTCGGCGTCCGCACCCTGGTGAACTGGCTCCGCCAGGGTGGGGCGTCCTGAAAAGTTGGAGGGATAAGTTGGAAGGCAAGCAGCACTCGTCCTTCCAACCATGGCCGTGAACAAGCTGCGTTGGTACGCCAAGGCCCAGCTCGGTGTTCTGTTGCTGCCGGCGGGCCTGTGCCTGTTCGGGGAAGCGGTGATCCGCAAGGGCCTGAATGAACTGAGCCAGCACCTCAGCGCCGACCAGGGCCAGTCACTGATCAATATCCGGCCCTGGTTCTGGTACGGAACCCTCGGATTGATCCTGATCAATGCCGGCGTGGGCCTGATGATCGAACGCGGTCTGCTGCGGGGCTACCCGAGGCAGGCGGGACGCCAGGAGGCGGGCCCGGCCTCTCAGGCCGCCGCCACGGACGAAGGACGCTGAGACGACAGGATCGACTCCGTGGTGCTGATGACGACGGCAGCAGGCGTCTCCAGGGCATGGATCTGCCAGCGGGCCCGCTCCCCGCAGGAAGGGAGAAGACGGTCAAGATCGTCAGCGGCATGCTTGGGGGTCTCGTAGGGACCGATATGCCGCGTCTGCAGACCGTCTCGAATCGTCAGCAGATACATTCACTCACCTGCGACAGAGATCGGCCCACGGTAAGCACCACACCCGTGAAACGGAAGGGGGAACGCCGGCCCGCGTCTGATCTGCAACACCATGGCCATGACGGGCCCCCCGGAAACGCGGACGTCTCGGGGGCCTGCATCGGAAGGACGGCGAGACAGGACGCTGCCCGGCCGGGGGCCCTGCATCACGGCGTCGAACGCCAGGTCGCGCCCTGCCGGGCCCGAGATCCCCAGACCGCATCCAGACGGCGATCACGACCGCAGGCCCAGCGGTAATAGTCGTAGCGGAGCTTGTTGTGCTCGGCGTAATTCTGGTGGTAGTCCTCGGCCGGCCAGAAACGCCTGAAGGGCCTGATCTGCACCTTCAGCTCAGCCACGGGCCGACCCAGCTCCCGGGCCGCCGCCGCCTGGCTGACGCTGGCCGCCTTCCCCTGGTCCGGGCCCTGGGTGAAGATCACCGGTCGGTAGGAGCTGCCGCGATCACAGAACTGACCGCCCCCGTCAAGGGGATCGACATTCCGCCAGTAGGCCCGCAACAGAGCGGCATAGGACAGACGGTCGGGATCAAAACGCACCAGCACCGCTTCCTGGTGGCCGGTACCACCGGCGGAGACCTGGCGATAGGTGGGGTGCTCCAGGGAGCCGCCGCTGGAGCCACTGATCGCCTCCTTCTCGCCCGGCAAGTCCTCGAGGTCGTGCTCCAGGCACCAGAAGCAGCCACCGGCGAACACCGCCTCCTCCAAGGCCGCCTGGGCTGGAGCGACGGCCCAGCCCAGCATCAGCAGAGTCGTCAGGCAGAACGCCAGCAGCCGGCGAGCGGACCAGACCATCAACAGCGTCTTCTCAGCGTCAGACCACCCTGGCAGGTTCGGGGCTGGGGCGGGGGCTCGCGAGCCGATCGAGGATGGCCGCCGCCGCCCGATCGGTGACACCGGGAGCACCGAGCAGGCCACGCAGACGTCCATAGCCGGCGAGCATCGCCCGCCGCTCGGGACCCTCCGTCAGCAACGGCTCGGCAGCCGCCACGATCGTCTCCGCCCGGAACTGATCCTGAAGCAGTTCCGGCACCAGACGCTCCTCCAGGACCAGATTCACCGGCGAGATGTGGGGCACATGAAACCGAAGCACATGCCGGGCCACGAAGGCCGTCACCCGGCTGAGGCGATAGCCCACCACCTGGGGCACGCCCCGCAGCGCCAGCTCCAGGTTGACGGTGCCGGACTTGGTCAGGGCCAGATCAGCCGCTGCGCAGAGAGCATCCTTGAGCCCACCGGCTTCAGTCGCCGGAATCACCCTGGCCCGCACACCGGCAGCCTGCAGCTGCTGCCGCAGGGCCGGCTCAAAGCCCGGCAGCCCCGCCGGCACCAGCACCTCCAGGCTGGGATGGCGCCGTTGCAGCTCCGCCGCCGCCGCCGCCAGCGGCGGCAACAGCTAGCGCATCTCCTGATGGCGGGAGGCGGGCATCAGCAGCAGAACCGGCACCTCAGGATGGAGATCGAGCTGCCGGCGCGCCGTGGCACGATCCGGAAGGTTCTGGAGGGTGTCGATCAGAGGATGCCCCACCCAGGTGACCGTGGCGCCTCGGGCGGCATAGAAACGGGCTTCTTCCGGGAAGATCGCCAGGATCTGATCGGTGAAGCTGATCAGCTGGGTGCTGCGCCCCTCCCCGAGCCGGAAGGCCCACTCCTGCGGAGCGATGTAATACGTGATCGGCAGCTGCGGGGTGAGACGCCGCAGACGCTGGCCGAGGTTGACGTTGGCCCCCATGTAATCGATCAGCACCAGAGCATCAAGGGGATGCGTCCGGAGCCAGTGGCGCAGTCGACGCTGCAGCTTCAGGGTGGGCAGGATCAGGGGGATCGCCTCCCAGAGACCGATCGCCCCCATCGGCGCGGTGTTGGCGAGCAGGCAGGCACCGGCCCGCTCCATGCGCTCACCACCGAGAGCCGCCACCTCCAGCGGCAGACCACGCCGCTTCGCTTCCCGATGCAGGGCCGCCACCAGCAGACCTCCCTGGAGATCCCCGGACACTTCACCGGTACTGATCAGCAGGCGCACCATCAGCGCTGGGCCGGCAGCGGGCCGCGACGACCCGGTGCGATCGATGCGTCGAGAAAATCGCAGAGGAGGCGACCGGCATCCAGCAGCTCCAGCTGCCGGGCCTGACGCAGGGCATCGGCGATCACCAGGTCACCGCGGTAGAGGAGGGTCCAGAGGTCCTGGAGCTGACGCACCTGAGCGCCACCGTCGCGATCCGCCAGACCACTGCGCTTGAGGCCGATCCGATTCAGCCCCCTGAGACGACCGGGATGCCCCTCAACCATCGTGAACGGCGGCACATCGCGATCGATCCGGCTCATGCCACCCAGCATCGCCAGGGTGCCGATGTGCACGAACTGATGGATGCCGAGCACGCCGCCGATCACGGCCCGATCGCCGATCACCACATGGCCGGCGACGGCCACGCCGTTGGCGATCACGATCCGGTCCCCGAGCAGACAGTTGTGGCCGAGATGGCTGCAGGCCATCAGCAGGTTGCCGCTGCCGATGCGGGTCTGTTCACCGGCCGAGGTGGCCCGGTTGATCGTGACGCATTCACGGATGGTGTTGTCATCCCCGATCACCACCTCGGTGGGATCGCCGGCGTACTTGAGATCCTGGGGTTCCAGGCCGATGCAGGCCCCTGGAAAGACCTGATTGCCGCGGCCCATACGCACGCGACCATCGATCACCACATGGGGACCGATGCGGGTGCCGGCACCGAGGCTGACCTCGGGACCGATCACGGCATAAGGGCCGACCACCACCCCATCCGCCAGCTCGGCCCTGGGATCGACGACGGCAGTGGGATGGATGGATGGGGCCACGCTCAGACTTGTCATCGGATCAATCGACCAGGGAGAACATCAGCTCCCCCGAGCAGACCAGCTGGCCATCAACGGTGACCTCGGCCTGGACCTTGCCGAAACGCTGGCGCTTCAGGCTCAGCAGTTCGCAGGTGATCAGCAGCTGATCGCCCGGAACCACCGGACGTCGGAAGCGAACCCCATCAATGCCGGCGAACACGAACAGTCCCTTGGGGAGATCAGGCATCTGGGTGACGATCAGACCACCCACCTGGGCCATCGCCTCGACGATCAGCACCCCCGGCATCAGGGGACGGCCGGGGAAATGTCCCTGAAACTGCGGTTCATTGAACGTGACGTTCTTGATCGCCACAGCCCGCTTGCCTGGTTCATGGGCAATCACCCGATCCACCAGGGCAAACGGATAGCGATGGGGCAGCAGGCCCTGGATCTGCTCGCAGGTGAGCACAGGAGCGCCGGGGGCAGGAACGGACTCGGTCAACGGGTTCAGGATCGGGACGGTGAAGCGGCCATTGCCGCAGCCAGAGCCGTGTGGAGCCCATGGGAGCCGCGATAGGCGAACACCTGGGCCCGGGGCAGGCCTGCCAGGGCGAGATCCCCTAACAGATCAAGCAGCTTATGGCGCACCGGTTCGTCGACGAATCGCAAGGGGGGGTTGACCCAGTGATCCCCATCACAGACCAGGGCGTTATCGAGCGCACCACCCTGGATCAGACCGGCGGCCCGCAGCTGATCCACCTGATCGCGGAAGCCGAAGGTGCGGGCCGGAGCAAGCTCCTGCACAAAGGCCTCCGGGCTGAGCGTGAGCGAAAAGACCTGACGGCCGATCGCCGCCTGCGGAAACTCGATCGCCGCCCCGATCCGCAGGACGTCACTGGGCATCGCCGTGACGAAACCCGCCCCTTGCTGGCAGGTGATCGGCTCGCTCAGCGCCCGCATCGGCGGTCGCTCGCCCAGCAGCTGCAGACCCGCCTCAGCGATCGCCTCGACCCATGGCAGGGCACTGCCATCGAGCAGGGGAATCTCCTCACCATCCAGCCAGAGTTCCAGATCGGTGAGGCCGGTACCGGCCAGCGCCGCCAGCAGATGCTCGACGGTGGCCAGTCGCTCCTGACCAAGGCGGAGGGCTGTACAGAGCTGGGTGTCACTCACCTGGGAGGGATGCAGCCGCTGCAGGCCCAGGGACGGGCGATCCAGCCACCCCACCTGAAAGCCCCCGGAGCGGGCAGGCACCAGCCGCACCGTGGCGGTGGCGCCGCTGTGGAGACCGACGCCACGCCGTTCGATGCTGCTGGCCAGGGTCCAGGCCTGGCTGTAGTCCTGAGGCCAGGCGGACATCAGAACTTCCAGCCCACGCCCAGATTGAAGCGCCAGTTGCCGGTGAAGTTCTGGCTGGCCACCTCCAACCGGAGCGGCCCGACCGGGGTGGTGACGATCACGCCCGTGCCGACCGAGAAACCTTCCCCGGGCTTGCCGAGCAGGGCCCCGGGATTGCCGGGAACGGCGGCCTGGCTGCCGAACGTGCTGCCGGCATCCACGAACAGCTCCCCGCTGATGATGCTGAACAGGGGGAAGCGATACTCGATCGTCGCTTCGCCATAGCTGCGGCCGGAGCCGAGATTGCAGTCGTAGAAGCCGCGGACCGAGTTGGCACCCCCAAGGCAGAAGGCTTCGTAGGGGGGCAACTGACCGAGGTTGGTCCCCAGGTTGACCTGGAAGGCCAGCGCCTGTTTGCAATCCGGAGTCTCACCCCGCTTGGGTCGGCACCCCTTGAACAGCTTGAGCCAGGTCACCGGGATGTAGTGGGTGAAGCTGGCCTTGAGGCGGTTGAAGGTCGGAGAGTCCGGACCGACGGACACGAACTGCTCGGTGCCGACGCTGAAGAAGTTGCCCTTGGTCGGATTGCGGGGATCGTTGAGGGTGTTCATCGCCGCCGCCACGCGCAGGGACACCAGCTGGTTGCGGGTGGCGCAGTTGGTGGCCCCGGGATTGGCGTTCGATGTATAGGCAAGGCAGATCGTCGTCCCATCGGGCGCCACACCGGAGGCGTAGTTGGCTCCGGTGAAGTTCATCGGCACGACCTCCTGGGCGCCGAGGCCGACCACCACCGACCAGGGCGCCTTCCTGAAGGGATTCCTGCCATTGAGGGGACGCACAAGCTGCACACTGGCGCCCGTGCGCTGCAGCGCGACGGTGTTGCCACCGACGGCGGTGAGGATGCTGCCGTTGGTCTGGCTCTGGAAGACCTGCGGCACCTCCCGGCTCAGGAACAGGCGGGTGCGGAAGGAGGTGCGGTACTTGTCGCCCTTGATCCAGGGATCGGTGAAGGAGACATCCGCCAGCCCACCGAACTGGCCGTAGGTGAAATTGGTGGAGATGTCGTAGGCGCGGCCCAGGAAGTTGCTGTCCTGGAGCTGGATCTGGCCGAAGACCCCCTGGCTCTGGCTGTAACCGAGACCACCGGACAGGGACCCGGTGGACTGCTCGACGATGCCGAGCACGATCACGACGGTGCCCGGATCCCCCGGCACCGGCTTCAACGAGACCTTGACATCACCGAACAGACCGGTGCCGTAAAGGCGCTTGATGTCTTCCTCGAGCACGCGACGGTTGAAGGTGCTGCCGGGCTTGATCGAGATCTCGCGGGTGATCACCCAGGGCTTGGTCTTGCCACGGATCGGCCGATCCTTGTCATCGGTGGCGGAACCCTCCTTGTTGAGGAACTGCACATCCACGCCCTGCACGGTGCCTTCACGCACCAGCAGCTGCACGTCACCGCTGGGGCTGACACGGGTGGGACCGCTGATGCGCGCCAGGGAGTAGCCCTGATCGGCATACCACTTCTGCAACTCCTGCATCCGGGTCTGCAGGGCCGTGAGATTCAGGGTCTTGCCGTAATCGGAGGCGAAGGTGTCCTGAACCACGGACGCCGGAATCTTCGCCGGTGATGGATCCAGGCTCACCTTGGTGAGCACCGGGTTGGGGGCAACGGTGACCACCAGCTGCACGCCGAGCGGGCTGTCGACCGGGCGGATGTTGACATCCGTAAACCAGCCGGTGGCGTAGATGGCCGACAGATCCGCCTGGAGCTCGTTGCGGGTGACGCGGGTTCCGGGTCGTGTGGTCATCGCGTCGTAGACCGCCAGCTCCAGACGCGTCTTCTCGGGATGCCCCTCGAGCCCCCGGACCGCCACTTCACTGATCAGGACGCGGGGCTCCGCCTGGGTGGTGGCGGCGGGTGTGGCCTGGGGCGCCGTCGGTGTCACCTGGACACGCGCCGGTGCGGCCGGTGCGGCCGGTGCTGGTGCAGCCGGAGCCGACGTGCCCTGTCCGGCAGCCGGCGCGGAAGCGGGCTGACGGGCGGCAGGGGCCGCCTGCTGCGCCCGTGCGGAGGGGGCGACGAGGACCAGAGACGCCAGCAGAGGCGCGGAACCAGCCAGCAGCAGGGCCTGCAAACCCCTGGTCTGTGGTGCGGTTCCGACGCGGTGGGCAGCCATGGAGGACTCGGAGGCGCGGCCAGGCCGCAAATTGCGCTGACCTTACCCGTAGACCCGTGGTTCCGGGCACCCCCCTTGGACCCGTTTGTGGACCTCACCGTAAGACTCGACAACTCGGCCGAGATCCTGTCGGAATCGATCCTTGTCAAGAATGCGTTCCGTCGGATCCGCCGTGCGTTGATCCCAGAGCCGACAGGTGTCCGGACTGATCTCATCCGCCACCACCAGCTCATCATCGCGGGTGAAGCCCAGTTCGATCTTGAAGTCCACCAGATCCAGATCCAGACCGGAGAACAACTCCAGCAGCGCGGTATTGACCTGACGCGCCAGGATTTCAAGCGCCTGACGCTGATCCGGCGTCACCAGATGCAGACGTTCGAGCCGGGCATCGGTCAGCAAAGGATCACCGAAGGCATCATCCTTGTAGTAGAGATCGAGCAGGGGCGGCTCCAGAAGCGTGCCGGCGGCGATCGGCATCTGCTTGCAGAGAGAGCCGGCGGCCCGGTTGCGGATCACCACCTCCACCGGAATCACCCGCACCGGCCGCACCGCCATCCAGTTGGGCTCGAGCAGGCCGAGGTAATGGGTGGGGATCCCCCGCCGCTCCAGGTGCTCGAAGACCAGCGCCGAAATCTGACAGTTGAGCGTCCCCTTGCCAGCCAGCTGCGCTTTTTTGAGGGCGTTGAAGGCCGTGGCGTCATCCTTGAACTCCACCGCCACCACATCGGGCTCCGCCGTCTGAAAGACCCGCTTGGCCTTGCCCTCGTACAGCAGCGATCCCAGGGAAACGGCGGTCATGGCAGCGGAGAACGGGGGGCAGGAAACACGGCGTGGCCGCCGGGCGCGGACGGAGAACGGAGTTGCTTCTCCAGGGCCGCAGCCCGGGAGCGCTCCAAGGGATCATGACGCCGCAGGCGCCATTCCCCATAGGCATCATCCAGCCGCTGACTGAGCCGCAGGCGGCGCTGCACGGCACGGGAAGGATCCTCCCCCGCCTGCAGATGCAGCAGAACCTGGTCATCGAGGAGCTCGCTGGCCAGACTCCAGGCGCCGGCGGCGGCGGCCTCCTCGAGGGCGGTTTCCAGCCAGCGATCCCGCTCCGCCAGCTCCATCCGGGGCGAGAGCATCACGCCGCGACGCAGGCGATGGGCCCGGAGCTCCCCGGGACTGCGGGCGGCAAGGAGCAGCGCGGCCGCCTGGGCAGAACGCCCGAGCGACTCCAGATCCTCCGCCAGCAGATCGAGGGCAGGTCGCTGGCGGGGACGACCACCGGCAGGAACGGGACCCACCGGCAGGCTGAAGGTCTCGAGATCCACCCCCTCAAGGGCGCTGAGGCGCAGCAGCGCCTGGGCGGCACGCGCGTGATCCAGCCCTGCGGAGGCGGCACGCCATTGCTGCACCAACCATTGACGCCGCTCGGCGCCCGGCAACGGGCCGTAGCCATCGAGCACCTGCAGGGAGGCCGCAGGGGCCTGACAGTCGAGCAGCGCTTCTGAGGTGAGCAGCAGCTGGGCGAACGGCTGGTTCGACGGCGGATCCTGCAGCAGTCGCTGGCGTAATCGACGCAGCTGATCGACGCTGCCGGCGGCACGGGCCTGACGGCAGGACGCCATCAGGAGCGCCGGATCGGTCGGCAACAGCGTGGCCGGGGCGGCGACAGCCACCGGGGGACAACCCATCAGAGCCAGCAGCACCAACGGAAGCACCCGCCGCCCCCTGGGCCGCCGGACCTGGCAGCCGGCCAGGCAGTAAAGAAGGAATGACACGGCAGCCGCTGCTCCGGGCCACAACCTAAGGGACCCGACCCAGCCGGACCCTGCGTTCAACCTGAACCGCCCTGCCGCCCCCCGACGCTTTGCCATGGCCAGCAGCTTCAGCCCCAGCTCTCCTGCCAGCCCGCTGCCGCCGGTGCGCCATGTGCTGGTGGTTGGGGGCGGAGGCCGTGAGAATGCGCTGGCCTGGGCCCTGGCGCGCTGCCCCGGCACCGAGAAGGTGCTCGTGGCTCCCGGCAATGGGGGCACCGCAGCGCTGGCGGGCTGCACCGTGCTGCCGATCAGCGAACGGGACCAGGACGGACTGCTGGAGTCCTGCCAGCGGGAAGCGATCGATCTGGTGGTGGTCGGACCGGAAGCGCCGCTGGCGGCGGGTCTGGCCGATCACCTGCGCCGGCATGGCATCGCCGTCTTCGGTCCGGGAGCGGACGGAGCCCAGCTCGAAGCCAGCAAGCAATGGGCCAAGGCCCTGATGGTGGAGGCCGGCATCCCGACAGCCGGCCACTGGGCCGTCAACAGCCGGGCGGAGGCCCTGGCGGTGCTGGAACGCGAGAACCGCCCTCTGGTGGTCAAGGCCGATGGACTCGCCGCCGGTAAGGGCGTGACGGTGTCGGAATCGATCGCGGACTGCCGAGAGGCGATCGAGGAGGTGTTCTCCGGACGGTTCGGCGAAGCGGGCAGCAGCGTGGTGCTGGAGGAGCGCACCACCGGTCCGGAGGTTTCGGTGTTCGCCCTCAGCGACGGGGAACGGATGGTGCTTCTGCCCACCGCCCAGGACCACAAACGCATCGGCGAAGGGGACACCGGCCCCAACACGGGTGGCATGGGGGCCTATGCGCCGGCTCCGCTCCTGGATCAGGACGGCCTGGACGACGTGCGGCGCAGGATTCTCGAACCGACCCTGGCGGCCCTGCGCGGACGCGGCATCGACTACCGCGGCGTGATCTATGCCGGTCTGATGCTCACCCCAGGCGGACCGAGCGTGATCGAATTCAACTGCCGTTTCGGGGATCCGGAGTGCGAAACCCTGATGCCACTGCTGGGCGGAGAACTGGCCCGGGTGCTCCTGTCCTGCGCCCTGGGCCAGCTGGATCAGGCTCCTGAACTCACGATCGCGTCCCGCTGCAGCGCCTGCGTGATCGTTGCCGCCGAGGGCTATCCGGGCGAGATCCGTCGGGATGATCCGATCACGATCTCCCTGGAGAGCACCGAGGAACAGCAGCTCTTCCATGCGGGCACCCGAAGGAATGGCGAGGGCACCTGCCTCAGCGCAGGTGGACGGGTGCTGGCGATGGTGGCCCAAGGCGAGGACTTCGATCAGGCCTTCGCCCGGGCCTATGCCGGCCTCGAACAGGTGCATTTCGAGGGCATGACCTATCGGCGTGACATCGGCCACCAGGTGCGTCGCTCCTAGGGTGCCGGCGTTCCAGGCCATCAGGTGCCGCTGCCTCCTGCCGTGACCCCAGCACCGACGATTCCGGCCCATCCCGGCCAGGGCCGCCCCTGGCTCCAGAAGCTCGCCCGCTGGTGGGCGGAATTCAGCCTTCAGACCAAATTGCTGGCGGTGGCGACGCTGGTGGTGAGCCTGGTGATGACCGGCATCACCTTTTTTGCCCTCAACGGCATCCAGATGGATGCACGCATGAGCGACACCCGTTTCGCCCGCGACCTGGGCCTGCTGCTCTCGGCCAATGTCACCCCCCTGGTCGCAGAAGGGAACGACCGGGAACTGGCAGCGGTGGCGGAACGTTTCTGGAGATCGAGTCGCAGCCTGCGTTACATCTTCTTTGCCGATCCCGATGGAGTGATCTATCTGGGGATCCCGATCGGTGGACGCTCCGGTTCCAGCGAACTGTTGCTCAGCCGGCGACTGGAACTACCGGCCGATCTCCAGCGACGACCCCAGAACCCGCTGATCCGCCAGCACCTCACCCCCGATGGGCAGGTGACGGATGTGTTCGTGCCGATGGTCAGTGAAGGGCGCTATCTGGGCGTGCTTGCGCTTGGGATCAACCCGAATGAGGCCCTGGTGGCCAGCGCCGCACTCACCCGCGAGGTGACGGTGGCGGTGTTCATCTCGATCTGGGTGCTGGTGATCCTGGGAGCGGTCTTCAATGCCCTGACGATCACCCGCCCGGTGAAGGAACTGCTGCGTGGCGTGCGCTCGATCGCCGGTGGTGATTTCAAGGCCCGCATCGCCCTGCCGGTGGGCGGAGAACTGGGCGAACTGCTGAACGGCTTCAACGACATGGCCTCCCAGCTCGAGGCCTACAACGATGCCAACATCGAGGAACTGACGGCCGCCCAGGTCAAACAGCAATCACTGATCGCCACGATGGCGGATGGAGCCGTGCTGCTCGATGCCGTCGGCAGGATCGTGCTGGTGAATCCCACGGCCCGACGGTTGTTCCGCTGGGAAGGCCGCAAGCTTGAAGGCAGTGGCCTGCCGGGCGAACTCCCCGATGACCTGGCGATCGAAGTGCAGCAATGCCTCGATTGCCTGCTGGAGGGAGAGAAGGACAGCACCGATGTGCGCTGCCGGATCGGGGAACCGGCCCGCACCCTGCGCATCGTGCTGCAATCGGTGCGGGATGCGAGCGGCGAAACCCTGAAGGGAATCGCGATGACGGTGCAGGACCTCACCCGGGAAGTGGAACTGAATGCCGCTCAGAGCCGCTTCATCAGCAATGTGTCACACGAACTGCGGACGCCGTTATTCAACATCAAAAGCTATGTCGAAACTCTGCACGACCTCGGAGATCAGCTGACAGAGGAAGAAAAGAAAGACTTCCTGGCGATTGCCAATGCCGAAACCGATCGACTGACCAGGCTGGTCAATGATGTGCTTGATCTCTCCCGCCTTGAATCCGATCGAATCTGGAGCTTTGAGCCTCTGGAACTGGGACCATCAATGGAGCAGACCCTTCGCAATTACCAGCTGAATGCAGAAGACAAAGGGGTGACATTACAGCTGGATGTGGACGAGCACATACCGCGGATCCGCGGCAATTACGACCTGTTGCTGCAGGTGCTCGACAATCTTGTCGGCAATGCCCTCAAGTTCACCGGCAAGGACGGCCAGATCCTCCTCAGAGCCTATCCCTGGCCCGATCACTGCCCGATCGAACCGAGCACGGCACCCAGTGGCAATCCGTCCTGCGAGCTGACGTCACCCCTGCCAAGGCTGCGCGTGGAAATCATTGACACCGGCTGCGGCATCGGCCATGAAGATCAGCAGCGCATCTTCGAACGCTTTTACAGAGTTGAGAATGCCGTGCACACGGAAGTCGGCACAGGACTTGGCCTGTCGATCGTGCGCGGCATCCTGGAAAAGCACGGCACCCAGATCCGCATGGCCAGCGAACTGAACATCGGCACGACCTTCTGGTTTGACCTCCCCCTGGAGGATGCCGATGCCGACGAATTGATGCTGCAGAGCGAACGTCAGCTGATTTCAGAGATGGTCACACCGTTGCTCTGAAGCCAGCCCGTTTCAGGGCCTGAAGCATCGCAGAGGGGAGCCGCTTGCACAGAGCCCCCTCCCCACCGCTCTTGCAGCGTCAGACGTCGTCGGCCACACCCTGGACGATCCGGGCCAGTTCGCTGCGTTCATCGGTGGTGATGCGATGGGGGACACCACTGATGATGCGCTCGAAATTAGAGAACGAATCCTTGATTTCAGGGCCATTACCGGTGATCACGAACTCCCGGATTCCCTTGTCATGCCAGGAACCGCGCATCTTGAAGACATTCAGAGCCCGCGCCATCTCACCGCGAATCTCCACGTACTGAAGCAGAAGGATCGTGTCGGTGATCGTAGAGATATGGGAATCGGTGATCGAATGACTGCCCATGAATTCCTCGGATGTATTCGTAAAGAACCCCGCGATCTCTTCCTGCTTAGCGTATCCCGTTACCCCGATCACAAACTGCCTGAAGGCATTGTGGCTGACGCCGCGAGCCAGGGCCGAAAGGGAATCGATCGCCATCCGCGAAGGCTTGAACTGACTGATTTCGGTCTTGATGATCTGCAGGTGATCTTCCAGACCCGTGGATTCGGGATAGGCGCAGATGATCTTCAGCAGGCCATCCTGCTCCATCTGCTCAAAATCAATGCCCCAGCTGGTGGCGTTACGCAGCAGCTGAGCCCGCGATTCCTCATAGGCGAAGAGGATGGCACGCTCCTTGCTGCGGCAGGCATCTTCGACAAACTTACTGACGAGCAGGGTCTTGCCGGTACCGGTGGCACCGGTGGCCAGGATGATCGAGTCCTTGAAGAAGCCGCCGCCGCACATCTCATCGAGACGCGGCACGCCGGAGCTGAGCCGGACGTTGGAGGAGCGCTGGGTGAGCCGCATCGCCCCGAGGGGGAAAATGCTGATGCCATGGGTGCCCATGGTGAAGGGGAATTCCCCCTTCATGTGGGTGGTGCCTCGAAGCTTGAGAATCTCAACAGTACGGCGACGCCGCTCACCCTCCAGCACATTGCGCAGAATCACGACATTGTCGGAGACGAATTCCTCGACCCCATAGCGAGCAATCGGGCCATATTCATCGATGCGCTCGGTGGTCATCACCGTGGTGACGCCGATCTCCTTCAAGCGAGCAATCAAACGGAAGATCTCACGCCGCACCACCGACACGGCATCATATTGCTGAAAAACCGCGGTGATTGAGTCAATCGCCACTCGCTTCGCCTTGTACTTGCGAATGGCATAATTAATGCGCTCGATCAGCCCCGAAAGATCAAAATTCCCAGCCACATCCTGGCCTTCTGGATCAGGGGAGGCATCAAGAATAAAAAGCTTATTGTTCTGCAGCATTTCCTGAAGATTCCAGCCAAAGCTGGAGGCATTCCTGAGGATATCCAATGGCGACTCCTCAAAGGTCACAAAGATGCCAGGCTCATTGAACTGCCTGATGCCGTTGTGAAGGAAATGCAGGGAGAACACCGTCTTGCCGGTGCCTGACGTGCCGCTGATCAACGTCGAGCGCCCGATCGGCAAGCCACCCTGACAGATATCATCAAAGCCTTCGATGCCGGTGGGCAGCTTCTGCACCTGCATCATCGGATTGCCTGACGACGTGAGATCCTGCATGGCGGGTGACGGCCTGATGAAACACTAAGGACGGAAGCGGGACGGGCAGCGAAAACTGCAGAGCAACTCAAGAACCGAAGAGGAGACGGATGGTTGGGGCTGAGAACGGGTCTTCGACCGGAAGCGAGCTGGTGACCGTGATGGAGGCGGAGACCGGATCTCTGACGGACCCTGATGACCCCGGTGATCGGGATGACGAGGCAGACGTGATCAAGGTATCGGCATCAGTCCTCCTCCAGGTCCTGACCGGGACCGCTGAGCTCCTCGTAAAGAAGATCCAGACCGATCAGAACCCGCTCCCGATCGGAGAGATCACCGATGATCCGACGCACAGGCGGCGGCAGAATCTTGGCCAGGGTCGGGGTTGCCAGGATCTTGTCCTCCTCCGCCAGCTGCGGATTCTTGAGCACATCGATCACCTTCAGGGCATACACCCCCTGAAACTCCGTTTCCAGGATGTTGCGCAGAGTCTTCAGGGCCCGCATCGAGTTCGGGGTGTTCCCAGCCACATAGAGCTTGAGGATGTAGGTCTTGCGTGGGCTCATCAGGTCACCTCCCGGGAGACGGGGCTGAGGGGGTCGCCCAGCAGGCGACCGGCGAGGGGCTCGTCCGGTGGAATCGAGCGTCGGTACATCTCACAGAGATGGGCCATGACATCGAGCAGCGCCAGGCGGTAGTCCTGGAGAAAGTCGTTCTTGTGCCCCTCCAGCTTGAGCTGTTTCCAGAAGCCGTCCATCAGGTTCATATGGATCTCAACGGTTTTGGTGATCGGCAGATCGCTGAAAAACGCCGTGTGCACGAAACTCTCCAGTGCCTGGTTGGCCACGGCCGGGTCCCGGAAATAGCTCACCAGCAGGTCGCGATAGGTGCGCTCCAACGAGCCCAGCAGCTCCTGGCGCTCCGCAACGGGCAGATTCCTGAGAAATCGGGAAGGATCCCGCTTGTAGAAAACCCCGAGATATCCCAGGCGATCCTTGAGCCGGTTGGCCAGCTTCCAGGGATCCGGAGTGCTGGAACCAGGGGTGCCCGGCGACGGCCCGGAGGCCCCCAGAAGCCCACGGCGCAGAAACCGGGAGATCGCCCCATCGACGCTGTAGCTGAGCTGCTCGAGCTGATCGGGGGGGAGATGCACCTCGGCATCGTGATAGTCCGTATGACCGCTGACCAGACCGATCACCACGGCCGGCAGCAGCAGTCCGCGCTCATGAAGATGGCGGAAACCGGCGGGATCGAGCACCCCCTGCTCCAGCAGCACCCCATCGAAGGATTCCCGACGCTGCTCCAGCTCAGCGATCGGATCCGCCTCGGGATCGAGATGGACCAGTTCGTAGCGCCCTCCCTTCAACCACTGGGCGCAGGCGTCCTGGAGCCGAGGATCCCGGAGCAGCGAAGCGATCGTCAGGGCCGGCTCGGCAGGCATGGACCAGGCTTCATCCCAACGGGTTCCTCAATCTTGACGAAAGCGACATCAGAGCAGGAGGATCTTTGTTTGTCTTTCGATTGCCGTGCGTCCAGGCTTAACGGCTGAGGAGCGGGTCTGAGTCGAAGGAGGCTTCCGGCTCTCCACGCCTGAACCCCCATCGTTCACGGATCCCATCCCTCGCCTGCCTGGCCACGCCCCTGCGCCCATGAGCACGACCTCCACTCCCCCTGCCTCCGGCGAAGCCGGCCCCTACGTCATCGTTGAGGCCTCCGGTCAGCAGTTCTGGCTGCAACCCAACCGTTATTACGACCTCGACCGCCTGGCAGCAGAGGTCGACGACACGGTCACCCTCGACCAGGTTCTGCTCGTCAAGGACAGCAGCGGCGCCACCGTCGGCCAGCCCTACGTTCAGGGGGCCAGCGTTGAACTCAAGGTTCTCGGCCATCGTCGCGGTCCGAAGATCATCGTGTACAAGATGCGCCCCAAGAAGAAAACCCGGCGCAAGAATGGTCACCGTCAGGAGCTGACCCGGGTGATGGTTCAATCGATCACCGTCGGCGGCCAAGCCATCGCCTGATCGGAGCTGAGCTCCCCCCTCCACCGTCCCGATTCTCAGTCTTCCTCCCCATGGCCCATAAGAAAGGCACAGGCTCCACACGCACCGGCCGCGACTCCAACTCCAAGCGTCTCGGTGTCAAGCGCTACGGCGGCGAGGCCGTCACCGCCGGATCGATCCTGATCCGCCAGCGCGGCACTTCAGTCCTCCCCGGCACCAACGTCGGCCGTGGCTCCGATGACACGCTGTTCGCCCTTGTCGATGGCGTCGTCAGCTTTGACACCATCAGCCGCGGCCTGCGCAACCGCAAGCGCATCAACGTGGCGGTGGCCTGAGGCCTGAGTCCACGCCTCTCCACGGCTTCTCAGATCCTGTGGCGATCGGCTTCTGAGGCGATCCGCCACCCCATCCGGCCCCAGGCGTCCCTGGGGCTTTTTTCCTGCGCTGCCGCCCGTTGATCTCAGCGACCGGCCCGGGGGCTCAGGAGTGCAGGCGATAGGCGCGGGTCGTGATCAGATAGGGATGAAACACCTCAAGGAAGCGACTCTGCAGGGTGCGGAAAAACTGGTCAACCAGGCCAGGATCATCCAGGTGAAAGGGATATTCGCCCGCAAAGCCCTGAAAGAAATACCAGTTCAGCAAGGCCACCGCCTCAGGCGTCATCCGGGCGGCGAAGAGTTCCAGCTGGGCCGCCGGATCCGGAAGATGCTCAAGCACATCGAGACACACGATCGTGTCGAAACGCTCCGGCAGGGCGGGATCGGAGAGATCGCGGGCACAGTGCAGACGATCTGCCAGTCCGAGGGTCCGGGCCCGGCTGGCCACGAACTCGCGGTTGTGGGGATTGAGATCCACGAACCAGACGCGATCCACCGCCTCAAGGGCAGCCGCCGCCAGGGCATGGGTGCCGATGCCGCCCCCGAAATCCAGCACCGTGCCGCGGGCGAAGCGCTGCTGCAACCGCAGGGTGTCGGCGATGTAGGCCACACTGCCGAGATGCCAGGCCGCCAGCTCCA
This sequence comes from Cyanobacteriota bacterium, assembly GCA_046091285.1. Classification (GTDB taxonomy): domain Bacteria; phylum Cyanobacteriota; class Cyanobacteriia; order PCC-6307; family Cyanobiaceae; genus CAIXOZ01. The sequence goes on along the minus strand of JBJTBH010000085.1, from coordinate 15,464 downwards.
GCAGGTGTCCCTGCCCGACCTGATCCTCGTAGAAGCGGTCGGCGGCACTCCAGTCGAAGGCGCCCGGATGAAGGTTGGCCAGATCAGCGGTGCTGGATGGCAATCGCCGCTCGAGCTCGGCCCCATCGATCCCCAGGTGGACGGCAAGCTGGCGGCGCAGATCAAAGCCATCGCGACAGAACGCCGCAACGTCCAGCGAAGCCGTCGCCGGCCGCTCCGTCGCCGACCGCTCCGTCGCCTCGGATGGCACCGCCCCGTGATCCGCCGTCATCGGGTCTGGCGCCGTCATCGACTCTGCCACCAGCCCCTCCTCTGCCACGATCCGCTGCCACCATCGCCCCCGCCAAATTACGGCGCGGCGCAGTGGCACAGTCAGCCCAGCGCTGCCTGACATCCTGAGCCCCGTTCCTGCCGGCCCGCCGATGGGCTTCCTGATCCTCGACAAACCCGCCGGGGTCACCTCCCACGACTGCGACGCCCGCGTCCGCCGCCGCTACGGACTGCGGCGGGTCGGCCATGGCGGCACCCTCGACCCTGCGGTGACCGGGGTTCTGCCCCTGGCCCTCGGCCCCGCCACCCGCCTGCTCCCCTACCTCGATGGCCGCAAGCGCTACGAGGGGGTGATTCAGCTGGGCGTGCGCACCAGCAGCGACGACCTCGAGGGCGAGGTGCTGAGCACCAGCGCCGTGCCGGCGCTGACCGCGGAGGCGATCGAACGCCTCCTCGCTCCCTTCCGTGGACAGATCCTGCAGCGGCCACCGCAGGTCTCGGCCGTGCATGTCGAGGGCGAGCGGGCCTACGCCAGAGCCCGACGCGGGGAAACGATGGAGATCGAGGCCCGGCCGGTGACGATCGAACAGCTTGAGCTGATCGCCTGGACGCAGGACAGCCAGCAACTTCACCTGGCCGTGACCTGCTCAGCCGGCACCTACATCCGCTCCCTCGCCCGCGATCTCGGTGAGGCCCTCGGGTGTGGGGCCAGCCTGGCCCGGCTGCGCCGCAGCGGTGCCCTCGGCTTCACCCTGGCCGACGCCGTCACCGTCGAACAGCTCGATCAGATCCCCCCCCCGACACCGATCGATCCGCTGCAGGCCCTCGGCCACCTCAGCCGCCATCCGATCCTGGAGAGCGACTGGGGCTCCTGGCGCTGCGGCAGAGCCCTGACGGACCCTGAGCATCGGGCTGCCGACACGGTGGTGGTGGTGCTGGCGCCGGATGGCAACCTGGCCGGGATGGCCCGCGCCACCGGCGAGGGTCTGCTGCAGCCGAAGCTCGTCCTTGACGCCGCCGGCTGATTCACCTGTCTCGCTCCTGATCCGATCCCCGATGGCCGGCCACAGCAAATGGGCCCAGATCAAACGCACCAAAGCCGTGGTGGATGCCCGCCGCGGGGCCGTGTTCACGCGACTGGCCCGGGAAATCACCGTCTCAGCCCGGGGAGGCGCTGATCCCGCCGGCAATTTTCAGTTGCGCACGGCGATCGAGAAGGCCAGGGCGGCGGGGGTCCCCAACGCCAACATCGAACGGGCGATCGCCAAGGGAGCCGGCGGCGGCAGCGGCGATGGCGACAGCTTCGAAGCGGTGCGCTACGAGGGCTATGGGCCGGGCGGCGTGGCCGTGCTGATCGACGCCTTCACCGACAACCGCAACCGCACCGCCGCCGACATCCGCCTGGCCTTCAACAAGAACGGAGGCAACCTCGGCGAAACCGGCTGTGTGGGCTACCTGTTCGAGCAGCGGGGCATCGTCGGCCTCGCCTTCGGCGGTCGCTCGGAAGACGACCTCATTGACGATCTGCTGGGCCTGGAGGAAGGCGACCCGCCGATCAGCGCCGGCGGCTACGAGCTCACGGCCCAGGGCGTCGAGGTGTTCGGTGCCTATGCCGCCCTGGAACCGCTTCAGGATGCCCTGCGACGCCTCGGGTGGCCGGTGACGGGCTGGGAGCACCGCTGGGTGGCGCTGACGGCCTGCCCGCTGCATCAGGAGGACACCCTCAAGGCCTGCCTGCGGATGCTGGAGGCGCTCGATGACCTCGACGACGTCCGCAGCGTCACCTCCAACCTCGAAGCCGATGAGGCGTTGCTGGAGCAGGTGATGGGCTGAGGCTCAACGCAACAGGGCCGCCGCCGCCGGATCGGCCAGCACCAGCAGAGCGGGATGCCGCTGCAGCCAGGAGGCGGGAACCTCGGGCGTCGGCGGTTCGCCCAGGGCCCGGGCCAGGATGCTCGCCTTGGCGGCCCCGGTGACCACCAGCACCAGCTGCCGGGCGGCCAGGATCTCCGCCAGCCCCACCGTGATCGCCTGGTCCGGCACACCGCCCGGGCGGCCCGCAAAGGCGGGGGCATTCTGGTCTCTCGTGGCCTCGGTGAGGTCCACCAGTCGCGTGCAGGCCTCTGGAGAGCAGGGGGGTTCGTTGAAGCCCACATGGCCGTTGAGGCCGAGGCCGAGCACCTGCAGGCCCAGGCCCCCGGCTGCCGCAAGGGCCTCGGCGTACCGCCGGGCTTCAGCCGCCGGATCCGCCGCCAGGCCATCGGGAAGCTGCACAGTGCCGGGCTGCAGGCCGAGCCGGGCGCTCAGCTGGCGCTCCATGGTGGCGGCAACCGAGGCCGGATCCCCGAGGCCCAGCCCCACGTAATCATCGAGATTGAAGCTGCGCCAGCCCTGCCGCAGCGTCTGCCCCTGCTGCTCCGAGAGAGCCGCCACGCGGCGGCCGAGGGCGGCATAGAGGGGCTCCATCGTGGCGCCCGTGGCGAGCCCCAGGGGCTGGGACAAGCCCATGAGCACCTCCTCGATCAGCCGCACGGCCAGCTGATCCGCCAGCTCCGCCGCCGGTGCCACCACAAGCCTGAACGTCACTCTGACCATCAGCAGACCATCGGAAGAGTCAGGGGCGGCCCCTGTCGAGACCGGAACCGGAGGCCACGTCCGTGCTCCGGATGCCTGTGGCCGCCTGCACCGTGCCCGGCAGGGTGATCAGGCTGGTGCCACGGTAATAGTGCTGAAGGATGCGGACGTAATCCAGGCCCTGGCTGGCCAGGCCGTAGGCCCCCCACTGGCTCATGCCGACGCCATGCCCGAAGCCCCTGCCCTTAAGCAGCCAGCCGTCGGGGGGCCGCAGGGGGGGCGCCGTGCTCTGGGCCGAACCGATCAAGGGTGGCAGAGGCGGTGGATCCACAGCACTCGCCGCCACCGGGACGGAAACCGACGACGCAGCGCCGATCCCGGCAACCGTCATGACGGCAGACGATTCCCCCACCGCCCCCCCGGAGGCCTCGGCCACCGGGAGCAGGGGCTCAAACCGCACCTGCGTACTGCGCAGACCGAGAATCCGGCGCAGATCGGCGCCGCTGTAGACCCGCTGACCGAGAGGTCCCTCCACCCGCACCTGGCGCACCCGACCGCTGGCGCTGAGGGCCAGCACCTCGAAACGACTGACGCCACCGATCTCCGGAAACAGCTGACGCAACCTGGAACCGGTGAAGCTCAGGGTCCATTCGCTCACCGGGCTGGTGCGGTCGAAGTCAGGGACACTGACCAGATAAGGCAACTGCCGGCTCCAGACGGCACCACTGTCTTCCGTGGCGGCACCGCTGGAACTGTGAAACACCGCCTGGATCAGGTCACCGCCGTAGGTGAGCACCTGGGAACGGGTCGCCTGCACCGCCTCGCGGGTGGAGGGGGTCTCCGCCTCGATGCCGCGATACATCTGGCTGGCGACGGTCGCCCGGAGATCAAAGGGCTCAGCCGGCCGTCGCTCCTTCAGGGCATAGGTGCGGGCGGCCACCGCCTGAGCCCGCAGGGCCTGCTGAGGCCAGCTGGCCGGCATCTCGCTGCCGACAACGCTGGCCAGGTAGGCCTCCAGGTCGAGATGGTTGATGATCCGCAACCGTCCGCCTTCCAGCAGCACCTGCAGACGACCGCGATAGGACCGCTTCTGGAGCACCAGGCCACCCTCGGCCCCCTCGGTGCCGATGGAAGCATCGGTCGGAGCGGTTCCCTCCGCGCTGCCGGTCACAGCCTCCCGCCACAGCTCCCGGCCGCCAGCGACCGGTTGCAGGCTGCCCGGTGGCAGTCCTTCAAGGGTCACCCCAGCGCCGCCGGCGACAAGCGTCAGGCCCTGGGCGGGAGGCAGGGCCACCAGAAGGCGGCGGGAACCATCCCGCAGCTGCAGACGTCCCTGCAGGGGGTCCACCCGGGCCTGATCGGCCTCGAGCAGCAAGACCCGCACCTCGGAACCGGCGGAGGGTGTCGTGGCGGCCCGCAGCGATGACACCCCCCAGGGAACGTCCAGGACCACGGGCAACCCGAGCACGATCGCCAGACAGAGAGAAGGTCGGCGCATCGGATCCGGCGGGCTGAGCGCCCATTCAGAAGCTCACCATTGTGACCATCCGCCCTGGCGACGGCCAGGGGGGTGGGGGACACGTTTCTCAGGAGGCCGCCGGGTTGACATGGCAGCATGAATGGAAGAGCCCCCGGTCGTGCAGGTCACCTTTCTGGGCACCAGCTCCGGCGTTCCGACCCGGGCCCGCAATGTTTCATCCGTGGCGCTGCGGCTGCCCCAGCGCTCCGAGCTGTGGCTGTTCGACTGCGGCGAAGCCACCCAGCACCAGTTCCTGCGCAGCGATCTGCGGGTCTCGCAGCTGCGTCGGATCTTCATCACGCACATGCACGGCGACCACGTCTTCGGGCTGCCTGGCCTGCTGGCCAGCCTGGGGCTGGCCGGAAGCTGCAGCGGCATCGACCTCTACGGCCCTGATCCATTGCGCGACTACCTGGAAGGCGTGCTGCGCACCTCCTCCACCCGGATCGGCTATCCGCTCCGGAGCCATCGGGTGAAGGAAGCGGCACGCACCGGGGCGGTGCTGCTGGACGACGATGACCTGCAGGTGCGCTGCACCCTGCTCACCCATCGGGTGCCCGCCTACGCCTACAGGGTCGAGCAGAAACCGAGGCCGGGGCGCTTCGATGTGGCCCAGGCCCGCGCGCTGGGGATCCCGCCCGGGCCGGTCTACGCCGACCTCAAGGCCGGGCGGGAGATCTGCCTGGAGGATGGCCGCATCATCCGCGGCAGCAGCCTCTGCGGGCCGCCACGGCCGGGCTGCAGTGTCGTCTACTGCACCGACACCGTGTTTTCGGAAGCCGCCGTGGACCTGGCCCGGGGCGCCGACCTGCTCATCCACGAGGCGACCTTCGCCCACGGGGAAGCGGAACTGGCCTTCCAGCGTCAGCATTCGACGAGCACCATGGCCGCCCAGACGGCGCTGGCGGCGGGGGTGGGGCAGCTGGCCCTCACCCACCTGAGTCCGCGCTACATGCCGGGCAACCCGATCACTCCCGAGGATCTGCTGCAGGAGGCGCGGGCGATCTTTCCGAACACGCTGCTGGCCAGGGATTTTCTCTGCCTGGATGTGGCCGCCGGCGGTGATGACGAGGCGGAAGTCCCTGCCTGATCGATCGGGTAGCGAAGACCATGCCCCCCAGAGGGCTGCAACAGTTCGTGATTCCCAACCGGGAGGCCCTTCCCCCGTGATACAAGAGCACAGGCGCGGTGATCACCGCTATCTTGCCGGCTTCCTTCATGGCCTCTCTCCTCTCCTCAGCCCGACGATTCGTCCTCGGGACCCTGCTGGTTCTGCCTCTGGCCCTGCTGGTCTGCTGGGGGAGCCCGGCGGCAGCAGCCCAGTGGACGGCGGATGACCTGACCGTGTCGGCTGATCCCAACGGCACCCTCGTCACCTTCAGCGAGCAGGACGTCAAGACCGGCCGCAAGCTGTTCAACAACAGCTGCGGCGAATGTCACGCCGGTGGCATCACCAAGACCAATCAGAACGTCGGCCTCGACCCCGAGACCCTGGCCCTGGCCACCCCGGCCCGCAACAACATCGCCGCCCTGGTCGACTACCTGAAGGATCCCACCTCCTACGACGGTGAGTACAGCATCGCTGACCTGCACCCGAGCCTGCGCAGCAGCGATGTGTTCGTCAAGATGCGCGATCTGAACGAAGATGATTTGCGCCTGATGGCCGCCTACATCCTCGTGGCCCCGAATGTGCAGGGCGTCCAGTGGGGCGGCGGCAAGATCTACTTCTGATCCCTCCTCCCTCCGCCAACGCGGAGTCTTCGGCCCTGGTCCTTCGGCTCGACGTCCTTCGAGCCACGGGATCAGGGCTTTGTTCTGTCTGGAGGCGTCGATGGACGGAAGCGGCGGCAGATCCCAGGCGCCATGCCGACGAAGACGCCACAGACGCAACGGCAGTCCCTCCGGAGCAGCCCCGCCCGCCAGAGCGGCGGTCTCCGTGGAAGACACGGTCTCCATGGAAGAGGCCGCAGGGAAAGCCCCGTTCAGGGCATCTCTGCAGCCTTCGGATGCGGATCGGGAGGCAGGCTGTTGCCCGGCTCAAGACTGGCAACCTGCTTGCTGTACCACCACTCCTGCAGAGCCGGAGCCAGTCGCTGCGGGAACAGGGTCAGCACCGTGCGCGTGGGCCTGGAGCCCGGCTGGAGCAGCTCCACGGCATAGGACGGGCAACGGCGTGCGGCCAGATCAGCCACAAAGCGTTTGCCGACCCGCCGCCAACTGGGTTCCTTGCTGCGCCAGGCCAGACGACAGCAGGGCCAGGGGAGCTCCTCCCGATCGAACAGACGGCAACAGGGGCCAAGCACCCGAAAGCTGTACTGCCCTCCGGGGCTGCTGTGTTCGCTGCCGGGCTCCAGCAGGTGATGAACCTGATGGGACGCTGATGGAGACATGAAAAAGCCACCCCGAAAGGTGGCGGGAAAGGCCTTGGCCGCGGCGGCCGGATCGCCTCAGATGACGATCCGAACCAGCCCGGAAATCAATACAGCTCTTCTTCAGCGTGGGTCTTGATGGTGACGTCGCTGGTGGGATAGGCGACGCAGGTCAGCACGAAGCCGGCCTCGATCTGATCATCGTCGAGGAAGCTCTGGTCGCTCTGATCCACGGTTCCGGCGGTCAGTTTGCCGGCGCAGGTGGAGCAGGCGCCAGCACGACAGGAGTAGGGGAGGTCGATGCCCTGCTCTTCAGCGGCGTCAAGGATGTACTGGTCGTCGGGAACCTCAATGGTCTTGTTGAGGCCCTCGGCCTCGCTGATGAGGGTGACCTTGTAGGAAGCCATGAAAAGGATTGGGGCTTACAGGATTCGGAATCACCGAGGCCTGCAGGACGGACCCTTCCTACATCCGCCGGGGGGGCCTGGAGAGGCCTGAGCCCCGTGATTCGGAGAAGGCCAATCAAAGCGAGGGCACACATCAGCGTGCCTTATGCAACAACACCCTGTCGGCGGATGACCAGCAGACCCCACTGGCTCTGCCGGGCCACCAGCTCCGACTGCCAACCCTCAGCGGCCAGGGCCGCCTGGAGAGCAGGCGCCTGATCCACCAGCAGGCCACTGAGGAGACCGAGGCCAGCGGGGGCCAGCAGGGAGCTGAACAGGGGGCAGAGCGCCTCGATCACCGGCGCCAGGATGTTGCAGAGCAGCAGATCGGCCGGCCGGGAATCGAGCAGTTCCAGCAACCGTTCCGCGGAACCGACAGCAACCTGCAACCGCTCCGCACCCAGACCGTTGAGATCCCGGTTGGTGACGGTGGCCCGGAAGGCCAGGGGATCGGTGTCCGCCGCGAACACCGTGGCAGCACCGAGACGCAGGGCCCCGAGGCCGAGGATGCCGCTGCCGCAGCCCAGGTCCGCCACCCGCCAGCCCGTCAGGGGCAGATCCTCCAGGGCCTCCAGGCAGAGACGGGTGGTGGGATGGCTGCCGGTGCCGAAGGCGCTCCCCGGATCCATCGTGATGCGCAGGCGGTCGACGTGGTCGGCGGGACACTCCAGCCAGGCCGGAAGGATCAGCAGCCGCTGACCGATCGGATCGGCCTGCCAGTGCTGCTTCCAGCTCAGGCTCCAGTCTTCGTCGGACTGCTCGAACCAGGCGACCGCCGGCAAGGGCACCCCGAAGGGCTCACCGAGCGGCTCGAGGGCCCGCACCAGCTCCAGCCGCTGGGGTTCCGGCCAGTCGATCGCCGGCAACCAGGCCAGCAGGGTCCGGTCCCTGGGGGTCTCCGGCTGATGCCGAAAAGCCACCCTGGGAATGCCGAGGCTGTTGAGCTTCCAGAGGAGCGATTCCTCCAACGGCTCCGGGACAGACATCTCGAGCCGCCACCAGCTCAGGGGTCCGGTCATGGCAGCGGGCTCAGAGGGTGACCGGATGCGCTTCCTGAATGCCGTTGATCTGGTGGATCGAGGCCAGCAGGGTGGCAGGAATCGGATCATCGAGGCTGAGCACCATCACGGCGTCGCCGCGCACGATCCGCCGCCCCACCTGCATCGAGGCGATGTTGACGTTGTGCTCGCCCAGCAGCGACCCGAGGTGGCCGATGATTCCAGGCATATCCCGGTGACGGGTGAACAGCATGTGGCGACTGGGGGCCACATTCACCGGGAACTCATCGATGGTGGTCACCCGCAGCTCACCATCGGCGAACACGGCGCCGGTGACGCTGTGGTTTCCGGCGCTGCTGCGGGAGCTGATCTGCAGCGAGCCACCGGCGAAATCACGGCTGGCGTCATCCCGGACCTCGAGCACATGGAGGCCCCGCGCCTTGGCCTCAAGGGTGGCATTGACGTAATTGATGCTGTCACCGAGGGCGGTGGACAGAAGTCCCTTCAGGGCCGCCACCACGAGGGGCTGGGCGGGATGGGACGCGAATTCGCCCTGGAGGCGGACCTCGAGTTCCTCCACCTGGCCACCGGCGAGCTGGCTCAGCAGCTGACCGAGGGTTTCCGCCAGCTGCAGATGGGGCTTGAGCTGTTCCATCACCTCGGGGGTGAGTCCGGGGATGTTGACGGCACTGCGGGCGGGCAGCCCGAGCAGAACATCGCGGATCTGTTCCGCCACATCGATGGCCACGTTCTCCTGTGCCTCCTCGGTGGAAGCTCCGAGATGCGGCGTCAGGATCAGGCGCTCAGGCACGCTGCGCAGCGGCGAACCCGCCTCCAGCGGCTCCCTGGCATAGTCATCCAGCGCGGCCCCCGCGATGACACCGTTCTGCACGGCCTCCGCGAGGGCCGCCTCATCGATGATGCCGCCGCGGGCGCAGTTCACCAGGCGGGCGGTGGGCTTCATCGTGCGCAGCAGCTCGGCATTCACCAAGTTCTCGGTGTCCGGCGTGCGGGGCAGGTGCAGGCTGATGTAATCGGCTTCCGCGAACAGAGCCGGCAACGGCAGCAGCTTCACCTGCATCTGCTGGGCGCGCTCGGGCGACACGAAGGGGTCGTAAGCCACGACCTCCATCCCCATCGCCTTGGCCACCCGCGCCACATGGGAGCCGATCTTGCCCAGGCCGACGACCCCGAGCTTCTTTTTGTAGAGCTCGTTGCCGACATAATTCTTGCGATCCCAGCCACCGGCCATCGTGCTGGCGTGGGCGTGGGACACATGCCGGGACAGGGAGAGCAGCAGCGCCAGGGCATGCTCGGCCGCCGCGATCGTGTTTCCCTCCGGTGAGTTGACCACAATCACGCCGCGCCTGGTGGCGGCGGGAACATCGACGTTGTCGACACCGACACCGGCGCGACCGATGATCCGCAGGCGGGTGGCGGCCTCGAGGATGTCGGCGGTCACCTGCGTGCCGGAACGGATCATCAGGGCGTCGTACTCGCCGATGGCGGCCTTGAGGTCATCCGGCGACAGGCCGGTACGCACATCCACCTGGGCAACCTGGGAAAGAATGTCGATCCCCGTCTGATCAATGGGATCGGAAACCAGAACTTTCGTCATGACCCGGCGCGGTGGTGGGAAGCCTGTGGAGGGGAGGCCGGAGGTGCAGTGTAGTGAGCCCCCTGCAACCGCCCCCAGAAGGTTCAGCGCCCAGCCTGAGGCCGAACGAGGGAGAATCAGAGCCTTGCCAGCCTCAGGGAGCCGATCCACTTGGGAACCAGCGTCGTTGTCGTGCTCTCCGAGCGCCGCAGCCTGCATCAGCTGCGGGACGCCCTGGCGGCCCAGGTGCCGAGCCCGGCCCTGCTGGTGAGCATCGGCCAGGGAGAAGCCGCCTTCGAGACCGTCGACCGCCTCAATCCGGCGATCGCCCGCCAGGCACGACAGCGCAGCATGGCCCGCTGGCTGATTCCTTTCGGCTTCTTCGCTGGGGTGACCTTCACCCAGATCACGGATCTGACCACGTTCTCCGGACTCGGGCCCTGGGCCGAACCCGTGATCGGAGGACTGCTGGGCCTCGGCTCCGGCTGGATGGGCAGCTTCGCGGCGGCGGCCAGCGTCAACTCCGAAGAGAGCGATCGGATCCGCAGCCTGCGCAACCGGGTGGAAGAAGGCAGCTGGCTGCTGCTGGTGGAAACGCTCAATGGCGTGGAGATGCCCTGGACCGTGCTGCAGAAGGCCCGGCCCCAGTCCGTGGTGCGCCTGTCGGAAGGCTGATGCTGCCCCACCGGACCCTGCTGGAGGGCGCGCGTCATCCCGAGGCCTTCCAGACCCTTCTCACCCTGGCTGACACGGTGCTGCGCACCTGGGAACCCCATTGGAGCGGCTTCCTCAGCGGTGGTGAACAGGAGGAGATCGAAGCGGGCCTGACCCAGCTCAGTGAACTGAGGCTGCACTGGGACGGCGGGGTGCCTGGGGCGGAGCGCCGTTGCCTCCGCCTGTCCCGCGCGGAGCAGGCGGAGGCCGGGGGCGATGGCTCCGAAACCGGCCCCGGGAGCCCCCCCCTGCAGGGGCTGGAGATCAGCGGCAACTTCCTGTTCGATCCGGCCAGCGCCCCGGATCTGAGAAGCGTGCTGGAAACCCTCGGCGCCGATCCCCGGGAGATCGGTGATCTCTGGCTTCGCGGCGATCGCGGCGCCCAGGCCGTGGTCAGCGCCGCCCTGGCGGAACGGCTCGACGGCCGACACAGCGAACTGCGGACGGTTCCCGTGCAGATCCTCCGCCGCCCGATCACCGAACTGCAGCCCCCGGCGGCGCGACTGCCGCGCCCGATGGCCACCGTTGAGGCCTCCCTGCGCCTGGATGCCGTGGCTTCCGCCGGCTTCGGGCTGCCCCGGAGCCGCGTCAAGGCCCTGATCAGCCAGGGAGCCGCCCGGATCAACTGGCAGCGCGTGCAGCAACCGAGCACGACGGTGGCCGTCGGCGATCGGATCCGCCTCGATGGCCGGGGGGAACTGCGGATCCTCGAGATCCAGACCACCAAGCGCGATCGCTGGCGTCTCTCCATGGAACGCCGCTGACCATGCCGCCGGTGAGAATGCCGGCGCTGATTCCGGCCAGCGGACCCACCGGCTGCTAAGTTTCTGCAATCTGAGGAACAGCACCTCCAAGGTTCGTGGTCGTGGCACTCCCAGTGCCCCTGATCGCGAAACATTCGGTGTCCTCACCAGGAGAGTCGCCAACTTTTCTTCAATGAAAAAGCCGCGAACTTCTTCGTCTCAACGAAAACCGCCATGGTTTTTTGTTGAATTGACAGAATCATCACTTCTGTCACATTCTGAATCATCAACCCTCGGTTGGTGAGTCGCCAGACCCAATCCCGTCCCTGCCCCGGCAGACGTGGATCATCAGTACTGCAGCGTGCCTGCCGGCGCCGATGATTTCATTGCCTGCAAGGATGATGAGATAGGGGCGATTAGCTCAGAGGTAGAGCACTACCTTGACACGGTAGGAGTCACTGGTTCGATTCCAGTATCGCCCACTTTTACAATTCAACCGGTTGATTCCTGTGACCGATTTTTCTGGCACCGAGGCTCAAGCTCCGGTGGTGGTCATCGGTCTGGGTCGGTCTGGCATCGGAGCAGCAAAGCTTCTGCTCGCCCGAGGGGAGCGACCCCTGGTGCTCGAGCAGGGAGACAGCGAGGCGCTGCGCGCCCAGGCCCGATCCCTGGCCGCCGAGGGCCTTGAGGTTCGGCTGAACACACCGCTCAACCTCGAACGCCTGACCACCATGCGACCGTCTCCCCGGGCGGTGGTGATCAGTCCGGGCCTGGCCTGGAACCATCCGGTTCTGACCGGGCTGCGGCAGGCCGGCATCGCGGTGCTGGGAGAAGCGGCCCTCGCCTGGGAGGCCAGCGAGAGCATTCCCTGGATCGCGATCACAGGCACCAACGGCAAGACAACAGTCACCCATCTCATTCAGCACCTGCTCAGCTCCGCCGGTCTGGATGCGCCGCTCTGCGGCAATGTGGGCACATCCGTGGCTGCCGTTCTGGCGGAGCGCCTCCAGAGCGGCCAGGCACCACCCGCCCACCTGGTGGTCGAGCTGAGCAGCTACCAGATTGAAGCCGCTGCAGCAATCCGACCGACGATCGGGCTGTGGACCACCCTCACCCCCGACCATCTGGAGCGCCACGGCAGCCTGGCGTCCTACCGGGCGATCAAGCACCACCTTCTGGCACAGTCCGCGGTGCGGATCCTCAACGGCGATGATCCCGACCTGCAGGCCCATGCCGGCCCCTGGCCGGACAGTCGCTGGATCACGGCCGGCCCTGCCGAAGCCCTGCCCAGGCACCTGCAGGCCTCCCTCTGGATTGAGCCCGATGCCGATGGGCGCCCTGTCGTGATGGATCAGCGGGGCCCCCTGTTCCCAGCCGGCGTTCTGGCCATGCCCGGTGACCACAACCGCCGCAATCTGCTCATGGCCACCGCCGTGGGACTGGAGCTCGGCCTGGATCCCCGGGGGATGGCCGACGCCTTTCGCCGATTTCCGGGGGTCCCCCACCGCCTGGAGCGGATTCGCGACCTGGCCGGCATCACCTGGTTCAACGACAGCAAAGCGACGAACTACGACGCCGCCGCCGTGGCCCTCGAGGCTCTCGATGGCCCCCTGGTGGTTCTGGCCGGCGGGCAGTCGAAGCAGGGGGAGGCCAGCGGCTGGCTGCAGCGGCTCGAGGAACGGGCCGCGGCCGTGGTGCTGTTCGGAGCCAGCCGACCGACCTTCTTCGCCCTGCTGAAGCAGCACGGCTACAGCGGCCGGATCCTGGAGGCCGATGGCCTGAACGAGGCCGTTCCCCTGGCCCTCCAGGCCGCTCAGGAGCTGAGCATCCCCACGGTGCTGCTCTCGCCCGCCTGCGCCAGCTTTGATCAGTACAGCGACTTCGAGGCCCGGGGCGACCATTTCCGCACGCTTGTGCTCGCCCTCTGAAGCGGCAGAGGCCCCTACAGTCGCGGCCCGAGACGCTCCCATGCCATGGCCTTCTGGTTAATGAAAAGCGAACCCGATGTCTATGGGATTGACCATCTTCAGCGGGATGGCAGCACCCTCTGGGATGGGATCCGCAACTATCAGGCACGCAACTTCATGCGTAGCATGGCCGTAGGTGATCAGGCTTTCTTCTATCACTCCAACGCCAAACCGCCGGGAATCGTCGGGCTGATGGAAGTGATCGAAACGGGGCTGATCGATCCCAGCCAGTTCGATGCCGACTCCAAGTATCACGACCCTCGCTCAAAACCGGACGCACCGCGCTGGGACTGCGTCAGGCTCCGCTACCTGCGCCATTTCCCGACGATGATCAGCCTCGAACAGCTGCGCGGTCGCTTCACGGTCGAGGAGCTCCCGGTCGTGCGTCAGGGCAACCGTCTCTCCATTCTTCCGGTGAGCGATGACAGCGCCGCGATTCTGCTGGACCTGGCGGAATCACAGCCGATAGGCTGAATGGCTCCGTTGATCACCAGTCGTTGTCTTCCGACGCCACGACGCTGGATCTGAGCCGGCCCCTGGCCCTGAAACGTTCGTTGAGGCGTGGCTGGGGGATCTTCAATCAAACAGCTGGACGCTTCCTGATCTTCATGCTGATCGCCGAGGCGGTCAGCGAGCTCTCCCATCTGCTGGTGCAGCTCGGCAGCACGCCGGTGGAGGAGGAAGGCTGGAAGGCGATCGGTGCACTGTGCAGCCTCGGGCTGGGCCTGCTCCTGACAGTGCTGACGCACTGGTGGATGACGCTGGGGCTGCTCCGGGGAGCCTGGCTGGCCCTCAGCGGCAGCCGACCCCGGCTGGCGGATCTGCTGCGCTGGGATGGACCGAGCCTGCGGCGCTGGATGGCGATGTGGGGGTTGATTCTCGGGGTCCTGATCCTGGTGGCCATCGGCACCGTCCTGGGCCAGGCGGTGGTGTCACTGATCGAACCAGCCCTCGCGCCGGTGCCGGTCCTGCTTGGAGGGCTGCTGGCTCTGCTGCTGCTGCTCAGTCAGCTCTTCTGCCTGCCACTGGTGGTGCTGGCGCGGGTCTCCCCCTTTCAGGCCTTTCGCCTCGGCATCGAGGGACTGAGGCACCATCCAGGGTCGTGGCTGCTGCTCTGGTTGATCCAGATGGTGCCGCAGGTGCTGATGCTGGTCTCGCAGGTGCTGGCCGAAGGCCTGGTGCTCGGCGTCAGGCTGGTGACCCTGCCCCTGGCGATGTGCATTCTCACCGCGGTCTATGTCGATCGACTGGAGGCGACGCCCGCCATGGTTCCCCCCGGAGCACAGCCACCGCTGCCCTGAAACGCTCTCAATCCCAGCGCCTGGCGGCAGACGTCCGCTCCCCGGACGGAGCAACCGCCGCATCAGCGGCCAGCAACCTCGGCAACGCTTCCAGCGCCAGGGCCAGGGCCGGACTCGCCCTCGCCTCCCAGCCCGCCTCCACACTGCGTCGCCCCGCGGCTCCCTCGAGCACGAAGCGCAGGGACCACTGACCCTGATGCAGGGTCAGACCGACCCAGAGATTGTCGCGCTCCCAGTCGAGGTCGAGATCCTCCTGATCGAGAAGCTGGTCGGCGATCTGCGCATACTGGCTCCGCAGCCGTTCAACTCCCGCAGCCAGGGCCAGGGCTTCATCATCGCTGAGCTCAACGGCCCAGTCAACACCACCGATCAACACAGAAAACGGCTGGCGCGAACGGTCGACGACCAGCCGCCAGCCATGGCCTTCATCCACCTGCATCACCAGGAAGCCGCCAGGGAAGGATCAAGGATCGGATCGATGCCGCTTCAGCCCGGCAGCAGGTCCGGCTGATCCTGTTCGTCGCTGAGTTCGATGATGGCCCGCTGCACAGGCTTCACCATCGAATCGTCAAGCAGACCATCGAAGTCGTCGAACCGCCGCTGCTTGGCACGGAAGGCAATGCGCACGGTGGTGAGATAGCGGTTGCTGGAGTGTCGAATCAGGCTTTCGCCACGACGAGCCAGATCCTTGGCACTCATCTCCACTCCCGTGTACATCCAGAACCCCTCGTTTCCATCAGGTTAGGCCAGCATGGCTCCGGCCCCTCCGTTCCCCTGCCGTGGTCGCAGCTCCATCCTCTGCTGCCATCGACCGGGAGAGCGGAACCCTCGCCATCGACCTGGGCAGCACCAGCACCGTCATCGCCTTTCAGGCCGAGACCGCCGGCGCCCGCCCCCGGCTGCTGCCCCTGCCCCCCTTCAGCTGCGACGATCCGGTCGTGGTGCCGAGCCTGATCTGGTTGAGCG
>JBJTBH010000084.1:0-5153 GCA_046091285.1 Cyanobacteriota bacterium | reverse complement strand
CCGCAGCGGATGGCTGGCAGGGATCCGTTCCTCGATCGAGACGTAGGAGAACAGAAAGCCGCTGCGCTCCTGCTGACCTCGCATCACGGGATCTGCGATTGCTCCATTTTGGCAGGGATAGCCGGGTTTTTCAGCGAACTCTTAAGAAAGCTGATCAGGTCGAGATCGGTTGCAGGTAGGGCGGCTTCTGACAAGGGAAGGGAGCAATTCCGCTGACCTCAACGGATGCTGGCAGCCCCGGCCAGGGCGCTTGTGACACACTTTGAATCAGCCCTGGGTTCCCCCGCGCCGGCCTTCCCGCTGCCTGTGATCGCATGGCTTCATCATCGTTGGCTCTGCCAGGCGGATGCTCGCTTGGTTGTTGGGGATACTGCCAACGCTGGGAGTCTTCTTTCAAGGACGCTCCCTGGCCTCAGGCTGTCACGATCGGTGCTCTCCAGAACACACAGATCCCTGCACGCTCCTGGCTGCTCGTCAATTCAGATCGCGTTGCTAAACATCCAATCGCTGCTTTGAGAATGGCGACGTTTTTTCATAGATATCCTTCTGGATATTTGGTGCAGAACAAGGATGGATCGCGTGATGAATCATTCCTTGGAGCATTTCTTTCTCGGGTGTGATCTTTTCAAGGAGATGGCGGCTCTGCGGCTGCATCGCAGGCGCGGAAGGCCCGAGCAAGCGGACATTGCCTCAGTGATCGTTCAGAGGTGCACCTCTGCCGCATTGGCCCGTCTCTGCCCGGCTCCACGGCGTCGCAGCTCGGCGTTCTATCCGCCAGAGTACGGGACCGATCGTCAGTCCATGCCCCCCACCCGTGAACAGATTCTTGCCGCCTCCGCCGGTTGGGTGGCGGTGGTGCTGAATGTGGTGCCAGGCCTTGGGGCCGGCTATCTCTATCAGCGTCGTTGGCGTGCCTACTGGATCACCTCTGCTCTGGCCACCGCCTGGTTTGGAGCGGGTGCCCTGCTGGCCCGCGATGCTGATGCCGTGGCTGAGGCTCAGAATCAGCTCGTCGGGCTGATCGGTCTGCTGCTCCTGGCTGCCATCACGGCCATCGAAGCTGGTCTGGCTGTGAAGAAGGTGCGACCGAGCGCCTGACTCTGATTGTCCTGGCTGCAATGTCCCAGTGCCGGAACGGCGAGAACTTCTGAAGGCTTGTTTCCAGGTGTCAGAGCCCGCTGCCCGTCATGATGATCATCGATCGTGACACTGTTGCGATCTCTGGGGATTAAAGGCTCTGCGATGCACTGCGTTCAGTCCCACGGTGCTGTGATTTTCGGAGCCGCAATTCCCGGTGCTGCGATGTATTTCGTTGAGGTCCAAGATGCTGGGATTCGCGGAATCGAATGATCTTCCTGGTCGATGGCGTTGTGAGTCTTGCCTGCCTTCGGCTTGCGCTTCCAGGCCTTTTTAGAAGCAGGACATTGCCTTGATTTTGGCTAATTTCTGGTGATCCAGTCCGCCCAGTTCGCTGAGCTCAAGCAATCCTTCTTTGACCAGGCTTGCGAATACGAATAGGATGCCATCGAATTGAAAGGCAAATCGCCCTTCAATGGTATGGCGTTCAATGCTCAGGAAGTCGTGGAGTTGCCAGACGGACTCCGCTGAGTTCAACGTGTTGGCCCTGGCCTGGATCGTCGAAATCAGGCGAGCGATGGCGCGACCGTGGGCCTGTTCAAAGGCTTCTCGGGCCAGGGTCTGTTCTTCCTCGCTCCAGCCCGCCACTGTGTCAACCACCGTCAGTTCTTCTCATGATCTCTGCGACGCTACTCGGATTGTCATGCCGGATGTGAGCGGCTTGCGCTTTTGTCGCTGAGCCGGCAATTCAAACCAGGCGAGCTGAGGATGGTCGTGATGCTCGCGGTGATAGCCGAAATGGAAGCAGGTCAGCAACGACAGCCATGACGGATGGTCAAGGCTGATCGGTCCTCTCTGCTCTCCAGACAGGCGTTGATCGCGGTGGGGCAGATAGGTGCCGAACACAAATAATTGCAGGGAGCTGAGTAGCAAAGGCAGCGTATAGAATAGCAGTAGATTCATCCAGGCGCTGCGATTCCATGGTGTCATGCTCAGGATCAGCAGGCCCCAGAAGCCGAGCAGTCTGCCCATCTGGCCCGGCCTCAGATATCCCCTCATGAATTTTCGATACCAGCGCCATGGGCCTGCCGCTGGATCTGCATGGAAGTCCGGATCGTCGGCTGTCGCTGGACGGTGGTGATGGAGCTGGTGATTCTGCAGGCAGGCCTGATAGGGCAGGGCCGCATAGAGGCCCAGGCAGACGGCACCCAGCCGCTGGTTCCATCGCTTCATCTCCGGGAGCAGGACGCCATGCATGGCGTCGTGGGCTGTGATGAACAGCCCTGTCTGCAGGAATGTGCGCCCCAGCACGATGACGATGCTCCACCACCAGGGCCAGGACGCCACGTTGACGATAAGCAGGCTGATCATGGAGATCAGCCAGCTCAGAAGAATCAGAGTCGCCAGGCCAAGGCTGTGGCGGCTGGTGGTGCTGAGGCCGTTGATCGCTATCAACGAGCGAATTTAAGGAGCTCTGCGGGTGATGCCAGCAGGTCGATTGCCACGAAGTAGATCTTGCCTTCGGGATCAAGAAGGAAGCGCCAGGCCACATTCATTCCCACTCCCGCGCCAAACCAGGGGGTCTGGACTTTTCCGGTCACCTTGATCTGGGTGAAGTCTCCCTCTGTGGGTTCGGCATAGCCACGCTCGGGCAGCAGACGCAGGTTCTGGCAGTCTTCACGGAAGAACCGCAGGATGGCTTCGGTGCCTACGATCGGTTTCTGGAACGGCGGCTGCAAAGCCCCGTCGGGAAGGAACAATTGGATCAGGTTGTCGAAGTCGTTGGCATTGAGGAGATCCATATAGTTGTTCACCGTGGGATTAATCACCCCTTCAATGAACACTTTCTTGCGCAGTTCTTCCGGTGTGGGTGGCGTCACTGGTGCCATCACCCGCTGACCTTCGCCTTTCTGGGGATCAAATCCCATGTCGACGACGAAGTTCCGCAGCAGCGTGATCTGTTGACCCTGCTCTACCTCCTGAACGGACTTCAAGACAGCGGCGGCATTGGCTGACAGCTTGTAGCCCTCGGGAATCGGTGCGACGAGGCCGGCGGCCATCCAGTGGCCCAGCTGATACCAGAAGCCAAGTTTGATATTGACTGACCAGCTCGAATAGGTTCTGGCGATCGGGGTGTCGACGCGGTTGGCGAGATCGCACATCACCTGGCTCTGGGCCGCAAAATCCATGCCCTTGATCTCATTCAGGGTCCGTTCGGCGAACTGCATGCTGGCCGCGCCCGGGGCGGCGATCGTGATCGTCGTTCCCATTTCCAGATAGGCGTACCAGATCAGGGCCAGCTGGTCTTCTGCGCTGAGCAGTTGGAAGCGTGCGGTGATGGCGGGCACGACGTCCGCGGACCGGGTGTTCGGGAAAATCCTTGAAGCTCTGTCGATCGTGAACATCCGGCAGACGTCCCAATTGTTAAAGAACTTTTCAAATCGTAGCACTTTTGGCCGTGACCGGGCTAAGAGCCGCACTTCTGCTTCGCCCGGATCCGACGCCCTTGCGCCTGCGTCGGGCACCCTGGCTCCCGGTCGCCCTTCTCCGTCTGCCCTGGCTGCCTCAGGTGGTGAACGGTGCTGCAGCAAGCTGTGGGCACGCCAGAGGTTCCATGCCCCAGACCGTCCGTGAGCGCCCCGCTGCTCAGCTCATCACCACCGGGACCCGTCAGCAGCGCCGCATCGAGCCCGAGCCCGAGCCCGAGGCTGGGAGCAGGGGTTTCGGTGGTGCTCGGGCTTCCCGGGGCGCCAGGCGCAAGGGCGCCGGCAAGCGCAGCCCGGCCCTGAGCAGAGGTGACTGGGGACCTCTAGGTAAGCATCCCGATCTCGAGGCCATCGTGGCCCGTCAGCGTCTGCACCTGCCCCTCTCCGGTCGACTGACCGCCGCCCAGGTGAACCAGGCCTGGAAGCGCTGCGCCGCTGAGCACCATCCCGACCGCGGTGGTGAACACGACACCATGCAGCTGGTCAACGGCGCCCGCGATCTTCTGCTCGGTCGCGATCTCGGCTGAACGACAACGTCGATGGCGCGCGCTCAGCGCAGATTCGCCGCATCCGGTCGACGATGACCGTCATCGATGGCTCAACCAGGCGTCTGTGCGTGAACCTTGCCGTGGCGTGCGTCTGGGTCCGGTTGCGGTCAGAACTGGATCGATGCCCTGCAGCGTCCGTGCCGCCGGGCCCCGGAGCAGGCTGAGCGAGCGTTTGATTCCTGAAATCTACGCATTTCGGTCGTTGTCCAGAGGTGAGGATTCCCTGACAGTGCAGGAGTCCTGGCCATTCCCTTGTGCTCCCCTGGCTCCTCGCAGCCGTCACCCTGGCGGCGGTCGTGTTCACCGCTCCTGTGCTGGGGCACCACCTGTTCAAGGTGTACGACGGTCGTCCACAGCCGGCCTGGGACCGCTGGTTGAACCCGATGGAGGCCGCTCTGCTGCGCTGGATCGGTGATGCCGGCAGAAGCGCCGAGTCGGCCGGCGGCTACCTGCTGCCGCTGCTGATCAGCAATGCGCTGTTCGCGCTTCCTGCCCTGGCACTGCTCCTGTTGCAGCCCGGCTGGCTCAACCCCCTGGGGTTTTCAGACCTGCGCTGGGATCTGGCGCTCCACACCACCCTCTCCTTTCTCACCAATACCGACCAGCAGCACCTGATCCCGGAGCAGAGCCTGGGCAACCTGGCCCAGCTGGGGGCCTTGCAGTTTCTGATGTTCGTCTCGGCGGCCACAGGGCTCGCCGTTGGCTTCGCGGTGATTCGTGGCTTCAGCGGCCGCCCGATCGGCAACTTCCACCGCGACCTCCTGCGCTCGCTCACCCGGGTGTTGATTCCGGGTTCAGTGTTACTCGCCCTGTTCTTTCTGGTCAGCGGTGTGCCGATGACCCTGGCGCCGCCGTTTGAGATCACCACCCTGGAGGGGGCCAGCCAATGGCTTCCCAGGGGGCCGATCGCCCTGTTCGAGGCGATCATGCAGCTCGGTGCGACCGGCGGCGCCTGCCTCCGCGCCAACGCCGCCCACCCCTACGAGACCCCCACCCTGCTCACCAATCGGGTGAGCAGGGTGGGGTTCTCGTAGGGGTGGGC
>JBJTBH010000083.1:0-9586 GCA_046091285.1 Cyanobacteriota bacterium | reverse complement strand
CCCCTGGCCGCCAGCGCCGCTCCTTCGATCGCGCTCGACAAGTACAGCAGCGCTGATGAGCAGGTCACCAGCATCAGCCAGTTCAGCGACGTCAAGCCGACCGACTGGGCCTACCAGGCGCTGAGCGCATTGGTAGAGAAGTACGGCTGCGTGGCCGGCTACCCGAACGGCACCTATGGCGGTGGCAAGGCGATGACCCGCTATGAGGCGGCCGCCCTGCTGAACGCCTGTCTCGATCGCGTCACCGAGGTGACCGATGAGCTGAAGAAGCTGATCAAGGAGTTCGAGAAGGAACTCGCCGTGCTCAAGGGCCGCGTTGATGGCCTTGAAGCCCGCGTCGGCGTGCTGGAAGCGAACCAGTTCTCCACCACCACCAAGCTGAAGGGCCTGGCCACGTTCGTGCTTGGTGCCAACAGTTTCTCGGGGACATCGATCAACACCGAGGCCAACACGGTGAATCGCCGAACCGGTGCCTCTGTCTCCCTTCCCAATGCCACGACATTCAACTATGACCTCCAGTTGACACTCGATACCAGCTTCACAGGTAGAGATCTGCTGCGCACGAATCTGCGCGCGGGCAACTTCGGTCAGTCCATCTTCGGGGGAGAACCCCACGGACTCAGCAATCAGTCGATCCTTGAAACAGCGTTTCAGGAGACATGTGGAGCAACGGATGGCTCAGGGATCGCCATCGATTGTGGTGATGTTGTTGCCATTGATAAGCTGTTTTATCAATTTCCGATCGGGCCCAAATTGACAGCCACGATCGGGGCACGCGTCGGTCAGGAAGACATGTTGGCCCTCTGGCCAAGCGTCTATCCCGCCGACACCATCTTGAACCTGATGACGGTCAATGGTGCTCCCGCGGCCTACAGCCAGAACCTTGGCGTCGGTGCTGGCTTGTGGTGGCAGGACAAGGGCTGGAGCATCAGTGCGAATTACGTTGCCTCGAATGGACAGGTGGGCACGCCCGGGGAAGGAGGGATCGGGACCAAGGCCAGCGGAGCCACCGCCAGCGTTCAGTTGGGCTACCAACAGGAGCAGTGGGGGCTGGCGGCCATCTGGTCCTACGTTCAACCCCGCACAGGGTCTGTGCCGGGCACCACACCGACCGTGCACATCAGCATGGATCACAATGACAATGCAAGCACCAATGCCTTGGGCCTCAGTGGCTTCTGGCAACCCCTGAAGAGCGGCTGGGCTCCCTCCAGCAGCGCTGGCTGTGGCATCAACAGCACCACCTATTCCGTTGCACAGGCTGCGGGCACACTGAGCACGAGCCAATCCTGGATGGTCGGTCTTCAGTGGACCGATGTCTTTGTGAAAGGCAATGATTTTGGCTTTGCCGTTGCTCAACCGGTGTTTGCAACAGCCCTGACCGGAGATGTGGTTCCCGATGATGGTGCCTATGTCTGGGAGTGGTGGTACAAATTCCAGGTCACTGATCAGATCAGTGTGACTCCGGCACTGATTTATCTCAGCCGACCGCTGGGTCAACGCACCGTCGCCGACCAGACTTTCAGCCAGTTCGGCGGTCTGATCAAGACGAGTTTCAAGTTTTAGTCAAGGAATGATCGTTCAGGGGCCCTGTTCGTGGGCCCCTTTTCAATGGCTTGCTCTTGGGGGATCCCGCTCCGCGGCGTGTGCGTGGGTGCTGGGGATGAAGAACGGGCCTCAGGGGTGCTGAAGAGGAGTTCCGACCTGCGGGCCTGTTGGATTCACGGGAGTCGATGACTGCTCAGAGGTGTTGTGGAGATGGTCGGGTCTTGGTGGTTTGCGATAGGCTCCCGCACCGCCACCGCCACAGGCGAGCAGTCTTGCTGGGGCCTCCGGTGGTGGCATCATGATGCGTGCATGCATTGGAAGCATTCCACTGAGTGTGAGCGCCATCGTGTTGATGCTCAGGTGAATGATCGTGGCCGTGTGAAGAATTGAGCCTGGCTTTCCCGCCGATTTGATTGTTGGCTTCATTGTGGAGAAAATGACCTTTTCATTGTAGGTCTCCCTGGTTGATCGGCAATCTGTTCTGCCGCTGAATGCAAGGGTTGGCCGTGCTTGTGTTCCCATGGTTGCCAGTCCATGCATGGGCCGTTTCCCCTGGTGCTGGTCTGGGTGCCTGTCGCGCGGTTCATCCTGATGTTCCAGCCCCGTCAGACTCCGCTTCTGCCCTGTTGTCGTGGGTTCGACAGCGCCGCGACTGTTCCGGCCTCATGCCTCTAAGTTTGAGCAATCTGTCCTGAAAGGGAGGGTTGCTGTGAGCGCTCCTCGCGACCGTGCCTCATCCATCGCGATGCAGGGAGATCGTCCCGTCAATCCGTTGATCCCGGGTCTGCGTATCGGTGAGGTTTCGGCGGCTTCCGGTGTCTCGATCAAGACGATCCGTTTTTATTGTGATCAGGGACTTATTCATCCCGTCAGGAGGTCTGATGGGGGGTTTCGATTGTTTGATCATTCCATATATTCCGAGTTATCGCTGATTGGATCGCTTAAAATCATGGAAGTGCCTTTGTCTGAGATTCGTCAGGTTCTCGAGGTCAGGCGAACGGGAATTTGCAATTGCGTTGCACTTAAGACTGCAATTCGCATAAGGATTGAGGCGATGAGTCGTCGACTGCTTGAGCTTGAGGGAATCAGGGATGAGTTGCATCAGCTACTTGAGGGTTGGCAGGAATGCGGAGGGAAAAAGGTGGAGCCTGATTACTGAAGGGGCGTCTCGCGCTGTGAGGTTGGATCGTCACGTGTCCTGCGGTTGTGGAGCCTCTGTCTCGCCTGAGGGGTGATGTGGTCTGTGGGCGGGAGTTTCCGATTGATTCTTATTGGCCGTTCTGAATGATGTTCCCTGTTGAAGTCTTTTATGGATTTTATTTTAATTTGCATTCGTTTTCTATTGTTTCCGCCGCTTCCTTTCTGCCCTTGATGTTGATGCTGGCTGTGCTGTCAGGCCATGATGGCGGCACATTACGGAAGACAGTTGATGTTGCGGGATGGGGTGTGATCGGTCGCTAGTCTGTTGCGGCATTGAAATCTGACTGATGCAAAAGGCACGAGTCCTTGCCATTCAGATCAGCATCTGGGGTTTGTCTCTGGTTGCTGTCATGGTCCTGATCAGTCAGTATCAGGAACTGGGAACCCTGCGGGAGGTTGCCTCCCTCGGCTCCTTTGTCACCTTTCTGGCGATGGCGAATTTCGCCATCAGCTGGAGTCGGATGGCGGCCGATCTGGCCACGATGCAGGAGCGGCGTTGCGCCAAGCAGGTGGGCCTGGATCTGTTTCTGGCCAGTCTTCTGGCGCTGCTGTCCCAGGCCCTGATCTGGGCGGCTCCGCTGCTGAAGTCTTCTCTGCCGGTCTTTGCCGCCGTGCTGATGGTTCTGCATGTGTTGCTTTTGGCGTTCTCCTGGACCATGGCCTGGTTGCCGATGCGTCGTCTGTTGCTGCTGATTCGTCGTCAGTCCAGGGATGATGAGAACGCTTGAGTGCGGGCTCCGGTCGGAAGCGGCCCGGTGACGGTGGGTGAGGGAAGCCTCAGGCCACAGGAGGGCTGAGTCCACACAAGCCCGGGTCGATACCGCAGGCTTGTGTGCTGAAAGGCGCTCAGCTCGCGGCCCGCGCCAGCAAGGCCCGCTCGCTCGGACGGCGCAACTGCCTGGCCAGCTGCAGACGCTCCAGCAGACAGATGAACCGGTAGGTCGGGTCCGGCAGGGCAACGATCTGGCCGCTGCGCACCGTATAGCACTGGCGCACCGATCCCTGGAAGGCGTGGTGCAGATTGTGCCAGCCCTCCCCCAGGGTGAGCAGCGCCACCCAGCCATTGTTTCGGCTGGCATCGCCCGTGGCGAACGGTTGTTCCCCGCTGAGGTGGGCGACTGAATTGACGCTCGCCACCGCATGAAAGAGCACGGTGGTGCTCAGGCAGAAGGCGCCCAACCCTTCCCAGCTTCCGATCTGCCACGACACCCAGGCCAGGAGCAGGGTCGGCAGCATGTGCAGGCGGTCAATCAGGCGCAGCACCGGATCGGCTTCCACATGGGCAGGAAGCGCAACGGGGTGAAAATCCGGGGTCAGCAACCAACCCAGCTGGGCGCGCCAGAACCCCCACCAGGTCCCCAGGGGATGGAGCGGGGTGTGGGGATCATGGTGTGTGTCCACATGGCGATGGTGCTGCTGGTGATGGGCCGTCCACCAACTGGGACCCATCTGGCCTGCTGAAGCCGCCACCAGCGAACCAAGCCACCACACCATCCTTGTCGCCTGGTAACTGCGGTGAGCAATCAGCCGGTGGTAAATCGCAGTGATGGCCAGCATCCGCACGAGATAGAGCAGCACCGCCCAGAGCAGGGCTGCCCAGCCCAGACCGGTCAGCAGCAGCACGAAGCAACCGAGGTGGGCACAACCGATCAGAATCGGCCCAATCCCGTGAAGCATCCGACGCCCCGAAATGTCGGGTCCGGAAGCCGAAACTGAAAATCTCAGGTTACTGTTTCAATCGGTCATGGTAACGGTTCGTCTCACCCGATTGCGGTACGTTGTTGCCGGTCCAGCCCAGATCCTCCGGTTTCAATGTCGGGATCGATTCGGTTCATTCAGGGATCGCTTCTTGCTTCCGATTTCCGATGCGGAATCACGCGACGTTCGGGCGGGTTCGATCGTGGCGGCTGGAAAGATCCATCGCTGAGAAAACTCCCGCAGCTGAGCGCCACGGCATGCGCTGAACGGCGGATGGCCCGGCGAGAGCCGGTGGCGGTGGAGGGCAATGACGATGGTTCCGGTTGCCCTGCTCTGCGCTGGATTGGGTCTATCGAAGCGAGCGCTTGATTATCTTGTTCCGACCGCCGAAATTAGAATGATATCCGCAAAATCAATGTCCCCCAAAGCGCCTGGAAGAATGTGAAGCCAATGACTCTTGTGGTTTGAAGAGTCTTGAAAATGGAGCCAAGGAGACTCGAACTCCTGACCCCCTGCATGCCATGCAGGGAGATAAGGTTGGCCGGCTTTCAGCCAGAACCAGAAAAAAGCAAGCCATCACGGGGCTTTTGAGGGGAATGTCGCAGGGCCTGACAGGCCATGGAGACCCATGGTGTGCCAATTCTGCGCCCAATTCTGCGCCCAGTGCGCCATGCTGGATCGAGCCCATGGATCCACTGCCTGGGCCGAAACACCGCGATGACGACATCCCGCAAAGCTGACTGGGCGCGTGCCCTACGGGAGCTGATCAAGACGGAGCATGGGTTCGGCTGGTCGATACGGGAGCACCGGGGCAAGGTGCAGCTCACGCGCCGCTATGAAGATGGAAACCGCTCAGCATTGAGCCTGGAGCTGCCCTGGGACGCCTCCTGTCAAACGGGGGTGGTGAATGCCCTCGGTGAAATTCGCCAGCGTATGGATGCCCATGGGCTTGGCTTGGCTGAGGCCTATGGGCTGATCCGCTCTGCGCCCAAGGGCGGATCAGGGCGGCTGGATTGGGCGGTGGTGGTGGAGCAGTTCCTGGAATCGAGAGCAGGTCGCAGAGACACAACCCTGCGTGATCTGCGCACCAGGATGTCGCGCACGTTGGCGGTGCTTGAGGCTGCCCCAAGGCCCAGGGATGGCCGATCTCTGATGCGGGCTTATGCGGATCAGCATTTTGGGGATTGCCCCGTGGGAGGGGTGGGCCGAAAACGCCAGTTGCTGGATGTGGCGAGCTTGTTGCGGTTTGCCGTCACCCGTGCGGGAGCACCGGATCGCTGGCTTCCGCCACCACCAGAGGAAATCGAAGCGCTGGTTGGCCATGCAGACAGGCCCCATCAAGATTCTGTGCCCATCAAGGCCGAACAGTTGGCAGCCCTCCTGGATGCCCTTCAAGAAGCCAAAAAGGAGGAGTTGCGCTTGGGGGTTGCCTTGGTGGGCTTGTTTGGTTTGCGTCCTGCGGAATTGGGAGTGCTCCGTGTGGAGGAAGGTCGGTTGTATGTGGGCAACGTGAAGCGCAACGCCCGCACGCTGAAAGTGGCCAAACCCGATCGGCGGGTGCTTCCCCT
Organism: Cyanobacteriota bacterium; assembly: GCA_046091285.1. Classification (GTDB taxonomy): domain Bacteria; phylum Cyanobacteriota; class Cyanobacteriia; order PCC-6307; family Cyanobiaceae; genus CAIXOZ01. Next base: position 3,575 of record JBJTBH010000083.1, on the reverse strand, counting down.
GGATCTGCCGGACCGTGAAGGAGAGGGTGCCCGTGCGATTGCACTTTTGGAATCTGGTCTTGTGAAACTGCCTGCGGCGATCCGCACCCAGGCCGAGGCCGGCTCACACAAAGGTGTTGGCGATGCCTTCCGCCAGCTTTTGGATCGTCTCCCCTTCTGGCAATCGTTGGTGGCCGCCACACCAGGGCTCACGCCCTACAGCCTTCGGCATGGCTACGCCTGGCGGGGGCATAAGGCCTATGAGCGATCTATCCCCATTCGGGATTTGGCTGCCTTGATGGGGCACAACCCGGCAACCCATCACCGGCACTACGGCAAGTGGACGGATGAGGCGGGGCTTGAGGAGGCGGTGGCACGAGCCACAGGTATAGCCAATTTGCTTGGGTGTTATCCCTAACTTTGTGGACCACTCTCTCTGCGACCGATCACCCATCCGATACGGGCGAGGGGTTCAGGGCACAGGTGCTAAGCGCTGACAAATCGCATCGTGGCAGGAACCAAGACTTCTTATACTTTATCTGTTATCCCCGATGGCAACCGGATAGAAAGTCCAAGGGTGACAAACACACTGAGGATCAGAGCCCGCCCAGAAGAAAGCCGTGGAATACCAGTGCAAACGGCTAAGAAAAGAAATCATTAAGTTGTATTTACGCAACAGCTGCTTTGTCGCAGAAAAAGTTAGGTTGACCGAGTAGGCTGTGCTACCGCAATGAAGATGCTCATCCCAGCGCTATCTTCTTTTGTATTTATTGCTGCTTGTATTATTCCAGCCCAAGCCGAAATCCCCGGCCACGTATACGTTTATACTGACATGGAGATGCAGTTGTACGAGCCTGCTCAAAAAATCAAAGTCAGAGATGGCGAGGTGACATGCAACACATATGGCTATGGATATCTTGCTCAGACCAATTGCACCACTTCAGAACCAGTCTATATTGAACGGCCAGCAAGGAGCTACAGCAGAATCCTTAGAGTGACGATTGATTGTACAGATGAAACATCCGCCGTCCCTCTGGTGAAGCAACGTCATGCCGCCGGAAACGGGTTGGAGGCGCTGCCGCCGCATGCCGAAGGGCTGGGGTGAATGACAGCACTGAACCACCAACAACACCAGCGGCGGAACGAAGGAAATGGCGTCGCGAAAGGTGCATCGGGCATGCTCCAGTCGATTCCCTTTGACCAGAACGGTCTCGATCGGCAACGTATGATGCAGCCTTGAACGCCGCACAAACTGCAGGACTTGTTCACATTGGGCCTTGTTCGCTGCGCCGCTCTGCAGGGCATGCATTGCAAGACTCTTAAGGTTGCTGGGGTTAGCGGATTTGCCGTGCCTATCCTTCTAGGATGAGTTCGGAGACCAATCAATCCGCAATGGACAGCCAGCGCGAAACCGATCGATTCATGCTGCGGCTGAGCGAGGACGAGCAGCTCAAACAGGAGCTTGCGTCCCTCAGCACCTTCGAGGAAGCGGCTGAGCTTGCGTCGATCCATGGCTATCACATCAATGCCAGAGAATTGGCAGATGACTATGCCTCGTCCCCTGGTTGGGAGTCCCTTGTCACGCGACGTAGCCCACTGGCCAACGAGAGCTACTACACGCCGACATCTTGGGAGTACAGTACTGACAGCTATGGAAATCGCATCTGGAAAGACGCAAGGCTCAACATTCTCCAAGAAAACCTGCGAACAACCTATAACCTTGTGGACGCGGTGCGTGTGCAAGCGCAGATCGATCTGGCCGAGGTTCAGAACAATCTCAACACCCTGAGCACCAAGAATCCTACGGTTGAGACCATTGGCTGGCTGGCAAGCAAGGCCGTTGAATCTGCGGCATTGATCTTCCCGGCTGGTACGGTTACCGCCGTCGCCGCTGGCTTGGTGGCTCGCCTGCTGAGCGGTGCCATCCAGAAGTTCACCAAGGACAATAGATCGGATGGCTACAATGAAATCCAGAGGGCAATTAATGATACCAAATATGCCATGCTCGCTTTGTTCGACAACCTGCAGGTGGTCCTGACGCGAGCCAACAAGGAAATGCAGGAGCGCTGGCACGAAGAGTTTTCACCTCTTGGCGCCGACTCGTCAAGCGTTCTGCGGCCAGTCACCCTCAGTGAAATTGCCACCTATCCAGATTACTTCCCAAAGCGTGGCGACGACACTCAATTCGACCAGGTGCGAAACATTGTTGCCAGTCAGGTCAAGGTGCTTGTCACTCGGCATCTCTTGCCTGTGAGGTTCAGAATCTACGAGCTCACGGGCGGACCCGACGCCACGCGTTTCTTTTGGGATGTGCAGTGGTATGGGACTTCCTCGACCAGCAAGTGGGAGGAGTGGCGCCGGAGGAAGGAATTTCCGGCCATTCCAGGAGATCTCAGAGACTCGGTGGAGGGCCCGTATGAAGACATCGGTGGGCACAGCGATATTAAGGGCGGCAATCAATACTATCAATCATTCACCAACGGCATGGCCGATGAGCGCTACGTTAGCTATTACTGGACGCGCATGCCGGGTCATCGCTGGATGTACTGGGGAGGCAATCATTGCTCCTCCTGGGACGCCTCTCGGCAAGGCGACAGCTGCGACAACAGGATTGAGAATGGCAACGTCATCCAGGGAACGCCTTTCCTGGACTTCTTTGATTCGCTGGTGGTTGACTATCGGGATGGTGGGTTTTATGCCAGTGCTCACAAATCATCTCTAGTCTGGTACAAGCTGAGCGATGGCAGCATCAACAATCGGGCTGTTTCTCGAATGACGACGGTCGACTACTGTGATGACTGGAGATATCAAAAGAACATCTTCAAGTGGAACTGGGCCTACAGGGGCATCAGGATCAGGATTTACGCATTGGTTGACGTTGATGGCCATTACGCATCTGACACGCTCAGTGACTGGCTCTTCCGGGATGACGGGGCCGGCAGGATCCTGAATCCCAACGGTGTTGCCAGTCGGGTCGATGTCTACCACAACTGGGGACTCGCGACGCACTAGCGCCTGGCCCCCGTCGGCGGCCCCAATTGCGTCTTGGCTCCCGCTGCGGGTCGCGACGGATTTCCTGCGGGGCTTGTGTCATGGTTGCATCGCCCCGCTCTCCTGTGATCATTGAGGGCTGCCACCCTCTGGATGCAGATCGATGCGACTTTGCCGCTGGTCTTCTGTGCCTCCGTGTAAGCGTGATCCCGGCCAGTCAGTCGTTGGCTCTGGTCGGCAGATCAGCTGATCTGAGCTCTGCGCTGGTGGCTGGGCGATCTCAGCCCCGGGCTTCGTTCATTCGGGGCGTGCGTTGCAGGGTTCGCTCACGCTGAGCTCCTCCTGAGGTGTCTTCCCTCCCTGGCAGCTGTTGCCCTCCAAGGCTGCCTCCACAACCACCCTGCCGGGCCTACGCGAGCGCTGGGGCGAAGACCCTGAGCACTACCAGTCGCTGGCACTGCGCCTAGATGTGTAGTCCCAGCAGGTTGTTCAGCTGACAAAGGGGTGTGAGCTCGTCAGGGTCGGTGTGTCACCCCCGTCCCCTGAGCTCACACCCCATGCATACCCACCCGAATGCTCGGCTGACGCCCCTCGGCCGAGAACGG
>JBJTBH010000082.1:0-5417 GCA_046091285.1 Cyanobacteriota bacterium | reverse complement strand
GTTGATGGTGCTGCCGTTTGCACTCTGGGGAACGGCGATGGCGGCGATGAAACCGCTTCTGGCTGACGCTCCCCCCTTCAGCCTCGCCGCCCTGAGGGTGCTGCCGGCCGGAGCGGTGCTGCTGCTGGTGCTGCCGCTGCTCGGCCGCAACTGGCGGGTGGCCCGCTCCGACTGGTCCTGGCTGCTGCTCTTCTCCCTGATCGATGCCACCCTGTTTCAGGGCCTGCTGGTCCAGGGTCTGGGCAGCACCGGAGCCGGTCTCGGATCGGTGTTGATCGATTCACAGCCGCTGCTGGTGGCCCTGCTGGCCCGCACCCTCTACGGCGAAGCGATCAATCCGTTCGGCTGGTTCGGTCTGCTGCTCGGGCTGGCCGGAATCCTCTGCCTGGGGCTTCCCGCTCCCTTGCTGCAGCACTGGTGGCTGGACGGTCCTGAGGCGATCAGCACCGATCTCTTCAGTCATGGAGAACTCTGGATGCTGGCCGCAGCCGCTGCGATGGCCGTCGGCACCGTCCTCTGCCGGCAGGCGAGTCGTTCCAGCGATCCGGTGGCGGTCACCGGCTGGCACCTGCTGCTCGGGGGGCTGCCCCTGGCCCTGTCGGCAGCGCTCGGACCGGTGCTCGATCCAACGGCGGCTCCCGCCTGGCCCACCTGGGGACCGGGCGGATGGGTCCTGATGGCCTATGCCAGCCTGCTGGGCAGCGCCCTGGCTTACGGCCTCTTCTTCTGGTTCGCCAACGCCGGTGATCTGACCGCCTTCACCTCCCTCACCTTCCTGACCCCCGTCTTCGCCCTGCTCTGCGCCATGGCCCTGCTGGAGGAACGACTGGGAGCACTGCAATGGCTCGGGGTGGTCCTGGCGCTGATCTCCGTGCTGCTGATCAACCGCCGGCACCAGCTCTGGAACGCACCGCTGCGATCGGATCCACCCCTGCCCGCACCGCTGGTGCCCCCCACGCCGGCCCGGGGGCTGCCATGACCACCGCCCTGAAGCTGCTGGTGGTGAACACGCCCATGGGCCCCCTCGGCAGCGGCGCCGGCGGTGGCGTGGAGATCCCCCTCGAATCCCTCGTGGCCGGCTTGATGGAGCGCGGTCATGCCCTTACGGTGCTGGCGGCGGAAGGCTCCGTGCTGCCCCCGTCCTGCCACGGGGCGCGGCTGTGGATGGTGTCGGGAGACCCGCAGGCCAGCGCCCAGCACCGTCCCCTCGATGCCCCGGTGCAGATGCCGGCCGAGGGCTTGCTGCCCCACCTCTGGGATGAAGCCCTGGCCAGACAGGACGCCTTTGATCTGATCCTCAATCTCGGCTTCGACTGGTTGCCGTTCTGGCTGACCCCGCATCTGCGCACGCCCCTGTTTCATCTGGTGAGCATGGGGGGCGTCGATGGTGCCGTGGCCAGCTGCGTGGCCAGGCTCGCCCGCTGGCGACAGGGGCGTCTGGCCTTTCACAGCGCTGCTCAGGCCCGCGACTTCGACCTCGTGGAAGCGCCGGTGATCGTGGCCAACGGCTTTGATCTGCAGCGCTATCGCTGCCAGCTGACCCCTGAACCGCTCCTGGGCTGGGCCGGACGGATCGCACCGGAAAAAGGCCTGGAGGATGCCGCCGCCGTCGCGGCCGGGCTGGGGCTGCCCCTGGCGATCTGGGGCCGGATGGAGGATGCCGCCTATGCCGCCGGCGTGGAAGCCTCGGTGCCAGCGGGGACCCTGCAGTGGAGGGGCTTCCTGCCCACCGAGCACCTGCAGGAACAACTCGGGCTGTGCCGGGTGCTGCTCAACACACCGAAATGGAATGAGGCCTTCGGCAACGTCGTCGTCGAGGCGATGGCCTGCGGAGTGCCGGTCGCGGCCTATGCACGCGGGGGCCCCGGGGACCTGGTGCAGGAGGGCCGCAATGGCAGTCTGGCCCGACCGGAAGGGGGCGTGCCAGCCCTGCGGGCCGCCACCGAACGGGCGATGACGGTCGATCGGGCCGGATGTCGCGCCTGGGTGGAGGCCCATGCCTCCAGGGCCGCCTTCGCCGAACGGGTGGAGCAATGGCTGCGGAACGGCCTCCGGGTCGACGGGGCGAGCGCTGCCGCCCCGGGGCGATAGGTTCGTTCCATCTGCCGGGTCGGCTTGAGGGGAGGACGCCCACCGTCGCGCGAGGCCCTGGCAGCCCTGGCTCTGGTGCTGCTGCTCGGCAGTCTGCTGATGGTCCGACACCTGGGGGCCACCGGACTGGTGGATGAAACCCCCCCGCTGTTCGCGGCCGCCGCCCGGGCGATGGCCGAGACCGGCGACTGGCTGACGCCACGGGTGAACGGACTGCCCCGTTACGACAAGCCTCCCCTGATCTACTGGCTGATGGGACTGGGCTACCTGCTGCCCGGTCATGACAGCTGGGACCCCCTGGGGACCTGGGCCGCCCGGCTGCCCTCCGCGCTGTCGGTGCTGACGGTGATGGCGCTGCTCAGCGCCACCCTGCTGCGCTGGCCCCAGCGTCCCTTGGAGCGCCTGGGCAGCTCCGGTCTCGCCAGCGATCGGGCCCTGGGGCGCAGCCTTCTCTCCCCGGCGGTCACGGCGCCGCTGGCCTACGCCCTCTCACCGCTGGTGCTGCTCTGGGGGCGACTGGCGGTCAGTGATGCCCTCTTCAGCGGCCTGGTCAGCGTGAGCATTCTGCTGGCCTGGCGTTGTCTGGTGGGGGGTGGAGCCCCCTGGATGGTCTGGGTGATGCTCGGGCTGGCGACGCTGGCCAAGGGCCCCGTGGCCCTGGTGCTGTTCGCCGGCGTGCTCTCGCTGTTCGGCGCCAGCCAGGGCCGACTCCTGACCTTCTGGCGTCAGCTGAAGCCCTGGCCAGGGCTGTTGATCAGTGCCGCGGTGGCCCTGCCCTGGTACGTCCTGGAGCTGGTGGTGGAGGGACGCCCCTACTGGGACAGCTTCTTCGGCTATCACAACCTGCAACGGTTCACCTCAGTGGTGAACCACCACCTGCAGCCCTGGTGGTTCTTCGGACCGGTGCTGGTGGTGGCCAGCCTCCCCTTTTCCCCCCTGCTGCTGCTGGGACTCCACCGGGCTCTGGCGCTGAGGCCCTGGCGGCAATGGCTCCGGGGCCGATGGCTGGATCCGGTGCCCCTGGAACACTCTATGGCCCGTCTCGCCGCCTGCTGGCTGCTGGCGATTCTTGCCTTCTTCACCCTGGCCGCCACCAAACTGCCGAGCTCTGGTTGCCCGCCACGCCGGCGGCAGGGCTGCTGATCGCCCTCTGCGCCAGTCCCAGGCCTGACGACCGGCCCAGGGAACTGGCGCTGCTGGGCAGCGCCGTGCTGGCGGCCGTGCTGGCGGCGATTTTCTGGGCGGGGCCCTGCTGGGTGCCGCTGATCCAGGCCACGGAACTGCCGGATCTGGCGCCACGACTGCTGGCGAGCCCGATCCTGCCGCGGGCGGCGCTCTGCTTCTCCCTGCTGGCCGTGCTGGCCGCCGTCCTGGCACGACCGAGCCAGACCCGCTGGCGGGCCGGCCTGGGCGATGGCCTGTTGCTGGTGCAGCTGCCGATGGTGGTCTTCGCGTTGATGGCCCTGCAACCGGGATGGGCCCTCGGCGATCGCATCCGTGGTCTGCCCGTGCGACAGATGGCGATGGCCGCGCGCCAGCAGCTCAGGCCGGGGGAATCGCTGGCGATGGTGGGAATCCTCAAGCCGTCGCTGCACTACTACAGCCGTCAGGTGGTGCTCTACGAAGGCATCGAGCCGGTGGGACTGGTGAACCTGGCCGATCGCCTCAGCCGCGAATATCGACGCGGCCAGCAACGCAGCCGCTCCGATCGGCAGCCGTCGGTGCTGGTGGTGATCGATCGCGACACCGCCAGCCTGGCCCACTGGTTGGGATTGAATCCCCAACCCCTGGCCCAGGCCGGTCCGTACCACCTCTGGCGTCTCGAGCGCCGGACCCTGGAGCATCGGGCAGCGGCCCTGAACGCCGCCGGCGTTGCGGTGGCCTGGGAGCGCCCCCGCCCGGAACGCTATTGACGACGACGCCCGGAGCGGAGGCCGCTGAGGCCTTCCTTCGCTGGTGCGACCTGGAGCTCGCGGGCGGCGGCGGCGAACTGATCGCGCTGGCAGAAGCTGCAACGACCCCAGCGTCCGAGCTCACCGGCGGGAGCCGGCCGGGCACAGCAGGGGCAGGTGACCAGGCCATGCACATCCACCCGACTGGGATGGGCCGCCCAGGTGGCGGCCTCAAGCTCCGCCGCCGGAGGCGGCAGAACCTGAGGGATGTGTTGCTGCACCCGCAGCTCCCTGACGGAAAAGCCGGCCGCCCGGAGACTGCCCAGCAGCTGGTGGCGGCTGAACTGCAGGGCCTGCAGCCAGGGACCGGGTGGAGCGCCGATCAGAAGCGTTCCTCCACGCAGGCTGAGGGGGCGGCAATGGGGCGCCAGCTGGGGACCGACCAACCGCGGCCAGGCCAGCCAGAGGCTGGCCAGGTGTCCTTCCTGCTTCCAGTGCCGCTCGATCTGCCCGAGGCAACGGCTCAGGGGAGTGGCGGGTGGCGCCGGTGGTGGCACCAACACCGTGACGTCGCCCCGTCGCTGGGTCTGATTGGAGGGAGCCGTCGCCATGCGGTCAGGCTAGGAGCCCTGGATGGCCTTCTTCATCCGTGAGATCACGGGTCAGCCCGGGTCCCCGGTTCTGAAGGCGGTGGTTCGCAGAGCGGCCTCCCCTGGTTAGCCTCGGTGCGCGCCCCCACGTTAATCCATGGGCTTTTTCGACCGTCTGGGCCGCCTCGTGCGGGCGAACGCCAATGCCGTGATCAGCCGGGCGGAAGACCCGGCCAAGATCCTCGATCAGTCGGTCGAGGACATGCAGAACGACCTGGTGAAGCTCCGACAGGCGGTGGCCACCGCTATCGCCAGTCAGAAGCGGATCCAGAATCAGGCTGAGCAGGCCAACGCCCAGGCCACCACCTGGTACGAGCGCGCTGAGCTGGCCCTTCGCAAGGGCGAGGAAGACCTGGCCCGCGAAGCCCTGGCCCGGCGGAAGACCTGCCAGGACACCGCCTCCGCCCTGACCACCCAGCTCAACAGTCAGGCTGGCCAGGTCGATGCGCTCAAGAAGAGTCTGGTCTCCCTCGAAGGCAAGATCGCCGAGGCCAAGACCAAGAAGGACATGCTCAAGGCCCGGGCCCAGGCCGCCCAGGCGCAGGAGCAGCTCCAGAGTGCCGTCGGCAGCCTCGACACCACCTCCGCCATGGCCGCGTTCGAGCGGATGGAGGAGAAGGTGGAAGCCCTGGAAGCACGCTCCCAGGCTGCCGCCGAACTGGCGGGAGCCGACCTGGAAAGTCAGTTCGCCGCCCTCCAGGGGGGCGATGACGTGGACGACGCCCTGGCGGCCCTCAAGGGCAAGATCAGCGGCGCCCAGCCCAGCCTGAGCGGCAGCCAGCCC
>JBJTBH010000081.1:0-37446 GCA_046091285.1 Cyanobacteriota bacterium | reverse complement strand
ATGCCGCAGGTCCTGGGCGTGCTGCAGTTGCTGCGGATCGAGCGTCCGCCGCTGGGTGCGGCGAACGCTCCGTCGATCCGCCAGACAGGCTGGACCGCCAGAGCGAAAACGAGCCAGCCACTTGTAGGCGGTGCGCAGGCTAATCCCAGCCTCTGCAGCAAGGGCTTTGAGAGGCTGATGCTCGTCGAGATGACGACGAATCAGGCGTTCCCGACTGATCAGCGTCAGCCGGGCATTGGGGTGGCTATGCATGGGGTGTGAGGTTCTGGGCTAGGCGGTGACACCCCGACCCTGGCAACCTCACACCCCCTTGTCAGATGAACAACCTGGTGGGACTACACATCTAGGCACCTCGACCCGTGCACCCGTTCACCAGTCCTCATCCCCATCATCGGCCCAACCATCATCACCGGCGGCCCTGGAGCCGCTGCTGGTGCTGGTGGTCGGCGGTGAAACGGATCGGCGGCTGGAAGCAGCAGCCCCGCTGGAGGCCGTGGGACGGCGGATGACCCGGAACGGTACGGAGACCGTCGGCGCCGGCTCACCGGGGGCGCGCCGGGGTCCGGCCGCCGCGGTTGCGGCAGACACCGAGGCCGATCGATCATCGGTGACACCCTGGTCCACCCCAGGGTTGAAATCGTCGGTCGCACGGCGGCCACGGCGCCCTGGCCGGAAGCGATCACCCGCGAAGAATCCTCCCGACGACTGACGACGGCCCTGCAAGGCCAGGGCACTGGCGGAAAAGCCGAGCACGGCACCACCGGAGGACACCATGGCCAGCCAGGCCCCGATCGGCAACGCCGGTGTGGTCCAGACCAGCAACCGCAACGACAGCTGGGGCCGGGGGTTGAGGGCAGCCACCAGCAGCACCAGCACCCAGGGGGTCAACAGGGGATAGACAAGGAAGCGCCGCACCATGAACGATTCAGATCGTGCTCATCGGCGATCCCTGCCAACGCTTGAGATCACCCAGCTCATAGCCGAGCACATCGAAGACGCGAATCACCAGAAAATCGACCATCTCAGCCAGGGTGGTCGGCTGGTGATACCAGGCTGGCACGGGAGGAGCAATGCGGGCCCCGGCCTCCGCCAGAGTGGTCAGGTTGCGCAGATGCACCAGATTCCAGGGCGTTTCCCGGGGGCAGATCACCAGACGGCGACCTTCCTTCAGATGCACATCCGCCGCCCGCTCGACAAGATCAAGCGCCACACCGGAAGCAAAGCGACCGACGGTGCCCATGCTCGCCGGCAGGATCACCATGCCACGGGTGCGGTAGCTGCCACTGGCGATCGCGGCCGCCTGATCATTCCAGCGATGGCAACGCAACCGCCCGCGATCACAACCGATGCGGTCGCGCCAGAAGCGTTCCTGGGCGTCAGGTTCCGAAGGGACCCGCAATCCCATCTCGGCCAGCCAGACACCGATGGCACCCCGGCTGGTGACCATCTCCACATTCTCGCCGGCCTCCAGCAACAGCTGCAGGGCCCGCTCAGCCAGGGGCTGGGCGGAGGCCCCGGAAACCGCCAGAACGATCGGATCCACGTCAGGCCTCGCTGGTGAGAATCGGCATCGGCACAAACAGATCGGGGTCCTCCTCGGGTGCAGAGCTGCGGCTCGTGCGCCCCCGACTGCGGCGTTCCCCGGAGCGCCCGGTCGATCCTGAGCCGGAGGTCCTGCCCGTACGCCTGGACGCTGACGCAGCGACGGGCTCCGGTTCTCTCGAACCCTCAGGACCGAAGCCATCGCCCTCGCCATCACCATCACCATCACCATCGCCATCGCCCTCGTCGGCATCTGAAGCCGAGAAGCGATCGGAAGCGCTGCGGACCCGATCACCCTCCGACACACCGGAAGCGGTCAGGCCATCGTCAGCGTTCGACGACGCAGCGTTGAAGCGCTCCTGCTGCTCAGAGTCGAGCTCACTGCCTTCGGGGAGGATCACCGCCAGATCGATCTGATGGCGCAGCACATCCACCTTCTGCACCTCAACCTCCACAGGATCACCGAGGCGATAGGTGCGGCGGTTCTTCCGTCCCACCAGGCGGTTCTGACGTGAGCGGTATTCGTACCAGTCGTCCTTGAGGGCGCTGACATGCACCAGGCCCTCGACCTGGGACGGGGGCACCTCCACAAAGAAGCCATAGCTCTGGATGCCGCTGATCACGCCGGTGACCACCTGACCGGTGAGGGGCTCGGCCTGACGCGCCTGAGCCATCGCCAGCACATCCGCGTGCACGTCCTGCTGAAAACGCAGGCGGGTGTTGAGCCGCTGGGGCAACCCCTGACTGATGGCCTGCTGGAAGGGCGCCAGCTGGGTGGGCGTCAGCAACGGCCAGTCGATGGAACCATGGCATTGATCACTGGCCAGATCGACGGTGACCTTGTGCCGAACACTGGGCCGATCCTTCCCTTCTGCGAGCAGGGTGACCAGCAGCTGCTGATTCCAGAGATCACCGAAATGGAGGCCGGCACAGCACCAGGGCGCATAGGCCTGCTCCTCCCCAGCCACGGCGTGAACCGATGGATCCGCGCCGTAGAGCACGGGCTGAAGGGTGTCGGTGAGCTGCTGCTGAAGGACACGGCTGCGATCGCTGGCCGCAAACACCGAGGCCAGTTCAGCCGGGCTGGCATTGCCATCGGGCGCAAGCTCCAGCGGGATCTCCAGCGCCAGGGCCGCCTTGGCCACTTCATTGACATCGGCGGAATCGGCCGGCGCATTGCCAGCGAACAGCGCCGGCAGGGCCAGCGCCTGCAGATGCCGACCGAGCGCGCGATGCGCCAGCAGCACCGCCTCCCGCAACAACGCCATCGGGTGATGGTCCTGAAGCTGAATCAACCACCCCGTGGCTCCGGCATCCGGCGTGGGGGTGCTCAGATCTCCGAGTCGCTCCAGGGCGGGAAGCGGCAGATCGAGATCCAGGGAACCGGCAGCCAGGCGGGCCTGTCGCAGCAGGCCCGTGAGGGCAACCAGCTGTTCGAGCAGACCAAGGTGGTCCTTGAGCCCCTTGAGAGCGGCCGGCACGGTGCGGGCCTTCGGCTTGCGGTCCACCAGGGCCTGCAGGGCCGCGCCATCGATGACGGCGGCGGGCTTGATCCGGCTGCGGCTGAAGCGATAGTGACGCAGGGACCCATCCAGCCCCAGCTCCAGGGCGACCGACACCGCCTCCTGTTCCTTCCCGACCGCAAAGCTGGCGGCCCTGGTCAGGGTCGCTGGCAAGAGGGGCAACCAACGGCTTCCGAGACAGATCGCCTCCCCCTGCTCACGCAGCCAGTGCTCAAGATTGCTGCCGACACCCAGTCGCTCTGCGATGGAAGGGGCATGCACCCAGAGCCTCCAGCCATCGTCGAGGGATTCCAGGGACAGACCCGGCAGCAGCGGTGCCCCTGGGCCGCTCCAGGCGCTGGGCAACAGGGTGGGGAGGGCCGTGAGATCGAGGCGATCCCTGGTGGCCGGTGCCTTGAGGGTGAATTTCGGTGGATCGGAGCGATCCTGCAGTCCGTGCTTGGTGAGGAGCAGATCAAGATCCGCCTCCGGACCGCCATGGACCGGCAGACTGCGGGCGACATGCCCCTGAGGTGGAAACTGGGCCACGGGAAAGCGGTCCACCCGCACCTCGACCACAGCCTCCTGCTCACTGTGCAGATGGCTGCTGTCGCTGGCGGGCAACGCCACGGCCGTCAGCAGCCGTTCATCTAGGGGGACGGCGACCAGTTGATCGTCGCGCTGCTCCACCTGGGCCAGAAGGCTGGTGGTTGCCCGCTCGAGGACGCACTGCACACCACCCTCGGGCGAGCGACGCCTTCCCCCTTCCCGGGTGATGCGCACCAGCACCCGATCCCCGTTCCAGGCGTGATTGAGCAGATGGTCGCGGATGTAGATATCTTCGCCGCCGTCCTCGCGCAACGCGAAACAGAATCCCTTGCTGGAGCAACGCAAGCTTGCCCAGATCAGGGTGGGGTCATCGCAGCGTTTGAGGCCGTCCTCCTCCTCCTGCACCAGACCGAGGCGGCTGAGGCCGTCGATGCCGATGCGCAGCAGCTGCTTGTCAGCCTTGAGACTGAGGCCAAAGGCCTTTTCGAGCCGGGCCAGGGGCCGGGCTTCCTCCGTGGACAGCTGATCAAGCAGATCGGCGACCGTGAACTTCATCGATGGGAGCAGAGGAGAAGGGAAAGCAACGGCGCCGTGAACCCTCACGGAAACCGGGATCGCAGGGGCGGAACGGGGCGATGAAGCGGCGTGGCGTCAGAAACGCTGCTGGAGAAGCTCGCTGCCAGGGGCTCCGTGCCGGTGGATCGTTGATGAGTCGAAGGGAAGAGGACGATCACATCCGGGAAGCCACAACCGGGAAGGCAGCGGCCAGGCGCCACAGCCGCTGACCTCAGGCGCTTGGATCAGCCGCGAAGCAGGATCGCAGACCGCGACGCCGTCCTCGACTGGACAACCACTCTAGGCAGGGGGTTGCACTGAATCCGAAGCGTCCGCATCCCCCGTGCGACCGGCCCGGAGGATCAGACGCAGGCCGATCAGCAGAAAACCGGCCGAGGCCGCCAGCTGCAGGGCATTGGGAGGAATCACAGCGGCAAGGGAACCCCCGGCCAGAGCCCCCAGCAGGCTGGCCAGCACCAGGGCCAGGGACCTGCCGGCGAAGACCGCCAGGGGGCGACTGGATGTCCCGCTGATCGTCACGATCGCCAGCTGGGTCTTGTCACCGAGTTCCGCCAGAAAAACAGTGGCGAATGTGGAGGCCAGCAGGGGCAGTTGCATCGAGGAAGCGCAGAGAGGAAGGACCGGGATGGAGACTCCGTGGAGACGACGATCAGGCGATGGGACCGGCCACCATCGCCACCACCGCCTGGCGCCCGAGCCAGAGACCGAGCGCCACCATCAGCAGACCGGCCAGACGCTCGAGCTGATCGGCGGGGATCACCCGGGCCAGCCAGCGACCGAGCAGCACTCCCACCAGGCTGGAACTGATCAGCGCGAGCGACGATCCGAGAAAGACGATCACCGGTCGCCCAGATTCGGCGGAGAGCAGCAGGGCCGCCAACTGGGTCTTGTCACCGAGTTCCGCCAGGAAGACGGTGGTGCAGGTGGTGAGAAAGACCGCACCCCAGCTGCCTGGATGCTGGGTCGGTGATGGAGCGGACCCAGGGTCCGCGACCGGCGCCACTTCGGGGAAACCGGGCTCGTTCAGATCCATGGGGCGTCTTCGTTGATCCGGCGGCGGATGGCTTGGCGAAACCGTTTCATCACCCTGCCACGCCCCCCATATTCACTGCGGATCTGTTCGATGCAGCAACGGATCGCCAGGGCGTCGGGCTCCACCTCAGGGTCATGGGCGAAGAGGGCCACGAGGTTGGCCACCTGACAGAAATCGGGGCGATCCTCATAGATGCGACAACGACGGCCTCCGCTGTCGTAATGGCGACACCAGCCATCGGGCCCGACCATGGACAGATAAACGGCGCGCTGTTCCGGATTGAGGGCCTCGAGAGCCTCCGGACGTCGGTCCGGATCCAGTCGGCAGCAGGCGCCGCAACCGCTGATGCAGGTCCAGTGCTCAGAACGCCCCATGGCCGAACGGCTGTGACAAGCCGTCACAGTGGCAGAACAGAGTCACGGACAGCCAGGGGCAGGCGCTTAAAGTTATGCGGACAGACGGCATTCGACCGATGGGCATTGATTTCCACTTGATCTCCAATTTCGCAGCCCTGGCTCTGATCACTCTGGCCGGTCCTGCCGTGATCTTCATTCTCTTCTACCGCCGCGGAGCCCTCTGAAGCGACGCCAGGGCGTGATACACGGGCTGGCGCAGCAGCAAGCGGCCGCTGAAGGCACCAACCGCTGCCGCCATCACCAGCCCGTACAGAAGATCCTGATCCCCCACCAGTCGAACGACAAAGGCGATCGTCATCAGGGGGAGCTGGGTGGCCCCCGCAAGTCCGGCCGCCATGCCGAACACAAGGCCGATCTGGTGATCATGGCCCAGACAATTGGAGATCAGTCCTCCTGACATCGCTCCCAGCGTCAGGGCCGGATCGATCAGGCCCCCCGGAACTCCGGCAGCCAGCGGCAGCATCGGACCGATCAGGCGATGCAGCAGCAGTCCCAGGCACCCGAGCGGGTGGGAGAAGACCGACTGAATCGGCGTCGGCTCTGACGAAAGCAAGGCCTTGAGCAGGGTTTCCCCATCGCCTCCTGCAGCGCCGCCACTGATCAGCAGCAGGGCGCTGAGGCCGGCGCCCAGAAGCAGGCCCCAACGCCAGGGATGCTCCACCCGGCGTTGCATCAACCACCGCGAACCGATGACCAGACATCGGGCAAACAGACCGCCGAGCAGACCGGCAAAGCATCCGATCGGCAGGGCATCGAGCAGTTGATCGAGTTCCGGAAGCACCAGATTCAGCTCCCCGAACACGAACGCCGGCTGACCGAGCAGTCCGCTCAGCCCGGCGGCCACGGAACAGATCACCAGAGCCGGCCAGACCAGGCGGGCCTGGAGCTCCCCGAGCAGCTCCTCGAGGATGAACACCAGAGCCATCACCGGGGTGTTGAAACCAGCCGCCAGGCCGGCACCGGCCCCGACGGCCAGAAGCTGTCCGGGTTCGATGTCTGCAAGCCAGCGGGGCCTGCGCTGCCGCAGCGCTGAGATCACGGCGCCACCGACCTGAACGACGGGTCCTTCACGACCCAGGGGGAATAGAGCGAAGCTGGCCACGCTCCAGAGCGTCAGGCGCTGAAGCGTTGATGACGCGGACAGACGAACAGGCGCCTGGGCAGGGTCCTCGATCGCCGCCATCGTGTCAGGGATGCCGGAGCCGGCTCCCCGCCGCCACCGTCCTGACTGCAACCAGAGCAGCAGCGGCATCACCACGATCGGGGCCAGCGCCATGGCCAGAGCGATGCCGGTCCATCGGGAGGCCTCACCGCTGCCGAAAGCCGGCAGGCGGGTCAGAAGCTGATCCACCTGGCCATCGATCAGGTTGAGCGGCCAGCAGGCGATCCCCACCAGAAGACCGATGACCAGGAGCTGGAGGGCGCGGATCAGGATCGTTTGAAGGGCCTGCCGTGCGGTCCTCAGGAAAGCGGGTTCCGTCATGGGGCCATGCCAAGGGCCATGGCAGCCTCCTGCACCAAAGCCCGAAGGTAAGGGTGATCCTCAGGTTGTGCAGCCAGGAGGCTGTCCCGTTCAAGCACCTCACCGGCACCATTGCGAATCATCACGCCGTCCCCCCGGCGGGAACACCAGTACGTGCGGCCCCGGCGCATCAGTCGCACCTCCCCCCGGGCGCCTGCACGCACAGCCTGAAGCTCCAGCTGGATCCGCTCCTCCCCCTGCCAGCGGTTGAGCGTGATCCTGTAGGCCACATCAAGGCGATCAGGGACCGATGCCTCCCCCTGCCACCGCCAGGCGATCGCCCGATGGCGGACGCCCGCCTGATCCAGCTCCAGTTGCAGATGGCCTCCCCGCAGCAGGCGCTGGGAGACCACAACACAGTCGGCACTCCAGAACAGTGGTGCCGGATGGCCGATGCCGAAAGGTTCAAGCCGTTGCAACTGCCGATGAAAGGCGCGATCGATCTGATCCAGCCGCAGAAGCACCTCCGGTTCCACCACCTGGCCAGGACCATGGCGCTGCAGCCAATCGGAGGCCAGCGTCTCGAGACGTTCCTGCAATGCCGCCACCCGCTCCGCCCGCACCGTGAAGCCACCGGCGGCCGGGTGCCCCCCGTGACGCTCCAGCAGATCAGCGCAGGCCGTCAGCGCCTGATCGACGGCAAACCCCCGCGGTGCCCGCACCGAAGCCCGCAGGCGGCCCTCCCCCTCGGACGCGAGCAGGGCCACGGGCCGACCGCAACGCTCGACCAACCGGGCGGCAACGATGCCGATCACGCCGTGATGCCAGTGGTTCTGAGCCAGGAAAACAAAGGCCGGAGCCCGTGGTCCGTCGGCATCCAGCAGGGCCAGAGCCTCCGCCTCGATCGCCCCGCACAGATCCTTACGCTGCCGATTCAGGGATTCACAGGCCCGGGCCAGCTCGAGGGCCTCCTCCGGTTGATCCGTGGTGAGCAGCGACACGACCAGCAGGGGGTCACCGAGCCGTCCGACGGCATTGATGCGGGGAGCGATCTGAAAACCGACGGTCTGGGCATCGATCGGTTGATCCGTCAGACCGGCCAGCTGCTGCAGGGCCCGCAGACCGGGCAGAGCACTGGTGGCCAGCTGGGGAAGCCCCTCGAGTAGCCAGCGTCGATTGACCCCCTGCAGGGGAGCCATGTCCGCGATGGTGCCGATGCAGAACAGATTGAGGGCAATGGTCAGGCCGTCGGGGCGACGGAGCTGACGGCACAGCGCCGTGGCCAGCACATGGGCCAGGCCGACGCCCGCCAACCCCCGGTAGGGGGAACGCTCCGGCGTGCAGGCGGGATGGAGCAAAGCCAGGCAGGGCGGCGGATCCTGCGGGAGGGTGTGGTGATCCGTGAGGATGACCTCAAGACCGAGATCCTGCGCCCGTGCCAGGGCTGCCGTGGCGGAGACACCGTTGTCGACGGTGATCAGCAGCCTGACGCCAGCGGCGGCCAATCGTTCCACCATGCCCGCATTCAGGCCGTACCCGTCGTCCTGACGACTGGGGATCGCCGGCTGGGGAACGGCACCCAGCCGCTGCAGCACCCCCACCAGCAGGGCCGTGCTGGTCATGCCATCGGCGTCGTAATCCCCGCAGATCGCCACCGCCTCCCCAGCCCTGCAGGCGATCTTCAGGCGATCGACGGCCTTGCCCAGATCGGGGAAATGACGACGGGGATCGGGACCCTGGGGTGGATCGAGCAAGGCGGCGATGGCGGCCGCCTCCCCGAACCCCCGGCGCCGCAGCAGGGTGAGCAGTGGCTCCGGCAGGCCGAGGCGCTGGATCGCTTCCGCCTCCTCGCCCTCCAGCGGGAGCGGATCCAGGGGTTGGGGCAGCTGCCAGGGTTGCTCATGGGGTCTGGAGAGCAACGGATCCTGGGCACAGTGAAGACATTCTGGGCGGTGGAGGCCGCCTGGGTCAGGCACAGGGACCGTCACCGGCTTGCCTAACGTGGTGGCCATGGTCATCGCCTTCGCGATCAACGATCGGCCCCAGGATTCCCCGGGGGCCCTGCTCTGGGATGTCGACGGCACCCTGGCCGAAACCGAACGGGATGGCCACAGACTGGCCTTCAACCGGGCCCTGGCGGAAGCGGGTCTGGCCTGGCAGTGGAGCGTGGAGGACTACCGCGAGCTGCTGGCGATCGGCGGAGGCCGGGAACGGCTCAGCCATGACCTGGAGCGCCGGGAGGGGAAGACGCCTGATCCGGAGCGGGTGCAACACCTGCAGGCCGCCAAGCAGCGCCATTACGCCGCCTTGATCGGGCGCGGTGCGATCGGTCTGCGGCCGGGCGTGCAGCGGCTGATTCAGGAAGCAGCGGCGGCTGGCTGGTGCCAGGCGATTGTGACCACCAGCGGGCGTCAGGCGGTGCAGGCTCTGCTGCAGACCCAGCTGCAGGATCTCGCCCCCACCTTCAGCCTCTGGATCTGCGGGGAGGATGTAACGCGCAAGAAGCCTGATCCGCAGGCCTATCAGCTGGCGATCGAGACCCTGGCGATCGCCCCTGAACGGAACGTCGCCATCGAGGATTCGGTTCCAGGGCTGACGGCCGCCAGCGGAGCGCAGCTGGCCACCTTGATCACCCTGAGTGAATTCAGTGCCTCCGAACCGCTGGAGCGGTTCCAACGGGCGGCAGCGATCTGGGATGGGCTGGGCGATCCGGACGCGCCTGCATCCCGCCTCCGGGGCCCCGAAACCACCCGCCAGGGGGTGGTGGACCTCGACTATCTGGCGACACTGCGGCCGCTGCGCTGAGGTTGCGATGCCACTCATCCGCCCCCAGAACACGCGACTGGAAATCCTGCTGACCAGCCTCAACGGTCAGCTGCTGGGCGGGTGGCGCGGTCCTTGGCGCAGGCGATCGCTGCTGCTGCTGACGCTGCTGTTCGGGATGTATCTGGGCAACAACCTCACCTCACTCTGGCTGGCCAGGTTTGCCAGCCGTCCGGCCGTGGTTCTGATGCTGGTGGTGGGTCTGGAAATCATCGTCAGGGTGCGCAGTCGCTGGGTCCGCGATCCTGCCCCCCTGGCGTGGAGCCTCTGCGACAACCTGCGCATCGGCCTGGTCTACGCCGTGATCTTTGAGGCCTTCAAGGTGGGTTCATGAACGACGGCAACCCGTGGCAACGCCGCCTGCGAGACGTGGTCGGCCTGCCGCCGGATCAGAACCAGTGGCCGGCTGAGCTGCGCCACCTGCCCGCTGATCTTGAGGCGAGCAGTCTGACGGTGCCCTTCACCCTGCCGCTGTTGGCCGGAGCCAGGACAAGCCTCCAGCGACACGGTTCCAGAGTGTTGATCGGACTCAATGGTCCCGTCGGGGCCGGCAAGAGCACCCTGGCCCGGCAGCTGTTGCGCCTGGGTCCCCGGTTCGGCCTGACGGTGGCGGTGGCCTCCATTGATGATTTCTATCTGCCACTGCCCGAACGCCGCCGGGTCCTTGCCGGCAATCCCGTCGGTGTCAGCCGGGGGCCCCCGGGACGCCATGCCGACGGCCTGCTGCTGGAAACGATCGCGACGTGGCGTCAGAGGGGCCATCTGAGGCTGCCACGGTTCAACAAAACCCTTGCCGGTGGCGAAGGGGAGCGGGACGGCTGGCAGGAGAGCGACGCCGACGTGCTCGTGCTGGAAGGTTGGCTGATCGGTTGCCGTTCGCTGCCGGGGACTGAACTTGACAGGGTGCTGCATCGAGGCGAACCGTCAGATCATCAGGCGCCCCGGGGCGAAAGCGACCGGGGCGTCAGCAGCAGCCCGCGACAGAATCGTGGCCACAATGGTGGCCAGGATCTCAGAAACCGTGGCCGGAGCGATTCCGGGCTGCAGCTGCGGGAGGAGGAAAAGGCCTGGCTGCCCCGCTGGAACAGCTTCCTGCAGGCCTACGAACCGCTCTGGAATCAGCTGGATGGCTTGTGGTTGCTGCGTCCGACCCGATGGACCCTGCCAGGGCGCTGGCGGCTGCAGGCGGAAGCCAGGCAGCGACGAACCGGTGGAGGCTGGCTCAGCGCCAGAGACATTGAGGCCCTCGTGCGATCGAGTCTTGCCTCCCTGCCTCCGGAGCTCTACCAGGACCCGCTGCTGACAGCGGCCGGATTCCCGCAGGTGGCAAGAGAAGAGAACTCTGTCGATACGACCGCCGCTGGCAGGGCCTTCAGCGCCATGAGCACTGGCAGCACTGTCACCATGACAAGTCTGGAAAACACGACGAGTCCGGAAAACACGACAGGTCTGGAAGACACGACGGATCTGGAAAACTCGACGGGTCTGGAGGACAGCACTGACTTTGCAGACAGGTCTGGATGGGCAGACACAGCTGGATTGGCAGAGAAGCCTGACCTGGCAGAGGCGGCTGAAAAGCAACACGCGGTGGCCCTACTCGATGGCCAGCGTCGCTGCCGCTGGTGCGGCCTGACGACGGACTGGCCCTTCAGCGCTGCTGCTGCAGATCAGCTGTCTGCGGAGTCAGCCTCTTCAGCCACGGGGTAGACGAAGCCCTGGGCACGTCCGCTGAGCACGGCCTTGCCGATCGACATGGCCTTCTGGGCCGCCACAGCAGCCTTGGCCTTCCAGGTGGCATGGCGCTGGTTGCGCTTGCCTTTGGAGGTTTTCTTCTTGGGAACAGCCATCCCGAACGATCAGCCAAACGATGATTGTCCTTTCTCACCTTCCCTTTCGTCAAATCGCTAAGCTCCAGGAAGGCTGGCATTCGCGTGAGCAACACTTCACTGCCGCCGTCAACACCGTTGATGGCCGGGCTTTCCACTCAGACATCCGGTCTCCTCACACCCTTGTTCGCCGAGGCCAGAGCACCGTTCAACGGCGCTGCGGCGACCCTGTCCACGGGGGCTCCCTCCAGCGCATCACCCCCAGGATCGAAACCCGAACCGGTTCAGGCCTCAGGTCATCCGTCCCTGATGCAGCGGCTCGGTCTGGCCCCCGTACCGACGTTGTCTTATAGCCGTCTCCTGGAATCGATCCGCGGCGGTCAGGTGAAGGAGCTGGTGCTCTCACCACGCCAACGCGAGGTGCAGGTACGGCTTCGGGATGGCCAGCAGCAGACGGTGCCGGTGTTTGCCAACGACACCCTGCTGCTGCGCACCGCGGAAGCGGCTCGGGTGCCGCTGACGGTGCGTGATGACCGCCAGAACGAGGCCAGCGTGGCCCTGATCTCCAATCTGCTGCTCGCCGCCCTGATGCTGGGTGGGCTGGCCCTGTTGATCCGGCGTTCCGCTCAGGTGGCCAATCGGGCCATCGGCTTCGGCCGCAGCCAGCCGCGCCTGCAGGCGGACGCTGATAACACGGTGCGATTCGAGGATGTGGCGGGAATCGGTGAAGCGAAAGAGGAACTTCAGGAGGTGGTCACCTTCCTGAAAACCCCAGAGACCTTCACGAGCATCGGCGCAAGGATTCCCAGGGGGGTGCTGCTCGTCGGCCCTCCCGGCACCGGCAAGACACTGCTGGCCAAGGCGATCGCCGGTGAGGCGGGGGTGCCCTTCTTTTCGCTGGCCGCCTCGGAGTTCGTGGAGATGTTCGTCGGGGTCGGTGCCAGCCGGGTCCGGGATCTCTTCCGTCAGGCCAAAGCGAAGGCGCCCTGCATCATCTTCATCGACGAGATCGATGCCGTCGGTCGCCAGCGCGGTGCCGGAATCGGCGGCGGCAATGACGAGCGGGAGCAGACGCTGAACCAGCTGCTCACGGAGATGGACGGCTTTGAGGAGAATTCCGGGGTGGTGCTGCTGGCGGCCACCAACCGACCGGATGTGCTTGACACGGCCCTGATGCGGCCGGGTCGTTTCGATCGTCAGATCAGCGTCGATCTACCCGATCGTCGCGGCAGGGAGCAGATCCTGGCGGTTCATGCACGCAGCAAACCCCTCGATGAGAGCGTCTCGCTGGCGGAATGGGCGTTGCGCACCCCGGGCTTCTCCGGTGCGGATCTCGCCAATCTTCTCAATGAGGCGGCCATTCTCACCGCCCGCCGTGAGCGTCAGTCGATTGATGATCGCGCCCTCAGTGATGCCCTGGAGCGAATCACGATGGGACTGACGGTGGCGCCACTGCAGGACAGCGCCAAGAAGCGCCTGATCGCGTATCACGAGATCGGCCATGCCCTGCTCACCACCCTGGTACCCCACGCCGATCGACTCGACAAAGTGACCCTGCTGCCGCGGGCCGGTGGCGTCGGAGGATTCGCGCGGATGACCCCGGATGAGGAGCGGCTGGATTCCGGCCTGGTGAGCAAAGCCGATCTCAAGGCGCGGCTGGTGGTGGCCCTGGGCGGTCGCGCCGCTGAACTGGTGGTCTTCGGTCCGAGTGAAATCACGCAGGGAGCCGCCGGGGACCTGGAAATGGTCAGCCGGTTGTGCCGGGAAATGGTGACCCGCTTCGGGTTTTCCGAACTCGGGCCCGTGGCTCTCGACAGCGACGGATCCGAGGTGTTTCTCGGGCGCGATTGGCTGCGCCCGCAGCCCAGTCACTCGATGATCACCGGCAATCGCATTGATCAACAGGTGCGTCTGCTGGCGCGTCAGGCCCTGGAGGAAGCGCTGGCCCTGCTGCGACCCCGGCGCGTACTGCTCGACACCCTGGTGGAAGCCCTGATTCAGGAGGAAACCCTGGAAGGCGATCGACTGCGGGCCATGGTGGAGACCTATGAACGCGATTTCAAACAGAACATCCAGTTCTCCCTGAGCCGGATCGGTCAGTGAACAGCTCGTTCAACGACAGAGAATCCTTGGTGACCTGAACCTTTCACCCCGCGAAGCGGATGTCGAGAGTGCGTAAGTAGGTCTGCAGGCCGGCATCCTGAATCGGCAGCAGATGGGCCGTACGTCCGCTGCTGTTGACATGGGCGTGCCAGTGACCCGGCGGGGTGACGAAGACACCGCCGGGCTGCCAGTCGATGCGGCGGGGATTCCGGAGCGCGCCCTCGGCATCGAGCTCGGTGCCGACGAGGGTGTAGCAACCGGGATCGCAGTCGATGATCAGATCCAGCGCCACGGATTGATGACGATGGGGCGCCTGGGTGGCACCAGCGGGCACCATGCCGAACATCGCCCAGAGCACATGGGTGACGGTGCGGGTCGTCGGCAGATCGCGATTGGCCAACAACAGACTCAGACGGTTGCTCTGCTGACTGCCAGGGTGGCTGGCCAGTTGCTGGAGCTGCTCCTGAAGCCAGGCTGCTGGGTACAACGTGACCTCGAAGCGTGGCTCCTGAGGGGTGACACCGAGATAGGTGAGCAGGGGGGCGTCATGCACCCAGTAGAGAACGCTGGTATCACCGGCCTGAAGCTGTGGCGAAGCGCCTGCAGGCAGCACGAACAGATCTCCGGCCTGCCAGGACAACTCACAGGAGGGACTGCTCGCCTGGGCGGGACGCTCGCACTGTCCGCGACCGGAGAGCACAAAGAACAGGGAACTGGTGGCGGCGGCGGCGGCCGTGAGGCGATCGCCGGCCTCAAGTCGGATGAAGTGGGCCGCCAGGCCAGGACTGGTGGCGGGTCCCGGGCAACCAAGGGCCGCACTCAGATCCAACGGAAGAATCGCTGACGGACCCTGGGCATGCAGAGCAGCATCCCAGCGATGGCAGGAAATCGGCTCCGTCAGGCCCGGACGAACCGGATTGGCTGCCTGCCGGTAATCAAACAGCAGGGCCTTGCCGGACAAGGTGCGGTCTGTGACCTCCGGGTCGGCCTGAGGAAGCCGGCCGGAGGTCCGGCGGATCGGAGACTGGGTCATGCGGGAGGTCTCCAGTCACTCAAACGTTGGCAGGACGCTAATCAATGAAATCGGGCTTCGGGGTCAGCCCCCGGCAACGGCGGGGACAATGCTCACCTCATCGCCATCCTTGAGGGCTGTGGCCTGGTTGTCGAGGAAGCGAATGTCCTCGCTGTTCACATAGACATTGAGGAAGCGACGAAGCTTGCCGTTGTCATCACAGAGGCGTGCCAGGATGCCCGAGTAACGGCCTTCGAGCGCCTGGAGCAGAGCATCGACGCTGGTGGCTTCAAGAGACAGCGAAGCTTCGTTATCGGTGAATTTCTGCAGGGGGGTGGGGATCAGAACCTGAACAGCCATCGGAAGCGAAATGAATGGAACAGTGAACACTGGGAGAACAGGGTAAGCCTGTCGTGGAAGGCGAACGCTGCAGGATTGAAGGCGGCGCCATGGCGCTGATCGGATCAGCCGACGGTCTCCCAGGTGGCCCGCTGCAGGGACTGAGCGCGCTCCCAGGCCGCGTTGAAACTGTCGAGCTGCGCTTCGATCAGGAAAGGCTCCCCGATCGATGAGCTCACCGCTTCCGTTGTTTTCAATCCATTGCCGGTGATGTAAGCGACGGTGGTTTCGTCGGGATTGATCTTCCCCTGTTCCACCAGCTTCTTGAGAACAGCGATGGTCGTGCCACCTGCTGTCTCCGTGAACACGCCTTCCGTTTCGGCCAGCAACTTGATGCCTTCGATGATCTCCTCATCGTTGACAGCGGCGATCGATCCGTTGGTGCGGTTGGCAATATCGATGGCGTAGGGGCCATCGGCAGGATTGCCGATGGCGAACGACTTGGCGATCGTGTTCGGCTTGACGGGTGTGATGAAATCGCGACCTTCAGCAAAAGCCTGGGCAATCGGCGAACACCCCTCAGCCTGGGCACCGCTGAAGCGCACAGGCTTCTCCTCGACCAGTCCAACCTTGATGAACTCATCAAAGCCCTTGCGGATCTTGGTGAACAGAGAACCGGACGCCAGGGGAGCAACAATATGATCAGGAAGCTGCCAACCGAGCTGCTCGATCACCTCATATCCCAGAGTTTTGGAACCTTCAGAATAATAAGGACGAAGATTGATGTTGACGAATCCCCATCCATAGGTATTGGCAACTTCCGAGCAGAGACGATTAACCTGATCGTAATTACCTTTCACCGCCATCAATGTGGGGTTGTAGATCAACGTCCCCAGCACCTTTCCCAGCTCCAGGTCGCTGGGGATGAACACACAACATTCCAGACCGGCATGGGCGGCGATCGCGGCGGTGGAGTTCGCCAGATTGCCGGTGGAGGCACAGCTGACGGTGCTGAAGCCCAGCTCCCGGGCACGGGTGAGCGCCACTGAAACAACACGGTCCTTGAAGGACAGCGTCGGCATGTTGACACCGTCGTTCTTGATGTAGAGCGACCTCAGGCCGAGGCGGCGGGCAAGGCGATTGGCCCGGAGCAGGGGGGTGAAGCCTGTCCCCACATCAATCGGATCGCCCTCGATCGGCAGGAACTCTCGATAGCGCCAGATCGAGGCTGGACCGGCCTCGATCGAAGCCCGACTGACCCGGCGGGCGATCTCCTCGTAGTCGTAGACCACCTCAAGGGGGCCGAAACAGACGTCCTCACAGACGTGACGGGCTGCGGCCTCATAGGCATGACCGCATTCCTTGCAACGCAGCCCGGTGAAGGTGGGACGCTGGAGGGTGGAACGGGAAAGGGTTGCCGTCACGATCACACCGGAAGGTGAGCTGAAACTAGCAGCGACCGACCGGAGCCATCGAAATACCCGAGTTCACGGATCGGCTATTGAACAGGGGGGTCCCTTCGACGCCCTGATGGAGCCCTGATGCCCGCAGCTCTGGGGTGATCGCCCACGAGCCCCCCGGCTCCTAGCGTCAGGGTCCTGGCCGCTCCTGCCGCAATGGCCCGCCTGCGCCGGATTGCCCTGCTCCTGCTGACGTTCGGAGTCGTCGCTCTGACCCTGCTGCTCTCGAGCCGTCTCTGGATCGAATGGCACTGGTTCCAGCAGCTCGGTTTTCAGGATGTGGTGCGGCGCCGCTGGCTGTTCCAGATCACGGCCTTCCTGCTGGTGCTCGGTCTCGGGGTGCCGCTGCAGCTGCAACAGATGGGGCGGTGCTGGAACCTCCGCCTGCAGGCGGCCCGCAAGACCCTTCGGCCCCTGGTGCTGTTGCGCCTCAGGGGACGCTCCTATCTGCTGCTGATGGGGCTGCTGCTGCTCCTGCTCGCCGGAGGGCTCACCTATCTGATCGTTCAGGCTCAGGATCTGATCACGGCCCCCTTCAGCGGTGAAGTGATCAGCGGCCTGCCCCTGCTCGGGGATCTTCCCCTCAGCCTCTGGATCGGCCTGGCGGCCGCCCTGCTGATCCCCCTGCTGCTCTGGCCCCACAACACCCTGCGGGTGGCCCTCACCGCGGCTCTGGCGGGATCGGCCACCGCCCTGGCCCGGGGCTGGAGCCTGTGGTTGCCGGCTCTCCTGGCCCAACCCTTCCGCGAGGCCGATCCGATCACGGGCCTCGATCTCTCGTTCACGGTGCTGCAGCTGCCCGCCTGGCGGTTGCTGCTGAGCGTGCTCATCGCCCAGGTGATCGTCGGGCTGGCCGCCTGTCTCTGGCTCACGCTCACGGAGTCCGACAGCCTCTCGGAACTGGCATTCCCAGGCCTGAGCCGCGAACAACAGCAGGTGCTGCAGCCCCAGCTGGCGGTGCTGGCCCTGCTCGTGGCCATGGCAACGGCCCTGGCCCCGTTCAACCTGATGGTCGCCGGCAGCGGCGTGGCCTCAGGGGCCGGCTTCGTTGATCTCCACGTCCGACTGCCCCTGCGGCTGCTCCTCAGCCTGCTCCTGCTGTTCAGTGCCCTCGGGCTGCTGGTTCCCCTGCCCCGCCACTGGCTGCGGCGCGGGCTGCTTCTGCCCCTGCTGGGCACGATGGGTCTGGTGCCGATCACGGAATGGCTGGTGGCACCGCTCGTCCAGCGCCTGTGGGTGCAACCGCGGGAACTGGCTGTTGAAAGCGCCTACCTGGCGCGGACCATTCAAGGCACCCGACGCGCCTTCGGACTGGAGCGGGTCAGCGACCTGACGCTGGAACCGCGCCAGAAACTGACCCCAGCCGATCTCGCCAGTGCCCCGGGCACCCTGGCGAACGTGCGTCTCTGGGACAGCACACCACTTCTGGCGACGAACCGGCAACTGCAACAGCTGCGCCTGTATTACAGCTTCCCTTCCGCAGCCGTTGATCGCTATCCCCTGAGCGCGGATCCCAGACGCGGCTCCCAGCAGGTGCAGATCTAAGCCCGGGAGCTTGATTCCTCGGCGCTGGCGGCCGGCTCACGCACCTGGCTGAACCGCCATCTGATCTTCACCCACGGCTACGGATTCACGATCTCTGCGGTGAATGCCGCCGGACCTGATGGGCTGCCGCTGTATCTGGTCAAGGATCTCGGTCGCAGCGGCCAGGTGCAGGGCCTGCCGAACCTGGGCCTCTCGACGGCGATGGTGCGACGGGCCCTGCCGGTGGGACGGCCGCGGCTCTACTACGGCTCTGCCAAGGCTCCGTATGCCATCGCCCCCAGCCTGGTGCAGGAATTCGATTATCCCGATGGCGAACTGAACGTCTACACCCACTACCAGGGAACCGGAGGCGTGCCGTTGGGACAGCCATTGCAGCGTCTGATGGCGGCGGTGTATCTGGGGGAAGCACGGCTGCTGTTCACCGGAGCGCTCACACCGGATTCCCGTCTGCTGATGCGTCGCCAGGTGAACGAACGGCTGACGGCCCTGGCCCCATTCCTGCGTTTTGAGAGTCAGCCCTATCTGGTCACCGCCCGCATCCCGAACAGTCCCGGTTACGACAGCCGCCAACACCAATACTGGTTGCTGGACGGGTTCACCACGAGCCGCAGCTACCCCTACAGCGATCCCAATCCGAGCGGCATCCGCTATTTCCGCAATCCGGTGAAGGCAGTGGTGGATGCCCACAACGGCAGCATCCGCCTGTACATCAGCGATCCGACCGATCCGATCCTGCGGACCTGGCAGCGGGCTTTCCCGGAACTCTTTCAACCTCTGAGCGCCATGCCGTCGGCCCTGCTGCGCCATATTCAGGTGCCTCAGAGTCAGTTTCAGGTCCAAGCCGAACGGCTGCTGCGTTTTCATGTGACCAACGTCCGGACGTTTTATAACGGCGACGATGTCTGGTCAATTCCAACCGAGATCTACGGCTCAAAAACGATTCCGGTGAAGCCTTATCAGGCAGAACTGCAGCTGCCTGGGCAGAATCGTCCTGAATTCGTTCTTCTGGTTCCCTTCTCACCGTTGGGCCGTGCCAACCTGGTGGGCTGGCTTGCCGCTCGCAACGATGCTCCCCATTACGGGTCCCAGTTACTGGTTCGATTCCCGCAACAACGACTGCTGCTCGGTCCCCAGCAGATTTCGGCCCTGATTGAGCAGGATCCGGCGATCAGTTATCAGTTCGGACTCTGGAATCGAGCCGGTTCTGAAGTGATCCATGGCAATCTTCTGGTCCTGCCCGTCGGCCGGGGACTGCTCTATGTCGAACCAATCTATCTGCAAAGCAGAAACAATAATCTTCCTTCCCTCGTCCGGGTGGTCGTCACCGATGGTGTGACCTTCGTGATGGAACGCAATCTACGGGATGCTCTGACGCGCCTCGCCGCCGCCAGGCCAGCCCAGGGAGAATCCGGAGAACCGTTCAAGATCCCTGAATGAAACGGCAGCTGACCATTGAGGAGACATCAGAGATCATCACCATTCGATGCGACTGAAGAAGAAGCCGAAAGCGTAATGGAAGACTGAAGAGGGAGACAAAGTGACCAGAAAAATCTCAAATCATTGCCTACAATTCAAGCCACACATTGACAGTGAACCATGGCTTTCCTTTGCCAATCTCTCCATGGCCCTGAGGACTTCATCGAACCATCGATCAAGCCATCACAGAAACCGGGTGCGCCCATCCCTCGACGACAGAAGTGAACGCGCAGGTGAGAGCGACCGTCAGCAGGGTTGAGCCTCCAGGCGCGTGCGACACCAAACCTTTGCCAGGCCGTTGCCGGGAACGACAGTGTGGCTTTAACATTGAAATTAAAACAGGGAGGAACTCCAGATGTCTGCCAAGATCAGCCGCCAACAATCACGCTTATTTGTTGTAGCATTCATCACTACTCTTGGGCTCAGTCAGCCCGGCATCGCCCAGACACAACCGGCGACGGGGCGACGCGCCGCCGGCCCACCGACGGTCTCCGTGCCTGAATTCAAGAACAATGTCACCGGAGCCTGGTGGTGGCAGGGACCCGTCGCCCAGGATCTCTCCCATGCCCTGGCCAACGAATTGTCCGCCACCGGTGACCTCCGGGTCGTCGAACGTCGCAACCTCAACCAGGTGCTTTCCGAGCAGGAACTGAGCGAGCTCGGCATTGTGCGCAAAGGAAGCTCCACCGCCGCCGCCAAGGGGAAGATGACAGGAGCTCGCTACATCATTCTTGGTACGATCACCTCCTATGACTCCGCCACCAATGTCGAAAGCAAGGGGAGTGGCATGAGCTTCCTGGGGTTTGGTGGTTCCAAGCAGAACACGATCACGAAAGATTATGTCGCTATCGACATCAGGGTCGTCGATAGCACAACAGGAGAAATCGTTGGTTCCCGCACCGTCGAAGGTCGAGCTACCAACACCCAGGAGCAGAAGAGCAACGGTGGAAGTCTGCTGCCTGCCGCTGCAATCGTTGGGGGTTTTGTGCCGATGGGGAATGCCGGTTATGCGGCTACAGCCATCGCCGGAACCTTCAGCTTCTCCAACAACTCGACCAGCGAGAACAGAACTCCGACCGCCAAGGCCCTACGGGCTGCCCTGATCGAAGCCTCTGGGTATGTCAGCTGTCTGCTCGTTCCCAAGGATGACTGCATGGCGGCATACAGGGCCAAGGATCAACAGCGACGCCAGAATACCCTTGGCACACTCAATCTTGAGTAAGGAATAAAAAAGGGCCCCAGTGGGGCCCTTTAACAATCAACCTAACGATGATCAGGCGGCGACAGCCGTCTTGGGATCAAGGGCGCCTTTGGCGTACAGGCCGGCGTAGAAGTTGATGTCGCGCTGCTTGATCTTGCTGGCATTGCCGGCAGCCCAGAACTGCTGGTAACGATCAAGGCAGACCTGCTTCATGTAAGCCCGGGCAGGCTTGTTGAAGTGGCGGGGGTCGAAGTTGGCGGGATCCTTGGCGGCAGCCTCACGGATCGCAGCCGTGAAGGCCAGGCGGTTGTCGGTGTCGATGTTCACCTTGCGCACGCCGTTACGGATGCCCTCCTGGATTTCCTCCACGGGCACGCCGTAGGTCTCGGGGATGGCACCACCGAACTTGTTGATCATGTCCAGCCACTCCTGGGGAACGGAACTGGAGCCATGCATCACCAGGTGGGTGTTGGGGATGGCCTTGTGAATCTCGGCGATGCGGCTGATGGCCAGCACTTCACCGGTCGGCTTGCGGGTGAACTTGTAAGCGCCGTGGCTGGTGCCGATGGCGATGGCCAGGGCATCGACCTTGGTCTTGGCGACGAAATCAGCCGCTTCAGCGGGATCGGTGAGCAGCTGGCTGTGGTCGAGCGTGCCCTCGAAGCCATGGCCGTCCTCGGCTTCACCCTTGCCGGTTTCCAGAGAGCCCAGGCAGCCCAGTTCCCCTTCGACACTCACACCGATGGCGTGGGCGACGTCCACCACTTCCCTGGTGACGGCGACATTGTACTCGTAGCTGGAGGGGGTCTTGGCGTCAGCTTCCAGGGAGCCGTCCATCATCACGGAGGTGAAACCGTTGGCGGCGGCACCGAAGCAGGTGGCCGGGCTGTTGCCGTGGTCCTGGTGCATCACCACCGGGATGTCGGGATAGGTTTCGACAGCCGCCAGGATCAGGTGGCGCAGGAAATTCTCACCGGCGTACTGACGGGCCCCGCGGGAGGCCTGCAGGATCACAGGGCTGTCAGTTTCATGGGCAGCCTCCATGATCGACTGCACCTGCTCCAGGTTGTTCACGTTGAAGGCAGGGATGCCATAGCCGTTTTCAGCGGCATGGTACAGCAGCAGTCGAAGCGGGACGAGCGCCATGGGAAACCTCAGGTCGGGGGCGGATAGGGGACTCGATGCATCAGGGCACCGCCTTGATGACCGAGTTTGGCCGTCGGCACTTTAGAGGATGCCGTGCAGGCCTCTGGCGTCCGCGCAGCACCGCTCACTGGCCAGGGCCTCGGCCAGACCCGGCACCATCGGCCGGCCGCTCCGGATCGCCTCGGCCCACCAGCCATGAAGGCGCTCCACCGGAGCGATCCTGCCATCCTCCCAGGTGCGGGCAAAGGCCAGCCTGGGATCGGCCGGCACCGGCCGCAGGGGCTCACCGCCCTGGGAGATCCAGAGCTGGAATCCATGCACGTAATCGGCCTGGTTGGAGGACCCGAGCACCAGGGTTCCTTCCCGGCCATAGAGCTCGATCCAGTAGCCGCGGCCACGGCTGGCGACCGACGAAAGCGTCATCTGAGCGGGAACGGATGCCCCTGCGGCCGTTTCGAGTTCAAGCTGCACCAGAGCCACATCGTCGGCATCCACCGGGGCACGGTGACCGCTGCCATCGGCCAGGGGACGGTCTGCGATGACGGTGCTCAGCTGCGCCTGCAGCCGGAGGGTCGGTCCGACGAGCCAGTGCAGGGTATCGAAGGCATGGGTGCCCAGCGAGCCGAGCACCCCGCCACCTTCCGATCGCTGGGAATACCAGTTCCAGGGACGTTCAGGATTGGCGCGGCTTCCCATCAGCCAGTTGAGGGTGACCAGATGCAGCGGGCCGAGCCGCCCCTGCTGGATCCATTCAGCCGCCTGCTGAAACAAGGGCACCGCCCGGTATTCGAAATCCACGGCCACCGTCAGCCGCGCTCGCAGCGCCAGACGCTGGAGCTCCTCCACCTGGGCCGGCTCCAGGGCGACGGGCTTCTCGAGCATCAGATGCTTGCCGGCTTCCAGGGCTGCTCTGGCGAGCTCGAACCTGGGACCTGGAGGTGTGGCGATCACGATGGCCTCGACAGCCGGATCAGCCAGCAGGGCGCTGAAATCGGTCGTTCCCGGCAAGCCACTGGCCAGGCAGGCCCTGTCCAGCCGCTCCTGACGTGGATGCCAGAGCGCGACGGGCTCAGTGGCGCTCTGACTGGTGAGGGCCTTGAGATGAACAGCTTCACCGAAGCCCAGCCCGGCGATCGCCACCCGCAGCGGCCGGCTCGATCGAAACGGAACCTTGGCCACGGATTGCACACGCCGGAGGAGCGCGGCAAGGCTAAAGCTCCGCAGCTCCGCAGCTCCGCTCAGACCCCGCGACCCTCGCCGGCCTGAATCCGGGCAGAACCGGCGGCACAGGCCTCAACGATCACCTCACCGATCAGGTCATCGGCCACCACCGGTTGCCACTGAGGGGAGAACTGATGAAAGCCATTGACTGAACGATCGCGATACAGGGATTCATCGCAATCGATCTCCATCACATACAGGGTGCTGGGGGCAGGTCTCTCCGGCGGTTCCGTCCCTGCAGCGGCCCCGGAGGGCGCTGGCGCCGGCGAGGCCGGCTGAAAGCGGCTGAGCACGGTCAGATAACCGCCGCGGCTGAAGCGCAGGCTGCCGGAATCCCACCACTGGCGACCGTCCACGGTGGCTGGAACTTCATGCCACTCCACCGGTCCGGCCCAGACCGGCGGGCAAGCGGGTGCCATCAGAATCACGATCGCGACCAGCAGTGGCAGCAGACGGTCAGCGATCAAGGGCACCAGGCCTCTTCGCCCCCGGAAGGACAGGAGCCTGGGCATCGGAGGCCTGATGGAAGGCCTGATGGGATGGGTTGAAAGGGGTCTCATCGCTCAGGCCGGCAGGGCGGAGCGGACACCATGCAGGCGCAGCAGCCCCGCCAGGGTGCTCCGGAGGCGGGTCCTGGGCACGATCAGATCAACAAAGCCATGATCCTGCAGGTACTCAGCCGTCTGGAAATCATCGGGGAGTTTCTCGCGCAGGGTCTGCTCGATCACCCGCCGGCCTGCAAAACCGATCAACGCCCGCGGTTCCGCCAGGATCAGATCACCAAGCATGGCGAAACTGGCGGTGACACCTCCGGTGGTGGGATGGGAGAGAAGCGGCAGATAAAGCAGACCGGCCTGGCGATGGTGCTCCAGGGCGCCGGAAATCTTGGCCATCTGCATCAGGCTCAACATCCCTTCCTGCATCCGGGCGCCTCCCGACGAGCAGACCACCAGCACCGGCAGACCCCGTTCCGTGGCGCACTCGATCAGGCGGGTCAGCTTTTCACCCACCACCGAGCCCATCGATCCGCCCATGAAGCGGAAATCCATCACACCCAGCGCCAGCGGCAGGCCCTCCAGCCGGCAGAGGCCCGTGATCACGGCATCGCGCAGACCCGTGCTCCCCTGACTGTCGCGGATGCGATCCGCATAGCTGCGCCGATCCTTGAAGGCCAGGGCATCCACCGGAGCCAGATCCGCATCGATCGGCTCGAAGCTCTCGGGATCGGCAATCAGACGAATGCGCTCGTCGCTGAAAATCCGGTGGTGATAGCCGCAGCCGGAGCAGACGCTGGCATTGGCGATCAGATCCTTGCGATAGGAGACCAGTCCGCATTCGGGACATTTGCTCCAGAGACCATCGTCATCATTGACCTCCTGGGCATTGCGCACCGTGGGGGCGACCTTGCGGCGATCGGCAAACCAGTCGAAGAGCGACACGGGACGGGATCAGATCACAGCCATTAAAGATCGGAACCGTGACGCCGCGATGACGGCATGCCATCGCCCCCCTCCGTCGACCCTCGCCTGGGACATCCGCCAGCTGCCTCGAAGGACGGCAACGCCGTTCAGATCTCAGATCACGGAACCGGGAGGCACCAGAGAGGCCAGAAGCGCCAGCCAGGGATCGACCCCTCCCAGCCAGATCACAACGGCGGCAGCTCCCAGGAACGGTCCGAAAGGGAAGGGCTGCAACGGTCCGAGCCGCCCCATCATCCGAGCCAGGGAACCGACCAGTGCACCGAGCACGATCGCCAGGGCCAGCGTCAGAGCCAGGGCCTGCAGTCCGAGCCAGGCGCCCAGCAGGGCGGCAAGTTTGGCGTCCCCCAGACCCAGCGCCGGGCGTCCAAGCCAGAGGGAGCCGAGGCCGCTCAGGGCCTCCAGGGCCAGCAGACCAACGGCAGCCGCCAGGAGATGATCAAAGAGCAGCTCGCGCATCTGCCAGCTGCCCTGACCCAGGCCAACCGCCAGCGTGATCAGCAGGCCGAGCACCAGGCCCCAGCGGCAGAGGGGCTCAGGCAACCAGAGCCGATCGAGATCGATCAACATCAGAGGCAGCAACCAGCTCACGAGCAACCAGCCAGCCCCGAGGATCAACCAGCTGGGGCCGCCGGGCAGGGGCGGATGGGCCACCACCATCGCGGCCCAGAGACCGGCGCTGAGCAGCTCCACCAACGGATAACGCCAGGAAATCGGCTGATTGCAGTGGCCGCAGCGGCGGCCGAGCAGCAGGAACGACACCACGGGCAGCAGCTCAAACCAGGCCAGGGTGCTGCCGCAGCAGGGGCAATGGCTGCGGGAGGCGATGAACGATTCCCCCCGGGGCAGGCGCCAGGCGACCACATTGACGAAACTGCCGACACAGGCGCCGATCAGGGCCGCCAGGCCCAGCAGCACAGGCAATTCGGGAACCATGTCAGGGCCTCTGGGACGAACGGGTGCCTCGGCTGCGGGGACCTCGGCTCTTCAACCATTCCAGGGGCACATAGATCTCACTGGGCAGAAGCACCGGGCATTCGAAGACCACCCGACCCTGAACAGCTGAGCCCGAGGCCTCGGATGCACGCCGGGAACTTCCAGCGGCCAACTCTTCGACCAGGACCACACCGAGCGGCTCCACTGCCGATGGGGACCGGGTCATGTGCTGCAGATAGACCATGCGGGCCCGACCGATCACGGTGCGACTGTCGACCTGATCGAGACGCACACTCGGATCGTTGCGCGCCTGACCCGCCCCGGCCCCCTGGATCACAAACGAAACAGGCTCCCCCCTGACACGAAGGTCTGAGGTGGAGCCCGTTTTGGTGGTGGTGAAGGAAATTGACCTCACCGGATCCTTTCGGTGGATCCAGCCTAAGGGGCCCACCGCCGGAAACAGCGATCAGGCGAGCTTTTTCTTTTCCTCGATCAGACGATGGATGATCGGGGTGAGGATCAGCTCCATCGCAAAACCCATCTTGCCGCCATTGACCACGATCGAGGTCGGACTGGACATGAATGAGTCGTGGATCATGTCGAGGAGGTAGGTGAAATCAATCCCCCACTTCTCCCGGGCTCCCTTGCGGAAGTGAATGATCACGAAGGATTCATCGGGGGTAGGGATATCTCGAATCATGAAGGGATTCGAGGTGTCCACGGTGGAGACCCGCTGGAAATTGATGTCGGTCTGGCTGAACTGCGGGCAGATGTGATTGATGTAATCAGGCATCCGGCGCAGGATCGTGTCCACGGTGGCCTCGGCCGAGTAGCCCCGTTCCTTGTTGTCGCGGGCGATCTTCTGGATCCACTCCAGATTCACCACCGGCACCACACCCACCAGCAGGTCCGCCAGGCCGGCCACGTCGTAGCCGTCACCCTTCACACCGCCATGCAGACCCTCGTAGAAGAGGAGGTCGGTGCCGGAAGGGATCGTTTCCCAGGGGGTGAACTGTCCGGGCTCAAGATTGGTGCCGAGACGCCCATTGTGCTCAGCGGCCTCCTCGACGGAATGGAGGTAATAACGCTTCTGGCCGCTGCCGGTCTCGCCGTAGGTGCGGAACAGCTCCTCGAGCTTGTCGAACAGGTTCGCTTCCGGGCCGAAGTGGGAGAAGTTCTCGCCCTTCGCCAGGGCGGCGGCCATGGCCTCCTTCATGGGGCCCCGCTCAAAGCGGTGGTAACTGTCGCCTTCGACGACCGCCGGCGTGATGCCTTCGCGCTTGAAGATGTGCTCGAAGGCGCGTTTGACCGTGCTGGTTCCTGCGCCGGAGGACCCGGTGACAGCCACAACGGGGTGACGCTTGGACATCGGCGCAGGAAGAAAAATCGACGCGATTCTCGCAGGTCGGAGGGCCGTTCTCCCGTCAGAACCTCGATCAGGTCTCCAGCTGTCGCAACAGCTGCTCGCCCATGGCGGCACAACCCAGGTGAGTGCAGCCCTCCGCCATCAGATCTCCGGTTCGGTACCCGGCGGCCAGCACCGCATCAACGGCCTGCTCCAGCGCGGCAGCATCCGCCTCCTGGCGCAGCCCGATCCGCAGCATCATCGCCGCCGACAGCACCATGGCCATCGGATTGGCTTTGTCCTGACCGGCGATGTCCGGAGCGGAACCATGCACCGGCTCAAACAGGCCCGGACCCGACGAGCCCAGGGACGCCGAGGGAAGCATGCCGATCGAACCGGTGAGCATCGCCGCCTCATCACTGAGGATGTCGCCGAAGAGGTTGCCGGTCAGGAGCACATCGAACTGGCGCGGGGCCCGCACCAGCTGCATGGCGGCGTTGTCGACGTAGAGATGGCTGACACTGACGCCCGGGTAGTCAGGAGCCAGGCGATCCACCCGTTCGCGCCACAGCTGGCTGACATCGAGCACGTTGGCCTTGTCGACCGAACAGAGTTCACCGCGACGCTGCTGCGCCAGATCAAAGCCGACACGGGCAATCCGATCCACCTCCCCGCTCGAATAGACCATCGTATTGAAGGCGCGCTCGCCGTCCTCGGTCTGGATGCGGCCCTTGGGGGTCCCGAAGTAGATGCCACCGGTGAGCTCCCGCACCACCAGAAGATCCACCCCACTGATCACCTCCGGGCGCAGGGTGCTGGCATCGATCAGGGCGGGAATCGTCTTGACGGGACGGAGGTTGGCGAACAGACCGAGGCCGGCACGCAACGCCAGAAGCCCGGTCTCAGGGCGCTTCTCCCGGGGCAGCGTGTCGTACTGCGGGCTGCCGATGGCGGCAAGAAGCACCGCATCCGCCTGGCGGCACGCCGCCAGGGTGCTCTCGGGAAGCGGAGAACCGGTGGCATCGATCGCCGCTCCGCCCACCGGCTGCTCGTCATAGCTGAGGCTGAAGCCATGGCGACGGGACACGGCATCCAGGAGCTGCCGGGTCACTGCTGTGATCTCGGGGCCGATCCCATCCCCGGGCAACAGGGTGATCCGATAGCTGGTCATGCAGGCCGAGATGCGCTGAAGCCGAGGCTACGACTCCGACTTGAGCTGACGCAGGGTACGGGCCATCTCCGGCAGCTTTGAAAAGACAGCTGAACAACGCAGCCAGAGGCGGTTGGGGATCGCCGGGTAGCCGCTCACCACCTCACCGGCGGCCACATCACCATGGATCCCCGATTGGGAGGCGGCGATCGCGCCATCGCCGATCGTGGCGCGGTTGGCCACCCCAACCTGCCCGGCCAGAATGACGCCGGCGCCGAGCCGGGCTCCACCGGCGATCCCCACCTGCGCCGCCAGGGCACAGCCCTGACCGGTGCTCACCCCATGGCCGATCTGCACCAGGTTGTCGATCTTGGTGCCGGCGCCGATCCGGGTTTCCCCGACCGATGGACGATCGATGGTGGTGCCACACCCCACCTCCACCGCTTCCTCGAGAACCACCAGACCGGTCTGCGGCATCTTGCGCCAGCCCTGGGCCGTGGGCACGAACCCGAAGCCCTCGGAACCGATCACGGCATTGGAATGGACCACGCAGGCGCGTGCCAGGCGGCTGCCGGGATGGAGCACGGCGCCGGCATGGATCTCGCAGCTCTCCGCCAGCTGCACGTCGTCGTAAAGCACAACACCGGCATGCAGGATGCAGCGATCGCCCACCACACTGCCCTCACCGATCACCACATGGGGACCGATGTGCACCCCATCACCGATCCGGGCGGCGGGATCAATCACGGCACTCGGATGAATGCCGGCTGGTCGCAGGCGGCGCGGATGGAGGGCCTCGAGAGCTTCCGCAAAGGCCAGCCTCGGATCCCTGACGGCGACCCAGGCCACCCCCTGGGCACTGGCGAGGGCCTGCAGCTCGGCATCCAGCGGCAGCAGCAGCGCTGAGGCACCGGTGCCGGCCAGGGCAGCCGCCAGGGCATTGCCACGCTCCAGGAAGCTCAGCTGACCGGCCACCGCCTGGTCGAGGGCGGCGGCACCCGTGAGCAGGGGATCCTCGCCGAGATCGCGGGGAGTGCTCGCCTCCAGGGCGCTGAGATGGCCGAGCAGGCTGCTGAAACGCATTCCCGGAGGTGGCGGTATGGCCGGGATCGTAGGGGGAGGAGCGGATCGACGCCGCTCAGGGTGGTGGTGCTTCCAGGCAGGTGATCACGAGATGGTCGCGATGCACGACCTCCTCACCCACCGGCCCGAGCCGCTGCTGCATCGCATCGCTGCAGAGACCGATCACCTGTTGCAGTTCCTCACTGCTCAGGGCCGTCAGGCCGCGACCGAGCTCCCGACCATCGCGGCTGAGCAGACGCACGGCATCCCGACGGGAGAAGAGTCCCTCCACGGCCTGGATGCCAACGGCCAGCAGGGAGGCTCCCTGCTCGATCAACGCCTTTTCGGCGCCGGCATCGACGATGAGGCTTCCCTTCGGAAGCAGGGCATGGGCAAGCCAGCCCTTGCGATCCGGCAGGGGATGGACGCTGGGCTGAAAGACCGTGCCCAACCGCTCCCCGGCCAGCAGGCCCGTGAGCACCGTGGGATCCCGGCCATCGCCGAGATGGACACGGATGCCGCTGGAGGTGGCGATGCGGGCAGCAGCCAGCTTGGTGGTCATCCCGCCGGTCCCCCACTGGCCGCCGGAGCCTGCCGCACTGCTGAGGCGCTCAAGCTCGAGGAGATCACGCACTTCCTCGATCGGCCGGGCGGTGGCATCGCGGCGGGGATCGCCGGAATAGAGGCGATCGACATCCGTGAGCAGGATCAGCTCATCGGCAGCGATCGCCGCCGCCACCAGGGCCGACAGGGTGTCGTTATCACCGAACCGCAGTTCATCGGTGGCCAGGGTGTCGTTCTCGTTGACGATCGGCACCACACCCCAGCCCAGGAGCTGCTCGAACGTGCTGGAGGCGTTCTGGTAGCGACGACGGGAGGCGAGGTCACCGCGGGTGAGCAACACCTGGGCCACGGGCACACCATGACCGGCGAAGGCCCCCTCGTAGAGGCCCATCAGGCGACCCTGACCGACGGCGGCGGCCGCCTGAAGCGCCACCACCTCCGTCGGGCGGCTGGGGAGGGCCAGGGCGGCACAGCCGAGGCCGACGGCGCCGCTGGTGACGAGAACCAGTTGCTCCCCGAGCCGGCGACGGGCGCTGAGGGCCGCGGCCAGATCAGCGATCACCGCGGCGGTGTCGCGTTGCTCGGACCCTCGCAGCAGGCTGGTGCCCACCTTGATCACCCGCCGCTGGGGCGATGAGGAGTCTGTGCCATCAGGAGTGGGCCATCAGTGCAGGGCCATGCCCGCCAGGCGAGCCAGACGGATCTCCAGCGCCTGGAGTCGATCCCGACGGCAGGGGGTGCCATCGGCGCCCATCGGCTTGATCAGGACCGTGTAAAGCCCGAGACGATTGCCGACGAGGACATCGGTGAAGATCCGATCCCCCACCATCGCCACCGTCTCCGCCGGCAGTCCGAGCTCCGCCAGCACCTGCCGCAGGGCACCGGAACGGGGCTTGGAAGCGGAGGTGGTGTAGGGAAGACCGAAGGGTTCCGCCACGGCCCCGATCCGACGGCGGGAGGGGTTGTTGCTCAGCAGATGCACAGGAAAACGACGCACTGCCTCCCGCAACCAGACCTCCACCAGCGGCGGCAGTTGTGGCTGGCTGCGAGGAAGGAGCGTGCGATCGACATCAAGCACCAGAGCCTCGATGCCTGTGGCCGCCAGATGATCCAGAGAAAGATCCACCAACGTCCCGGGCGTCACCAGGCTGGGACGCAGAAGATCGGCGCGCAACAGCTTGGTCAGCATCAGTCGCCCTGCTCACGCTCATCGAGTTCCTTCTCGATCAGAGGCTGGATCCGCCTGAACTCCTCATCCTCAACGAGAATGGCTTCTCCGCTCTCCATGCGAGCGACAACGAAGAAGGGATCAAGGGGGATGAAGAGGCCATAGTCCTGATCGTCGGCCCGGAACTGAATCAACAGTTCGTAGAGATCGGTCTCACCGTCCTCGTCCTCTTCGAGGTCGTCTTCGAGCTCCTCTTCCAGTTCATCGATGTCGGGCTCCTCCAGATCACCACTGACGGTGAGGGTGACCGCTGAACGCACGAGCGTCAGATCGAGATCCTGCAGCACGGCCTCGGCATTGGCCAGGATCTCCTCATCGGCATCGAGCTGGTCGATCACCTCATCGTCATCATCGCTGTCCTCAGCAGCGATCTTCACCAGACAGACCGGGGTGTCGACCGGAGTCAGCAGAACGTAGTCGTGGCCCTCAAGGGGAATCAGCTGCTCAAGAAAACAGAGCAGCTGACGGCCGTGGCTGTCGCGCACGAGCACCGTGGGTACATCTGCGGTTCCGGTGGAGGCGGGGCCGTCGCTGGGCATCGAAGGGTCTCATTCCTCTTCAGGATGAACCAACGACCCCCGATGTGTCAGGTCGTGGGTCCGCCACCGTCACCGGCTCCGGCCCTTCCGCCAGCCATTGCTGCAGCAGCAGGGCTGCAGCGGCGCTGTCGAGGGCACCGCTGCGATCGCCATGCAGCCCATGGGTTTCGGCCGCGGCCCAGGTGCTGGCCTGGTCATTCACCCAGGCCACGGGCAGGGTCAGGGCCCGGGCCAACCGCTCGCCGTAGCGCCGACAATGGATCGACTGCGCCGTGGGCTGACCCTGTCGATCCAGGGGCAGACCGACCACCAGAGCCTGGACATTGCGGCGGATCAGCAGCGGTCGCAGGTGCTCAAGATCGGCCCCGAAACGGGCGCGGGCCAGGGCCGGCAGGGCCGTGACGCTGATCCCGAGCGGATCGCATCCGGCCAGACCGATGCGCCGGCGCCCCACATCCAGGGCCAGGACCGAACGGGGGGCGGGCGCCTTCGAGAGCATGAGCGGTCAGCGCGGAACAGGCAGGCCTTCCTGGCGCTGGGGCAGGGCCGGGGTGGGGATCGGCCGGGGTGGCTGCCACTGCTCCAGCACGGCCCCGAGACGCAGGGCCACGGTCGTCACCGGAGCACGGCTCTGGCGGCGCCAGATGCTGCGCACCATCGACACCCTCTCTCCCAGGGCTTCGGCGCCGGCGGCCTCCAGCCACTGATTCAGGACCGTGTCCTGGGTGTCGACCCTGAGAATGATCGCGTCGCGAGCCTTCTCCCGAGCCAGCTCCAGCAGGCTCTGAACGGCCGGACCGAGGGACTGGAGCCAGAGGGGATGGACCGCGAAGGCCACCTCCTGACCCTCCTCACGGGAATGCTCAAGCAGGCGGACACCGGCCACCGCCTGACGACGGCAGGGGTCGACCAGCATCCAGCCGGCGCGGCTGTCATCCAGGAGATCATCAACACGGCGATCGAGCAGCTGCCGGAACTGGGGAGGACAGGCCGCCTGCTCCAGGTGCCAGTGCAGAGCGGCACTGCGACGCTGGAGGGAACGCAGCTGCAGGTCAACGTCAGGCAGCGGCTGGGGCCGGCCGTCAGGAGGTTGATCCCAGCGCCAGAGGCGCTCGCAGCGCAGAGGCTGGAATCCGAGCTCCCGCAGCAGTCCGAGCCGCTCCTGATCGAGGCT
This sequence comes from Cyanobacteriota bacterium, assembly GCA_046091285.1. Classification (GTDB taxonomy): domain Bacteria; phylum Cyanobacteriota; class Cyanobacteriia; order PCC-6307; family Cyanobiaceae; genus CAIXOZ01. Next base: position 4,738 of record JBJTBH010000081.1, on the reverse strand, counting down.
GGAGACCGACACGATCCAGCTGCTGGCCTGAGTGACGCGCTGAATCTGGGCCTTGAGCAGGGCCTGGGCGGTCGTCCGGGGGCGGACACCCGTGGCCAGGAGAAGGTGCTGCACGGACCAGCAGGTGCCCCGGCGGTTGAGACAACGGCTCACCAGAAGTCCCAGGGGGCTGCCACTGGCCGGATCGGCGGCCACGAGCACCTGAGGGGCCGGCAGGACAGGAAGACGCAGCAGCTGCAGCAGCCGTTGTGGCAGAGCCTCAAGCAGGCAACGCTGCAGCAGGGGCTGGAGGGGTACGAAGGCCGGATCGATCAGCAACGGCAGGTGCCAACCCTGCAGAGGCATCACCACGGGCCCTGGAGCCCCCGGAAGCGAAGCCGGCGGTGGCACCTGCAGCGGTGGCAGCGGTGGCGAGATTCCTGACGTGGCGAGGCTCCCGCTGGGCATTGGAACGCTGGGAATCAGCGGAGCTGACCCGGATCGATCTGAACGCATCGTATCGGGGGTTGACGACCGTGAACCAGGGCTCAGCGGCGGCGTTCCGGCCGGACGAGCACCAGCGGGGTGCGCTCATTGGCATTGCCCGCAGGATTGGGGCGCAGGGCCTCGTGCAGAACCCCGTGATCACAGCCTGGACTCGAGGCCAGCACCTTGACGCGCCCGAGGTCGTTGACATCGACCACCGCCACCGCGACGCCGAGATCGGCAGCCAGCGCCGTGCAGATCGCCGCGGCATTCACGGGACCCATCACGATCGTCTGGTCATAAGGAGGCGTGGTGCCGGTGATGTCATCAATCAGGCGGGCCTGCTCTCCGGCCAGGCGATAGAACCAGCCGTTGAAGCCGATCGTCTTCAGTGCGGTACCGACCAACCAGGCGATCAGCACCCGGGCCGGCCCCACCTCATCGATCAGGCTCTGCAGACCGCAGGCCGTGGCCAGGCTGCTGGTGGGATGAAAGACACGACAGAGCAGTCGTGCCAGGGACGATGGGGTGATCGTGATCGGGTGCTGATAACGGCCCTGCATCACCGCCAGAGGGGTTTCCCCGATCGTGAGAATGTCGCCGGGTTGCAGCAGGGGGCCGGCGTAATGACGCAGCATCTCCAGTGGATCATCCAGCACCCCGAGCAGATGGGTGCGGATCGGCAGCACGGCGCCATGATCACCGCGACGCCAGACCGCCGAGGCGGCGGTGAGGGTTGAGGGACGCCTCAGGGGAACCAGCACCCCGTCGCGGCGCAGAAGCCTGCCGAAAGGCCCGTAATGGATCCAGTCGATCGAGACCCAGAGGGTATCCACCAGACGCCGCAGGTCGAGGCCGGGCGTCCCTCTGAGGCTGATCCGGATGCGGGCCTGGGTGCTGCGATGACTCTTGATGATGTAAGCGGGCCAGTAGCCATCCGGGCGAGCCGGCTCATCGGCATGGAGCGTCTCGATCCGCTGACTGACCTGCACACCCTCCAGGGATCCGCGTCCGAGCAGCACCGGCCGCACCTCCAGCTCGGGAACGAAGACTTCCATCCGCCGGTGGGGATTGTGGAGCGTGATCACCCCCTCCACCACCAGCTCCTGATCGCCGCCGCGCTGCACGCGCCAGGAGCCTGGATCCAGCCGCAGCGGCGAGGCCGGTCGCAGCCGATGACGCAGCTCCAGCAGCAGGAGCACAGAGGCCAGGAGCAGGGCAGCGCCCAGGACCAGGGAGAGAAGCAATGGCAAGCCGTTCACCCGCAGGTTCAATCAGGCGGGAGCGTAGGCCTTGGCCGCTGCTGCCTCAGCCCGGTTCGATCATCGCCTCCGGCCGCACCCATCGGTCAAAGTCCTCAGCACTGATCTCACCGAGGACCAGCGCCGCCTCCCGCAGGCTGAGGCCATGGTGATGGGCGTGCTTGGCGATGGCGCAGGCGCGGTCGTAGCCGATGGCGGGGGTGAGGGCCGTGACCAGCATCAGACTCTGATTCAGCAGCCGCTCGATGCGGGCTTCGTTGACCTGGAGGCCATCGATGCAGTGCTCGCGGAAGCTGCGACAGGCACCGGCCAGCAGCTCGATGCTTTCCAGCACGTTGTGGGCGATGAGCGGCTTGAACACATTCAGCTCGAAATTGCCCTGGCTGGCCGCGAGTTGGACGGCGGTGTTGTTGCCCATCACCTGCACGGCCACCATCGTCAGGCTCTCGCACTGGGTGGGATTCACCTTGCCCGGCATGATCGAGCTGCCGGGTTCATTTTCCGGAAGCACCAGCTCGCCCAGGCCGCAGCGGGGGCCGCTGCCCAGCCAGCGGATGTCGTTGGCGATTTTCATCAGGCTGCCGGCCAGCACCGTGAGGGCACCATGGGCGCCGGCGAGGGCTTCGTGGCCGGACAGGGCCTGAAATTTGTTCGGAGCGCTGCAGAAGGCGGTGCCGAGCCGTTCCGTGAGTCGCGCGGCCACCGCTTCACTGAATCCCCGGGGGGCATTCAGCCCGGTGCCGACGGCGGTGCCACCGATCGCCAGGTCCCGCAGCCGCGGCAGGCTGTTGCGGATGGCTTCGATGGCCAGCTGCAGCTGGGCCACATAACCGCTGAACTCCTGCCCCAGGCTGAGGGGAACCGCATCCTGCAGATGGGTGCGACCGATCTTGATCAGGCCGGCCCAGGCGGTGGCCCTGACCTGCAACGCCGCCGCCAGCTGTTCCACAGCCGGCAGGAGGGCCTGCTCCAGCTCCAGCACCACGGCGATGTGCATCGCCGCCGGAAAGGTGTCGTTGCTCGACTGGCTCAGATTCACATGGTCGTTGGGGTGCACCGGGCTCTTGCTGCCGAGAACACCCCCGAGGGCTTCGATCGCGCGGTTGGCGATCACCTCATTGGCATTCATGTTGCTCTGGGTGCCGGAACCCGTCTGCCACACCTTCAGGGGGAATTCGGCATCGAGGCGGCCGGCAGCAACCTCTTCAGCGGCGGCCACGCTCACCGCGCAAAGCTCCGGAGCAAGCTTGCCCAGATCGCGGTTGACCTCGGCGCAGGCGGCCTTGAGCTGGCCGAAGGCATGAACCACCGCCAGGGGCATGACCTGGCCGAAGGGAAAGTTGTGGATCGAGCGCTGGGTCTGCGCCCCCCAGTAGTGCTCATGCGGCACTTCGAGCGCGCCGAGACTGTCTGTCTCGATCCGTGAACCGACGGCGGAACGTCGGGGGGTGGGGTCGATCAGAGGGGCGGACGCCCCTGCGGCTGGGGTGGTCATCGGACGGACGGCTGGATCAGGCGGCGCCAGGCCGCGGACATCAGGAGCGGGAAACGATTTCGCTGTTGAGCTCGTTCACCTCCAGACTGCGACTGCTGCGGCCGTTCTCCGGCAAGGCCAGACCAGTGACCGACGCCAGCACCGTGTTGATCGCATCGACATCGACCTGACCGCTGGCATCGAACCGCAGGCTCCCTTCAGCATCCAGCACAACGACCTGCGGGATGGTGCCATTCCAGTAATGGGCCGGATCGCTGGGGCCGGTCTCGGCGCGTCCCTGAAGAGGATCCGTGGGGAGAAGAATCAGCTCCACCACTGGGCCCCAGAGACGTTGCAGCTCTGAAAGGGTGGGGGCGAAGGTCTTGCTGTCGGCGCTGTCATCGAGATAAAAGGCCAGCACCACCGGCCGATGGTCATTGAGGGCCTGCTCCAGGGTCGAGCGTGGCGGCACCAGCGAACCATTGCCGGCATAGAGGGCGTAGATATTGCCGTCGTAGCTGTTGGTGGTGCGGGCAGCGGCGGCTGGTTCAACCCGGCCGACCAGGACAGTGGCGACGACCATGACCATCGCCAGAACCGCCGCCAGCCAGGACTGAAAGCGAAGCGGCAGCACCGAGCCCGGGGCAGCCGCCGGAATCGTTGCAGCGGAGGCGGGCGACAGGCAGCGCAAGACGAACGGGCGGATGCGGCCATTGTGCCCGCGCCCCCGGCCGGGTGGATGATTCAGACCGGAAGGACGGCCCGCGACCCCGTGGTTTCAACCTCGACTGAGGCCGCGCCCCATCCCCTGAAGCACCCCACGACCGACCAGACCGATCGCCCGCCCGATCACCGGGGGGAGCCCCACCACCAGCAGGTCACCGGAGCCCTTGAGGATCAGGCGGACCTGCGGGCCCAGGGCATCACGGGTTTCCAGCACGAGGGTGACCAGCTGGGCGAACCAGCCGAGCCGGGCCAGCTCACGATCGCGCGGTTCGGTGAGCGCCTGCACGGTGATCACACCGCTTTCAAGGGCATAGAGCTCGCGGCGGCTCTCGTAGAGCTGCACAGGCCGCAGAAACCAGCCCGACCAGCGCTGCTGGGCATTGAGCTGGTTGCGGAGCCGCTCCAGCGGCCGGGTGGCCAGCAGGTCCGGGGTCAGCAGGTAGCGGCGCAGTTCAGGCCAGGGGCCACAGCAGCCGAGCAGTTCAGCGCTCAGGAGCTCCGCATTGCGCAACAACCAGTTGGCCACCAGCACTTCCAGCTGCAGCACAGCCCGCGGCTCATCCGGAGCCACGAGAACCCCGTCGACCACGACCGGCTGCGCCAGCACCAGGGCCGCAAGCAACGGCAACGGATCCGGCAGTTCCGGATCGTCCTGATCGAGATCGCAACGTTGGAGGAGGGTCTCGGCCACCGGCATCAGGGCACCGCTCTGGGGGAGCCGCACATAACTGCCGACCAGCTGGCGGATCGCCTGACGACGCAGTTCAGGATGAGGGCGGCACCAGCTCTCCGGCAGGACCTCGCCGCGGAG
>JBJTBH010000080.1:0-12571 GCA_046091285.1 Cyanobacteriota bacterium | reverse complement strand
CGCACCTTGTCGACGTGCTGGGCCACCTCCAGGGCGATCTTCATGCCGTTGTGGTGCACATCAGCCACCAGCGGCACCGGCTGGTAAGACTCCTCGAGGCGTCTGCGGATCTCTCCCATCGCCTTGGCATGGGCCAGGGAGGGGACCGTGACGCGCACAATCTCGCAGCCCGCTTCATGCAGGCGGCGGATGCCGGCGGTGGCCCCCTCGATGTCGAGGGTGTCCTCATTGATCATCGACTGCACCACCACCGGGTGATCGCTGCCGATCCAGACGTCGCCCACCCGAACGCTCCGGGTCTTGCGTCGCCGGCTCTGGGTGCTGTAGCGGGGGTGGCTGGCCCAGTCGGCGGACGCGAGGTCCGGATGCTGGTCAGGGCGGGCCAGGGTGCCGGTCATCAGGGGGGCCGGGGAAGTGGAGCAAGCCTGTCACATTCACCGTTGAACCGTCGTCGTGGCCCTGGCGGGGCGCCTCATCAGCCGTTCTGACCGGCGGACCTCAGCTGTTCCAGGTGCCGGCGCACACCGGTCAGATCTCCCAGGGTGAGATCGATCGGGGAACCGGGAGCCCGGGAGGGATTGCGCAGCAGATAGGCGGGATGGAACACCGGCAGCACCTGTCGTTCTCCCCACCGCTGCCACTGGCCCCGCAGGCGGCTGATCCCGCTCTTGATCCCCAGCAGTCCCTCCAGGGCCGTCGCTCCCGCCAGCACGATCAGGGATGGATCGACCAGGGCGATCTGCTGGTCCAGCCAGGGACGGCAGGCGGCCATTTCCCGGGCTGTTGGCCTGCGATTCTCCGGCGGTCGGCACTTGACGATGTTGGCGATGTAGAGGTCATGGCTCACATCCAGTCCCGCTTCCGTCAGCAGGCGATCGAGCAGTTGCCCGGAACGGCCGACGAACGGCAGGCCGCGGAGGTCCTCCTCGGCGCCGGGCCCTTCTCCGATCACCATCAGACGCGCTTCCGGGTTGCCGCGTCCCACCACCACCTGAGAGCGACTTTCGGCCAGGGGGCAGGCGCAGCAGGCAGCGCAGCGCCGGTTGAGCTGCATCAGGGCCTGCAGCGTTTCCGTCGGAGCGTCCGGGTCACGGTCGCGGCCGGGGGTGGCCTCGGCCTGATCGGCGGCGGCGTGATGGGAGACCACCCTTGAGACAGGCAGGAAGCTCCATTCTCCAGGGAGATCCTCACCCTGCAGCGCCTGTCAAAGCTCGGTTTCCGGCTCCATCGGCGCAGGTTCGGTCGCGGTTGAGACCTTTCTGGGACAGGCATAGGGCAGGATGGCTGGAGCTGCTGCAGCGCCTGCGCCGATGTCGGGCCCGTTGACGCTTTCTGATCGGGCCCAGGCTCTGCAGCCTTCCCTCACCCTGGCCATTGCTGCCCGCGCCAAGCAGCTGCGCTCCGAGGGGCAGGACATCTGCAGCCTCAGTGCCGGCGAGCCCGATTTCGATACGCCGGCGTTCATCCGAGAGGCCGCCACTGCCGCCCTGGAGTCCGGCCAGACCCGCTACGGACCTGTAGCCGGTGAACCAGCCCTGCGTCAGGCGATCGCCGCCAAGCTCACCACGGAGAACCGGGTGCCCACCGACGCGGCCCAGGTGATGGTCACCAACGGTGGCAAGCAGGCGCTTTACAACCTGTTCCAGGTGCTGCTGGGTCCCGGCGATGAGGTGCTTCTGCCCTCGCCGTTCTGGTTGAGCTATCCGGAGATCAGTCGCCTGGCCGGCGCCAGCGTCACCCTGATCCCCAGTACGGCGGCCCAGGGCTTCCGCCTCGATCCGGCCCAGCTGGAGGCGGCGATCACCCCAGCCAGCAAGCTGCTTGTGATCAACAGCCCGGGCAACCCCACCGGCATGGTGCTGCGGCGGGATGAGCTTGAGGCGATCGCGGACGTTCTGCGCCGCCATCCCCAGGTGGCGGTGGTCTGTGACGAGATCTACGAATTCCTGCTTGCTCCCGGGCTCGAGCACCACAGCTTTGCCGCCATTGCCCCCGATCTGGCGGATCGCACCTTCATCGTCAATGGTTTCGCCAAGGGATGGGCGATGACCGGCTGGCGTATCGGCTGGTTGTCGGGGCCTGAGTCGGTCGTGGCGGCCGCCAGCGCGCTGCAGAGCCAGAGCACCAGCAATGTCTGCAGTTTTGCCCAGTACGGCGCCCTGGCGGCAATCAGCGGCTCCCGCGACTGTGTGCATCGGATGGCGCACGAATTCAATCAGCGCCGCACCCTGCTGGTGCAGGGGCTTCAGGCGATGTCAGCCCTGACGTTGCTTCCTCCCGAGGGTGCGTTCTATGCGTTCCCGGATGTCAGTGCCACCGGCCTCGATTCGATGACCTTCTGCAACCGCCTGCTGGACCAGCAGGGGCTGGCGGTGGTGCCGGGGGTGGCCTTCGGGGATGACCGTTGCATCCGACTGTCCTGCGCCGCTGCTCCGGAGACCCTGCACGATGGCCTCGAACGTCTGCAACGTTTTCTGACCTCGCTCTGAAGCCAGGCAGGGGGCCGGCGGTCCCGGATCGGCCTTTCGCCCGGCTCCTGGGGGTCGATGCGTTCCAGGACGCCGGCTGGGTCAGTCCCGTCGGTCGATGGTGTCCGATGGACACGGGTGATCGCGGCTGGTGAACCTGGTCCGATGGGCGATGACCCACCAGGATTGGGTGACGGGGGGTCACAGCCGTTGCCGGAACGGTGAGGGCAGAATCCCCCGTTGTTTTCCCACTGTCCGTTCGCGTGTTTCGCTCCATGGCCATCCGAGAACGTCTGACCGCCGTATTGACAGGTCTGTCCCTCAGCCTGCTGCCGGCGGTCACGGCCGCTCCCCTGGCATTGTCTCCCCTGTTGCCCCAGCCGGCAGCCGCGCTGCCTTCCACCACCAGGCCGGTGCTGCGCATCGGTGCCATTCCCGATCAGCGCCCCGAGAAGCTCAACCGTCTGTATGGCCTGGTGGCGCAGGATCTCAGTCAGCAACTCGGGGTCGACGTGCAGTACGTCCCCGTCACCGACTACACCGCTGCGATCACCGCGTTCCGTACCGGCAATCTCGATCTGGTCTGGTTCGGTGGCCTGACCGGTGTGCAGGCTCGTCTGCAGAAACCCGGCGCTCGCGTGCTCGCCCAGCGTGACATCGATGCCGCTTTCCATTCGGTCTTCATCGCCAGCACCGCCAGCGGCCTGAAGCAGGTGCGAACCGTCAACGGCCTCGTGGAGCTGAAGGGCCGGCGCTTCACCTTCGGGTCGGAGAGTTCCACCTCAGGTCGGCTGATGCCCCAGTACTACCTGGGCAAGGCCGGCGTCAGGCTCACGGATTTCGCCGGTGGTGCTCCCGGCTTCAGCGGCAGTCATGACGCCACCATCGCGCTTGTGCAGAGCGGTGCCTACGACGCTGGTGCCGTCAATGAACAGGTCTGGAAGAGCAACCTGCGCGAAGGCAAGGCCAAGCGCGATCGGGTGTTCGTCCTCTGGCGCACCCCCGGTTATCCCGATTACCACTGGATCGCGCAGCCAGGTCTGGATCAACGCTTCGGGAAGGACTTCACCAGTCGCTTGCAGAAGGCCATCCTCAACTGGAAGCCGACCACGCCCGAGCGCAAGCAGATTCTCAGTCTGTTCGGGGCCCAGCAGTTCACCACCGCCGATGCGGCTGATTACGGCCAGATCGAGCAGATCGGACGTCAGATCGGCCGCATCCGCTGATCGCCGGTCCATCGGGGGAATCCGCGGGTGGCGATTCCCCTGGCCGTCGTTCCGGCCGCCCCGGCCAGGCACGATGGGAAGCGGTTGGCCCCTTGCCCTTGAGCCCCCCGACCCCCGTGCTGGAACTGCGCCAGGTGCTGGTGGCCGGTCGCCGTCATCCACGCCTGGATCGGGTGTCGCTGCAGCTGCAGCCCGGAGAGCGGGTGGCTCTGCTCGGTCCATCCGGTTCGGGCAAGAGCACGTTGATCGCCGTTGCCAATGGTCTGTTGTCCCCATCGGCCGGTGATGTGCTCTGGCGAGGGACTGCTCCTGCCCGCGGTCGCCGGCGCCGCCGTCAGCAGGCCGCGATCGGCACCCTCTGGCAGGACCTGCGTCTGATCGAGGAGCTGACCGTTCAGCAGAATCTCAATGCGGCACGTCTGGCGCACTGGGGTTGGCCCCGAGGCCTGCTCAATCTGCTGCTGCCGCTCGAGACGGCAGCCTGCCGGGCCGTGCTGCAACGCGTGGATCTTGATCCGGGCCTTCTGGATCAGTCGGTGGGTCAGCTGTCCGGCGGTCAGAGGCAGAGGCTGGCGCTCGCCCGACTGTTGCGTCAGGAGCCGCTGCTGCTGCTCGCCGACGAACCGCTCTCCAGTCTCGATCCCCGTCTGGCCCGGGAGTTGCTGGACCTCCTGCTGGGCCAGGCCGAGGCGCCCAGGGCCCTGCTGCTCAGCCTGCATCGTCCCGATCTGCTCGAGGGCTTTGATCGGGTTATGGCTCTGCGGCAGGGCTCCCTGGTGTTCGATGGATCTCCATCGGCCCTGACCACGGACGTCCTGGCAGAGATCTATCGCGCCGCTCCGATCGAGCCCCTGCTTCCGCGATGACGGTCGCACGATCGCTGTTGACCACTGTCCGGCCGGCGCCACCGCTGCTGCTGCTGCTGCCGGCCCTTGTGCTGCTGCCGCTGTTGGCGCTTCTGCCCGTCCTGGTGCATGGGGGCGGACTGGATCTGATCGGCCGGTTTGTGCAGGCCGCTCTGCGGCCTTCGCTCGATCCGGTCGTGCTCGGATCGCTCTGGCATGGCCTTGGCCTCACGCTCGGCATGGCTTTTCTGGGCTGGGCCGCCAGCCTGATGCTCGGTGTCCTGCTTGGCGTGTTCAGCGCCCAGGTGGTCTGGACCACCTGCTGCGGTCGCCGCTGGCCGGCGCTGCTGATCCGGCGACTGCTGGCCGTTCCGCGCTCGATCCATGAGCTGATCTGGGGATTGCTTTTGCTGCAGCTGGTCGGGCTGCAGCCGGTGGTGGCTGTGGCCGCCATCGCTCTCCCCTACGGGGCTCTGGTGGCACGGGTGGTCAGCGATCTCCTGGATGCCCTGCCGCGTCAGCCGCTGGAGGCCCTCAGGGCTGGGGGGGCACCGGCGGGGTCGGCGCTGATCACGGCTCTGGGACCGGCGCTGTTGCCGGGGCTGCTGAGCTACGGCGGCTACCGGTTGGAATGTGCGCTGCGCAGTGCCACCCTGCTGGGGGTCTTCGGGCTCGGTGGTCTCGGAACCGAACTGCGGCTCACCCTGCAGTCTCTGCAGTTTGAGGAGCTCTGGACGGGCCTCTGGTTGCTGCTGGCGGTGATGCTGCTGCTGGAGACGGTGGTGGGCCTGCTGCGGCGTCGCTGGGGCATGCCGGCCCGGTGGCAGCTCGGCGCTCCGGCCGTCGGCCGCCATGGCCGGGAGCTGCTGATCGCCGGGGTGCTGCTGCTGCCGTTGCTGGTGGTGGTGGGACGTGGTCTTGGCCTCGATCCGAGGCAGCTGCTGCACTGGCAGGCCCTGCCACCGTTCACGGATGGGTGGGATGGAGTCCTGGCCCTGCCCTGGCCGCAGCTGGTGGGCTCCACCCTCACGCTGACCATGCTGGCGTCGGCCCTGGCGGTGGGGGTGGCGCCGCTGCTGCTGCTTGTTGTCGCTCCATGGTCCTGGGGCCGCTGGTTGCTGCGGATCCTCTGGGCTCTGGGGCGGTTGCTTCCGCCTCCGCTCACGGCTCTGCTGCTGTTGTTCGTGCTTCAGCCTGGCGTGGTGACAGCGGCCCTGGCCCTTGGGTTCCATAACCTCGGCATCCTCGGGCGGTTGCTGCTCGAATCAGCCGAATCCACGGCGCCCCAGGGGCGCTCGCGTGAGCGGGCGCTGGTGTTGGCGGGCACCGGTGATCGTCTGGCTCTGCTTTATGGCCGTTTCAGTGCCCTCGCCTCCACCTACCTGGCCTACGGCGCCTACCGCAGTGATGTGATTCTCAGGGAAACGGTGGTGGTGGGTCTGGTGGGCGCCTCCGGCCTCGGCAGTCAGTTGCAGGAGGCCCTCAGTGCTTTCGCCTGGCATCAGCTGCTGGCCCTGTTGGCGGTCTATGCCACTCTCACGCTGCTGGGCGAGGATCTCAGCGACCGACTGCGCCACCGTTTGCTGAGCCGATGACCGCTGCGATCCCCAAGAAACTGGTGGTGATCGGCGACAGTGGCGTCTACGGCTGGGGAGATCCCGAAGAGGGGGGCTGGTGCGAGCGGCTGCGACGCCATTGGATGGGTCTTCCTCTGGGCCCGGTGCTCTATCCGCTCGGGGTGCGTGGCGATGGTCTGGAGCGGGTGGCGGCACGGTTGCCTTCGGAACTGGCCTGTCGTGGGGAACTGCGCCGCCGGACACCGCAGGGGGTGCTGCTGTCGGTGGGCCTCAATGACACGGCCCGGGTCGGCCGTCCCGATGGTCGCCATCAGCTGGCGCCGGAGGCTTTTCTCTTCGGTCTGCAGCAATTGCTGCGGCCGTTGCGGCAGCAGCAGCCGGTGCTGGTGCTCGGCCTGACACCGGTGCTGGAGGAGGCGATGCCCTTTGCCGGCGTGCTCTGGTACAGCCTCGCGGCGGTGCGGCAGTACGAGGCACTGCTGCAGGAAGCCTGCAAGGAGCTGGATCTGCCGTTTCTGCCGCTGCTTGAGGGTTTTCTGGAGGACCCTGACTGGCCCCACTGGCTGGATGCCGATGGTCTGCATCTGAACAGCGAGGGCCACCAGCGCCTGTTTGAGCGACTGCGGCGCTGGCCTGCACTCCTGCATTGGGCGGATCTGGAGCCGCTGGCGCTGGTCACCCCCGGCCATTGAGCGGTGATCAACCGAGCGCCGGGTCTGACGTCGCCATCCCGATCTCACCCGGATGGGTGATGGCCACTCACCCGATCGGGTGCCAAATCATTGGGCGAAAGGGTGACGTCAGGATCCGACGAATGGTCGACAGTGAAAACACGGAGATCTGCCTGCATTCATGGCCCGTTTTTCCTTCCGTGGTTCCGAGGAGCCCCGCCAGCGCAATCAGCGACTGTTACAGCGTTACGACCAGCAGCGCTCCGCTGAGCAGCGCAATGCCGTCGTCGAGGCGAATCTGCCCCTGGTGGCCCGCATCGCCAGTCATCAGGCGCGACACACCGATCTGTCGTTCGACGATCTCTTCCAGCTGGGGTGCCTCGGACTGATTCAAGCGGTGCAGGGCTTCAAGGCTGAACGCAGCGGCGCCCTCAGCACCTATGCGGTCCCTGCGATCCGGGGAAGCATGCAGCACTACCTGCGCGATCGCCATCAACTCCTGCGCAGTCCCCATCGTTTGCGCACCCTGCAGGCCAGGGCCGTCAATCTCCAGGGTCTGCGTCAGCAGCGGGGTCTGCCGCTGCTCGCCGAGGCGGAGCTTGCCGCCGTGCTCGGGGTGCGTCCCGATCGCTTGCGGGAGGCCCGGCGCCTGCATCAGGCCCTCAGGCTGCGCAGCCTCGATGAACCGGTGCCTCAGGCCGATGGTCGACCGCAGCCCCTGGTGGACCTGCTGCCTGCAGCCGAGGTCGAGGCGCCGGCGGATCCGGCGCTCCTCTGGTTGCGCAGCCGGCTGGCGGCCCTGGACGCCGATGATCGTCGCCTGCTGCTCGGTCGCTTCCGCGACAACCAGTCCTGGATGGAGCTGGCCGAAGGCCTTGGCCGCAAGCCTGCCCAGCTCCAGCGCCGCGTGTCGCAGTTGTTGGACGAATTGCGTCAGGCCAGCCTGAGTGCCTGGGCGAGTCCGATCGCCAGCAGGGCCGCCACCAGCGTCTGAAGGCCGTTGACCAGTTCATTGCTGAGCCAGCGGATCCGACCTTGCACAGTCGATCCGATCACGCTTTCGATCAGGGTTGCCGCCAGTCCGACCAGGGTCACCAGCAGCCAGCGCGATCCGCCCTCCACCAGCCCCAGGCCTGCCATCACGGTCGTCATCAGAGCGCTGCCGGCCAGGCTGGCTGCGGTGCCTTCGAGGCTGATCGCCCCTTCTGTCCCAGGGGGGACCGATCGGAATCCTGTGATCAGCACGGTATGGCGTCCCCAGCGTTTGCCGATCTCACTGCCGAAGGTATCGGCGAGCTTGGCGGCAAAGCTGGCCGCAAACCCGAGCAGAAGCAACGGAACCGGTGCCCAGAGCCTGGTGGTGAGCAGAGCCAGGACCGCTCCCACGGCTGCCGATCCCCAGACGTTTTCCGGGCCGCGGCGACCATCTCGGCCCTCGGCCAGCCCGGCGGCGGCCTTTTCCCGGAACCCGAGCCGCGTCACCAGGCTTCCCAGGCCGAGGTACGCCACCACCGCCAGCCAGCCGGCCGGCCCCAGGCAGCCCCAGAGCAGGGTGCCGAGGATGCCGGCATGGATCCAGCCGGTGGTCGTGAGCACGGGGAGCCGCTGGGCCAGGGCAATCAGCAGCCCGTTGAGTGCCAGGGCCTGCAGCCACGACTGAGGGTCCTGGATCGGGAGTTCCATCGCCGGAGGTGGAGCTTTTGTGTTGCACAGGTCTAAGCGGAAGCCGACCGGTCCCTCGCGCAGCGGATAATCGCAGCACCAGCCCATGCGCCGGCGCCGGCGATCTCCAGATGGTGTTCAACCGCAAGGATTCCTTTTTCCTTGATCTGAGCGGCGAGGCCGCCCAACCATCCGTGACGGTGGCGCCGGTGAAGGAGGCCCCTGCTTCTTCCAAGGCGACCGCCCCTGCGGCCAACGCTGCCGTCGCCATCAAGGTTGCGCCGGCCCCTGCGGCTCAAGCATCCGCTGCTGTGGCTGAGGCAGTGGCCCCTGCCGCCGCCACGACCGCTCCCGTGCTGACCACGGCTGAAGAGATCGCCGCCCAGCTGGCGGCTGAGCAGGCCACGCGCCCTCCCGCCAGCCAGGTCACCTTCGCTCCCGAGAATCTCGCTCCCGGTGCCTTCGTCCCCCGCCGCCGTCGCGGTGGCGCCAACCTGGCGGGGTTCCGCAGCATGGCCTCCTCCCTGTTCCGCAGCTGAATCAGCGGATCGCTTCGGAGCCCTGAAGCAGATCGCGCCAGTGGCTGAGCAGCGCGATGCCGGCCACTGCCGCCGTTGACGTCCGCAGGATGGTGGTGGTCAGACTCACCGGCTGCCAGCCGGAGGCTTCGGCGCGTTCTTCCTCCCGTTCACTCCAGCCTCCTTCCGGTCCGATCGCCAGGACAAGATCTCCGGATCGGCCCTGATCCTTCCGCAGCTGTTCAATCGGTCCCGGCAGGTGGCCGCGGCGGGTGGTGGCCAGCAGTCTCAGCCCCTGATCACTGCGCTCCAGCCAGACACTTCCGGGACACGGGTCCGCCAGGGATGGCAGCCAGAGGCGCTCGCATTGCTCTGTCGCCTCTCGCAGGATCGCCTCGAGGCGCTGCCGCTGAAAGCGCTCCGCCAGCACCGAGTGATCGGCGATCAGCGGCTGCAGCCGATCGACGCCCAGTTCGCAGGCCATGCGCAGCAGCAGGTCGCTGTCACGTCTGGGCAGGGCGATCGCCAGGCTGATCGTGAGGGATGGGCCCGGTTGATCGCATTCCGGTGTCTGGATCGGTTGCAGCAGGTCCACGTGGATCCGTCGGCCTGCCGCTTCTGCCACACGGGCACCCCAGAGTTGCCCTCGGCCATTGATGATCGCCAGCTCCTGGTCCTGGCGTAACCGCAGAACGCGGCTCACGTAATGGCTCTCCTCGTTGGTCAGCACCAGCCGCGGCAGTCCGCTGTCAGCCGCCGTCGCCGCCAGCAGTCGCTCCTGGGCGATCAGCAGGCGCCGTCGCTCCCGGCCCATCGTCAGCGCCCGGGTCTGGGGCGATGGCTGCCGTTCACGGACCGTCCGGCGTGGTTGCCGTGGATGGTCTCGGAATCCCTCTCTGGGGTGTCGTCAGCGTCGTCGTCGGGCTCGTCGTCCAGGGTGTCGGCCTCCTGTTCGGCCAGGCGATCGAGCTGTTCCATCAGGGGCAGGAAGCGATCGTCGCTGTCGTCGTCATCCACCGGCCAGTCGTCGTTCAGCCCGCCGATCAGCACCTCCTCGATCTCGAAGAATTCATGATCGAGCTGCCGCAGACCGTTGATCAACACATCAAGCCCGACGCCATCGCTGGTGCCCAGATCGAGCCAGCAGCGGGCCCAGGCTCCCTGATACTGCGGTTGGGCCATTGAATGCATCAGGGCCGGCTGCGCTCTGCCGGCCTCCTCGTTGTCGTAGGCCATCCAGCTGAGGTCGACCCCCTCCTCGTGCACCTGCAGGTTTTCGGCATTGAAAGCTCCGAGCTTGCCGAGAAAGAACCAGCTGTCGAGAAGGGTCTCCAGATAGTCCCTCTCCCCACGACCGGGGGGATGGGCGAAACGCACCCACAGCCAGCAGCTGAAGGGATCGATCTCGCGAAAACGCACCTCCATGGTTCGGGACGCGACGGCTGAATGCCCCAGTGTGACCCCAGGGGGCGCCAACGTCAGGGTCTGGCAGGTCATGCTGAGAGCTGCGATCCCATGTCGGTGCTCGAGCTCCGTTCCCTGCGCTATCAGCCGGCCACGGCCGAGGGGCCCCTGCTGCGGAGGATCGATCTCACCCTGGACATCGGTCAGCCCGTGCTGGTCGCCGGCCGCAGCGGTACGGGCAAGAGCACCCTGCTTGATCTGATCGCCGGTCTTGCCCGTCCGAGCGCCGGGGAGATGCTCTGGAATGGCCAGCCCCTGAACCAGCGGCAGCGTCGGGCTCTCTGCGGCCTGGTGTTCCAGTTTCCGGAACGTCATTTCCTGGGACTGACGGTGGGTCAGGAGCTCAAGCTCGGCCATCGCCGCCTGACGGCCGAGCGGGCGGGTCAGGTGCTCGAGCAGGTGGGGTTGCAGTCGCTTTATCTGCAGCAGGTGCCGGAGCGGCTCAGCGGTGGGCAGCAGCGCCGTCTGGCCCTGGCGGTGCCAGTGCTGCGTCAGCCGAGGGTTCTGCTGCTGGATGAGCCCACGGCCGGCCTCGACTGGTCGGTGCGCCATGAGGTGCTCGAACTGCTCGCCACCTTGAGTCGGGAGCTGGCGTTGCTGGTGGTCACCCACGAGCCCGAGCTGTTCGAGCCCTGGGCCAGCCGGCGCTGGGAGCTGGTGGACGGCGTGCTGCGCCCCCTGCACCCTGCCGTACGGGATCAGCCCATACGATGACCCCAACGATGAAACGTGTGATGGCCGACCAGCTGTTGCGTGCCACGGCCGCCGGCGGCGGCATTCGTCTGGTGGCGGCCACCACCACCGGTCTCAGTCAGGTGGCCCGGGCCCGGCATGGTCTGTCGTATCTCACTTCGGTGTTGCTGAGCCGGGCGATGACAGCCGGCCTGCTGCTCGCCAGCTCGATGAAGGTGAGCCATGGTCGCGTCAATCTGCGGATCAGTTCCGATGGTCCGTTGCGTGGCCTGATGGTCGATGCCGGTCGCGACGGCACCGTGCGGGGCTATGTGGGCAACCCCGAACTGGAGCTTGATCCGATCCGCGACGCCGAGGGCAGTGCCCGTTTCGATCTCAGGCGTGCCACCGGCACCGGTTATCTGCATGTGGTGCGCGATCTGGGCGAGGGCGAACCCTTCAGTTCCACCGTTGAACTGGTGAGTGGCGGCATCGGCGAAGATGTGGCGTCCTATCTGCTCCATTCCGAGCAGACGCCGTCGGCGCTTTTTCTGGGGGAACAGATCGACAGCCAGGGAATCCGCTGCGCTGGCGGTGTCCTGGTGCAGGTGTTGCCGAAGGCTGCCCATGAACCGGCCCTGGTGGCGCTTCTGGAGGAGCGTTGCAGTGAGATTCAGGGGTTCAGCGCCCGGTTGCAGCAGGCCCAGGGACACCTTCAGGATCTGCTGACAGACATTTTTCCGGACCTTGATCCGACCCCCCTGGAGGATGCGGCCAGTCGTCAGTCCCTGCGCTTTCACTGCCCCTGCAGCCGCGTCCGCAGCGTCAATGCCCTCAAGCTGCTGGGCCGCGATGAGCTGAGCGACATGCTTGAGGAGGAGGGGCGGGCTGAACTGGTCTGCCACTTCTGCCACGAGATCTACGAGGTCCAGGCTCCGGAGCTTCAGGAGCTCATCGCTGAGCTGACGCCGCTGCAGGCCTGAAAGTCCTGGCTGATTTTCCGGTCCCAGCGCTCCAGAATCAGCGAAGGTGGAGTGGCGCCCACCATGCTCAACATTGTTCCGATGGTGGCGTGATCGGGTCATGAATCACATTCCGGCGTCGTATCACGCCCTGCCCCTCCGGTTGCCGGCAGGGATCTGGCAGGCCCTTCAGGCCCGTTGTCGTCGGACAGGCGAGAGCGTGAACCATGTGATCACCAGCGCCCTGGCCGAGAGTCTTGACCTGGATCACCACACCCTTTATCAGGTGTCCACGTCCGGGGCGTTGGTGCAGGGGGTCTACCAGGGCTGTGTGCGGGTCGGTGACATTCGCCGTCATGGTGACTTAGGTGTGTTTTCTCACCAGGTCATTCAGTAGCCCGCAACAGTCCGAGCTGCTGAATCGGGGTGCGGCCGGCCAGGGCCATATGGCACCTGCGGCCGTTATAGATCGCCAGATAGCGCGGCAACCAGCGGTTCCGCTCCTG
>JBJTBH010000079.1:0-9579 GCA_046091285.1 Cyanobacteriota bacterium | reverse complement strand
CATCAAGACCGACCTGTCACCGGTGGATCTCGCTCGGCTGCTCACCGCCCTGGCCGGCAGCAAGCTGACGATGCAACGACTGGAAGGGCGACCGTTCTGGTATCGGGACCTCAGCTACTGGATGCCTGACAGCAACACCCTGCATGCCGGCGAGAGCGGCGAACTGAGCACGCCCTGAGGGGGGGACAGCCGCGGGAATGCCCCCCTCAGAGGAGCTGCCCCCCAGACACTGGAGGGGCCGTCGTTCCCAGCACCTGCGTGGTGACATCCAGCAGCTCCAGCTCACCGTCCTTCCAACCGGCGGCCGGCAGCCCCCCCTGACTCACCCAGGCCAGCATCAGACCCCGGAGCGGACCACCGCCTTGGCCCGCAGTACGACGGAGGTTGAAATGATCGCCCTTGCCGACCAGCACCAGATGCTGCATCGGATTGCCATGGGCGCGGAAGGGATCGATCGCCTCCGGCCCGGAGGGAGCCACCCAGTCATTCCCACCGCTGACGATCACGGTGCGTGCCGTGAGGTTGCGCACATCCCGCGAGGGATTGAACAGCAGGCTCACGACCGGGCTGACGGCGATCACCGTGGTGACGCGGGGATCGGCCAGGCTGGCCTGATCCGCGGAGGCCAGGAAGCTGCACTGCAGCACCCAGCTGAGATTGCGGGCCGGATCATTGAGGTTCTGACAGCGCTTCAGAAGCAACTGATCCGTAGGGCGGGCCCCACCGAGCTGCAGGGCGGTGGTCGCCCCCCAGGAATGGCCGATCACGGTCACCTGATCGGTACGGACACGCTCCAGGCCCTGGATCCTGCCGGCGGCGACCGCATCAACGCTGGCCGTCACATCGAGAGGGCGGGCCCGCAGTTCCTGGGGTGACGGGGGCGGGGTCTGACCGGCGAGCATCTGCTGCTGCTGCTTGTGGTCGCTGCCGGGGTGACGAGGCATCAGCACGGTGTAGCCGTGACTGGCCAGGTGCTCCGCCCAGCCCTCGAAGTTCTCCGGGCTGTCCCAGAGACCGTGGGAGATCACCACCAGCTGACCGTTGGCTCCGCTCGTGGGTTGCAGCACCACCACCTGCAAGGGCTCCTGGCGATGCTTCGCCGGTACAGCCACCTGAACCTGACGCCACGCGGAGGGGCCGCGCTTCAGCAGCGGCGACGCCGCTGGATCGGCGGCGGTGACTGCGGTGCCGGAGGCGGTCAGCAGCTGCTGACCCTCCTGCTGCTGACGCAGCAGGCGCCGCACAGAAAGAAGGGCCTCATCAAGCCGGATGCGCGCCCGCTGACCAGGCAGGGCTTCCAGAAACGTGCGCAGGGTCGGGGGGCCCTGCCGCGAGGCCTGCTGCAGAGCCGTCAGCAGCTGCTGGTCGGTCAACCCCTTCGGCAGACCATCGACCCGAATCAGGGAGGACAGCAACATCAGCACCTGCTCGGCCATGGCGTTATCGAGCAGCGCCTCCGTCAGTCGCGGCTTCCCCAGGGGCAGCGGTTTGTTGAACAGGTTGACCATCTGGCTCGCCAACCTGCCGTCGGTGGCCTTGTTCAGCTGCGCGAGATCACTGGTGCCCTGCCAGAGGGTGTCCGGATTGGCCAGCTCATCCATCCGCAGCAGGAAATCGGTCTGCAGCAGGGGCAGGTTGATCACCACCTCATCGATCGCCCGCGCCGGTGCCAGCGGGGCCGCCGGCCCCAGCAGCAGGGGAAGACAGGCCAGCAGGGCACGAAATCGAAAGGAAAGAAGGCGCATGAGATCCAGTGGGTGGCACTCAGAGCAGGGTCGTCAGCCGCTGCAGGTGGGCGGTGATGGCTGCGGCGCTGGTGATGGTGGCATCCGCGGCCAGGGCTCCGGCGGTGAGCTGATCACCCTGGGCCATGTCGTCGTTGTAGCGGATCACCATCAGTCCGTCCGTGAGTGCATCAAAACGTCCGTTGCCATCGAGATCGAGCTGACCGGAACGGAGGCCTTCCTGCAGGTAGGTGCCGATCGCTTCTGCGGTACGCCGCCGGGCCGAGGTGCTGATCAGACCACGGATCAGATCCGGCCCGATCTCGTAGCCGAAAGCGAAACGCATCAGCAGCGCCCCATCGCTGGCGTTGTCGATCCGGCCATCCCCATCGATGTCGAGGTTCCACAGACGTCGTTGCACGGCGATCGGATCAGCGACAAAACCATGACCGGCCAGGGTGCTGCCCGCCGACAGGCCGATCAGGGTGTCATCAAACTCCGCGGTGGGCTGGAAGCTGGCGGTGATCAGAGGCACCGGCAGGCGGCTGCCGGAGACATTGCGGCTGCTGTCCTGCCAGCGCAGCAGCACCCGTTGGTCGGTGGCCGGATTGCCGTCGCGATCATCGGCATCGTCTTCGATCAGGGGAGCCTGCGCGAGGGGGCGAACGGTCTGAAGGACGCCGTTGAACTGCAGGGCGCGGCTGTCGAAGTGAAGCGCCAGGGCCAGATCCTCCAGCCGGGTGTTCCCGGTGGCATCCGCATAGGTGAGTGGAAGGGTGATCGGATCCCGCTGGCCAGCGGCGACCGAGCGCGGGCCTGCCACCAGCTGCCGATGCGTGATCGGCTGGCTGCCGGCGCGGAGGGCGACGATCGCCTGGTCGTCCTCACCAGGCCGTCCGTTGCCGGCGATCGAATCGCGATCGAGATCCGTCTGATCCACCACCTCCGCCTCGGCGAGCCACAGCCCCTCCTGCTGCACCCTGAGCCGCAGCCTCAGGGTGGTCGCGGCCCCGACCTCCAGGCTGCCCACCGACCAGAGCTCAGTGGCGGGGTCGTAGACGCCGCGCACGGCCTCCGCCGCTTCCAGCACCAGCCCCTGGAGGCGGGGAATCGCCACCAACAGGCCGACGGCATCGCCGGGACCCTGATTGCTGAGGGTGGCGTTCAGCGTCAGCAGGTCCCCCACCACCGGGGTGGAGCTGCTGGCGGTGAGGGTGAGCTGCAGATCGGAACGCGACGGCCGGGTGGAGCGGATCGTGTAGAGGGTGGTGGCGAGATTGTTGAAAGGATCGGCATCCGCCAGGGTGCCGGTGACCTCCGAAAGGGCCTGGAGGGTCCCCGTCACGATCGAGCTCATCGTCAGCCCCACGGTCCGGCGCTCCCCGGGTCGCAGAGTCCCGAGCTCAAAGCGGATCACCCTGTCAGCGATCTCACTGGGCTCGGCCCCCGACACGCTCTCGAGGGTCACCCCTGAGGGCATCACCTCCGTGAGCACCACGTTCTCGGCCGCCATCGTACCCAGGTTGTGGATCAGGCGGACACTTTCGAAGGGCACATGCAGCCGATCGGCCTCCAGCAACGGCAGGCTGGTGAGCACCAGATCAGACTGCGGCGCAGGGTCCTCCACCTCCGTTGGCTCCGATGGCGGTGGCGACGGAGACGATGGCGACGGAGAGGGTGGCAGAACCGGTGGCTGCGGCGGCGCAACGGGAGGGGCCGGCGGCGGGGGCGACGTCCAGATCAGGAGGTTCTCGACCCGGAACTCCGGGTGGTTGAGCAGCAGGGCCAGGCCACGGGCCTCATCGGGTCCCGCGCCATCGGCATCAAAGCTGAGACGACCGCTCTGACGGTCGTAGATCAGCTGATCCGGAGCCGGATCCGCGAGGTTATGGAACGGCAGGGCGCGGCTGTTGAGGGCGATCTGATCCCCCTGATCGGCATCGAAATCCGTGATCAGGACCAGACCGTCGCCG
The DNA here is from genome assembly GCA_046091285.1 of Cyanobacteriota bacterium. Lineage (GTDB taxonomy): Bacteria > Cyanobacteriota > Cyanobacteriia > PCC-6307 > Cyanobiaceae > CAIXOZ01. Next base: position 5,882 of record JBJTBH010000079.1, on the reverse strand, counting down.
GGGTTGTTGATCAGGAAGCGATCGGCTCCGGCCCCTCCTTCCAGGCGGGTCGTGCCGGTACCGGCGATCAGCAGATCATCGCCATGGCCACCGAGGAGCTGATCCTCTCCACCGAGTCCATCGAGGATGTCGGCGCCGGCATCCCCCTGGAGCCGATCAGCGGCCGGAGTTCCCAGCACCAGGCGATCACCGTTCCCGGACTGCTGCCGGCCAAGCGCCTCCCAGACAGGATCGAGCCAGCCGGAGGAGGCCGCCCACACCTGATCGCTCCAGGAGGCCATCGCCTACATCGATCCCACGGTGCTGGCCGGAATGGCCGGAGCCGGGGTGGTGGTGGCGGTGGCGGTGGTGGCACCGGTGGCGGTGATGGATCGGCTGGTGGCGCTGATGCTGGCGGCGCGCAGCGGCTGGGCGATCAGAGCCTGAGTCAGCGGACGGCTGGCCTGGAAAGCACCACCGCTGAACCACTGCAACGTTGTGTGCCAGGCCTGCGCCCCCCAACCGGTGGTGGCCGCCCAGGCAGCACGGCTCCAACGGGCGGTGGCGGCCCAGGCCTGATCGCTCCAGGAACGCAGCGCCGTCCAGGCGTCCGGATTCCAGAAACGGGTGCTCTCCCAGGCCTGGCTGTCCCAGTGACCCGCAGCCTGCCAGGCCGCGGCGGACCACTGGCTGACGCTCTGCCAGGCCAGCGGCGACCAGCTGCCTGCAGCCCGGCTGACGGCCTGAGCCAGGGTGATCTCCTGGCTGTAGCGAGCGACAGCCGAGAACAGACCTTCGCCGATCAGAGCCCGGACCTGTTCGACACCCTGGCGGGTGGTCAGCGAAACGGCCAGGCCCGGGCCGAGGACGGGGATCCTGGAGACGGCGAGCAGAAACAGCAGATAGTCGGGATCCGGCAGATAGCTGAACAGGGGCTGATCGATCGTGCCGGTCAGGTGCTGCACCAGACCGGCGGGGCGCTGGTCGCCATTGCTGAGGCCGCTCACCAGCACGGGATGCAGGTGCGGACCGGCGATCGGCACCTGGCTGTGGAAGGATCCCGGAACATCGCTGATGATCGTGCGACCCGGCAGGAAGGCCTGCCCCGCCAGGCTGACGATGTCGGTGCTGGTGACGTAGTGGCGCACGGAGGCCACGCTGGACAGATCGGTCGCCGCCGCAGCCCGGCTGATCCCCGGGGCGTTGAACGTGACGACATCCCCGAGGCTGCCGGTGGTGGCGTAATCGGCGGCCAGCCACTGGGCCAGGGCACCGCCGAGGCTGTGTCCGGTGATGTGGGGCGCCAGGACGGTCTGCAGGCCCGCAGGTTGACTCACCTCACGCAGCCAGGTCAGCAGCTGACTGCGGTTCTGGTTGTACTGGTTCGCCCCGATGCCCCGGGGATTGAGATCGGTCCAGACATCCGCCAGCTCCCGGGTCGGTTCGGTGCCCCGGATCGCCAGCACAGGCGCGCGACCGGCGTCATGGATGGTGGCCCTGGCAAATGTCCAGGAGGTTTTCCCCGTCTTCAGCTCCTGGACAAGCTCCAGGGCGCGCTGATAGACCGGGGAATCAATCTTGTCCCCAAGGCTTGTCCTGAGATCCACCAGCAGCCGCGCCTCCTCCCTGGCGGCCTCCTCCGCGAACAGTCCCTGATCCGGATCGCTGAACAGCACATAGAAGCGCTCGCTGGCCGTCAGGCCGAGGGCCTGGAAGCCGCCGGCGCCCTGAAAGGAGCGATCGACCCGGTAGCCGAGATCTCCATAAATTGACTGCACATCAATCGAATCCGGATCTAATCCCGAACGATTTAATATCTGACGATAAGCAGAATCACGGGCAAAGATTTCAAAGGCCCGATCGGATCCCGCATTGATCGGCGTGTCGCCGTAGACCGGGATCTCGATCACCTGCTCCCGGTCCCCCGGGCGGAAGATCAGCACCCCGGCCCTGGCCTGAAAGTCGGCTCGATCGCCGCCGTCCCGGCCATCGCTAGCGGTGCCGGCCAGGGTGCGCCAGCGCAGGGTCACCGTCTCCACCGCCGGGGAGCCCAGCCGCACCGGAATCCGCAGCAGCGCGCGCTGGTCACGGCCAGCGGCCACCAGCACCACACCATCGCGGCCGGTCAGGCGGCTGTTCTCGGCGCTGCGACTGGTGGCGGCCACCACGGTGTCGAGGCAGGAGGCGCTCGGGAACAGCACGATCTCCACCCGATCGGAGAGCCCAGGAGGCAGGGGCAACCAACCGGCACGACCGGCGGGGAGGAAGCCGGTCTCGAGAATCACCCGGTTCTCGTAGCGGATCTGCAGGTTGGTGGGATAGCTGAGATTGGCGACGCTGTAATCCAGGCCCCGGGCCGCCCCCGGCGACAGCTGCAGCACCTGATGGACCTCCGCCTGGGCCAGACTGGTGATCCGGGCGCGGACCTGTCCCAGGGAGAGGCGCCGCTTCGGCGCGGGCTTGGCACCACCGAACGACAGCGGCAGGCCGGAGGTGGCGGCGAAGGTCACGGCGGAATCGCTCGGAAGGCAGGAGCAGAGAGGCGGATCGGTCGGCGCGGGGGGTCAGGGCTGACGGGCCTACGGCCGGTTACCGATGTCGCCGATCGGTCCCTCGCCGCGGAAGAAGGGGGCGATCCGGATCTCGCCGGCATCGATCACCGCATGCGCAGCATCAAGCGTCCCAACTTGATAAGAAGGTCGACTCCAATTGAGACTGCGTCGGAGCAGCAGGCTCAGCTCCACCCCTTCGGTGGTCGGTGAGGTCGGGAACCCGGTGTAGGCCCAGGTCAGATCCGCCGGAAAGGCGAAACGACCATCCGCATCGGTGCGGCCAAGCCGGGTGACGCCATCGCCCATGTTGCGGTACAGCACCTGAATCCCCGGCAGGGGTCGACCGTCCTCCTCGCGCACGAAACGGCCGCGGATGCCGGGATGCTCGATGATCCGTCCGATGCAGCCCGTCAGCAGCAGACAACCCAGCACACTCAGCAGCCACAGCCACGCTGGACGGGACTCCGGCACAGGCACCTGGACCATGGTTGGCAGCAACGCAGCATTCCCGTTCTAAGGAGCGTTCTCTCGCCGGCCATCCGTGGTTCCGCGGATCGATCACGCCAACGTCAGGGCGCCTCGGCCATCAGGTGCCGCCAGAGCGGCTCAGCGGCGACCACCGGCAACGCGGCGCCCTCCAGGGTCTGAATCGGTCGGCAGCTGAGGCTGTTGATCAGCAGACAGGCGCCATCCCCCCCCTCCCACCAGCCCCGCAGCTCCTGCCAATGCAGCGGCGCCTCCCGGGCCAGACCCAGGGCCAGGGCCTGAGCGCGCAGGATTCCCGGCAGGCAGCCGCTGGCCAGAGGCGGGGTGAGCCAGAGGCCCCGGCGGCGCACCAGCAGATTGGCGCTGGTGCCACAACAGAGGCCGCCGGCGCTGCTGAGCAGCAGGGCGTCGTCGGCACCACGCTGCCGCGCTTCCCGCCGGGCCTGGATGGCACTGCCATAGGCGAAGGTCTTGCAGCGGCTGAGCACACTGCCGGCCAACCGTTGCTCAGTGGCGCTGATCATGACACGCAGCGGATCGAAGCAGGGACGCATCGCCGTCAGCTGCAACCAGAAGCGCGGGTCGGAAACGACCTGATCCGGTTCCGGAAGATCAAGACCGCGGCCGCTGCTGCCCCGGCTCCAGTTCAACCGCAGGGCACCGGTGTGGATGCCGCTGCGCTGGATCGCCTCGGCGATCAGGGGCCGCAGATGGTCCTGTCCAGGCGGCGGTGGCAACCCGAGCAACGCCGCGCTGTTCGTCCAGCGGTTCAGATGGGCCTCCAGCAACTGCGGCTGCCCCTGCTCCAGCAGCAGGGTCTCGAACAGGCCGTCCGCCAGCAGCAGACCCCGATCGTCGAGGGGCATCGCCAGGCTCGATGGAACCCCCCAGGCGCCGGCCAGCCAGGCGATGGCCACCGGCCTGCTCTCCGGTGCCGGCAGGGCTGGATCCGGGGGGTTCTTGCCATGGCCGCCAGCAGGGGTCTCAGTTTCCAGCCCATCTCCTCCGCTTCCGCCAGGGGATCGGAATCGGCGACGATGCCGCCGCCGGCATGGGCGCGCAGCTGCCCGCCCTGCAGCATCACGCTGCGGATCAGGATGCTGCTGTCGAAGCTGCCATCAGCCTCCAGCCGAAACAGGGAGCCGCAGTAGGGGCCCCGCGGCACCGGCTCCAGGGCCGCCAGACGCTGGCAGGCCCGCAGCTTCGGGGCGCCGGTGATCGACCCGCCGGGCCAGCAGGCCCGCAGCAGATCGATCGGCCCGAGTCCATCGCGGAGCTGGCCCTGCACCACGGAGGTGAGGTGATGCACCTGGGCAAAACTCTCCAGTCCCACCAGCTGAGGCACCTGGATCGAACCCGGACGGCAGACCCGCCCCAGATCGTTGCGCAGCAGGTCGACGATCATCACGTTTTCGGCCCGATCCTTGGGGCTGCTCACCAAGGCGGCGGCGGCGGCGGCATCGGCCTGCGGCTGGCGATGGCGCGGCCTCGTGCCCTTGATCGGCCGGGTTTCCACCGCTCCACCGGCGGACACCTGCAGAAAGCGTTCCGGCGATGCGGACAGGATGGCCTCCGGTTGCGGGCCACCCCTGGCGATCACCAGGCCGCTGAACGGGGCCGGACAGTGGCGGCGCAGTTTTCCATACAGCGCCAGAAGCTCCGCTCCATCAGCCCCAGGCCAGGGGGCTTCACAGCAGGCCGTGAGGTTGGCCTGAAACAGATCACCGCTGGCGATCAGGGCCTGGATCATCGCCACCTGCTCCGCGAAGCGCCCCCGATCGGTATGCCAGCGCCAGCTGTCGAGGGCAATCGCCGGCGGGGTGAGATCAGAGGCCGAAGACCCGGCCGCCGCAGACTCCGGTTCCAGGGCCTGCAGGCACCCGGCCACCGCCTCCAGACGCCCGGGATCATGACCTTCCAGCCAGAGCAGCCGCTGCTGCCGATCGAGACGCACCAGCGGATCAAAGCGGGCCGCCCAGAGCAGCGGCAACGCCGACGGCTTCCAGTGACTGGCGGGCTCCACCCAGGCCCCGGCCTCATAGGCCAACCAGCCGAGCCAGGTCTGACCCGACGCCGCCAGGTGACTCAGCTGCGCAAAGGGATCGCGGGCACCTCGGACCCCGGGCAGGCCTTCGCAGCGCACCGTTGCCACCGGATCGACGCCCAGCAGGCAGGTGCGTCCGAGGGGCGAACCATCGCCATCAAGCCAGACCAACCCCTCCACCCCGAAGCGGCAAGCCAGGGCCCGGGCCACGACCTCCGGCTCCCGCCAGGGCAGGGAACGGACCAGGGGAGACGCGGAGGGGCAGGAGGTCACCGACCGGCGAGCTCCGGATGACCGGCATCGCGCAGCGCCTGATCGCGGATGCGGCAGCTGTCACAGACACCACAGGGCTGGCTGCCGCCGCTGTAGCAACTCCAGGTCTGGTCGATCGGCAGCCCCAGCCTCAGGGCCTCCTCAACGATTCTGACCTTGCTCCACTGCACCAACGGCGCCCAGAGCCTGGTGCCCTGGCCCTGGCGACCGCTCTTGCTGGCGAGATCCGCCAGCTGCTGAAAGGCTTCGAGGTAATCGGGCCGGCAATCGGGATAGCCGGAGAAATCCACGGCATTGACCCCGAGCACCAGCCGGGTGGCGCCACGGGCCTCCGCCAGGCTCAGGCCGAGGGCAATGAAGACCGTGTTGCGTCCGGGAACGTAGGTGTTGGGAATCTCCCCGGGGGTGAGCCCCTGATCCGGCAGCGTCAGGCCCGGATCGGTCAGCGACGATCGGCCCCAGGGGGGGAGGTTGACCGCGATCGTGAGGTGCTCCTGCAGTTCGAGCACCGACGCCATTCGGCTGGCGGGCTCCAGCGGGCGGCGGTG
>JBJTBH010000078.1:0-8260 GCA_046091285.1 Cyanobacteriota bacterium | reverse complement strand
GGCACAACGCCGCTTCAGTGCCGCCGAGCCCCATGTGGGCCATCCGGTTGATGAGCTCTATGGCGCCCTGGAGCCAGCCCTGAAACAGCGGCGCATGGCCTCGTTCCTGCCGGCCCTGGAGGAGCTGCGCCAGCAGGTTCGCCTCAATCCGGCAGCTCCCGACATCACGAAGCGCTTGCTCCGGGCGCAGCTGGCCATTGCTTCGGCGGCCCGAACGGTGCAGGGAGGGGACGTGATGCCGGAGCCGCTTTTGCTGTCGGTGGTGCGACAGCTCGCTCAAACAGCGGTTGAGGATTACGGCACGGCGATCGCCGGAGAGCGGATCGTTGATGGGATCGAATACCAGGATGCCCGCGGCTTCCTGCTTGAGGCCCGGCGCCTGCTCACGAAGGCGATCGCCGAACGACCGACGCAGAGCACAGCTCTGAGTTCTAGGCAACGCACCATCACAGCCATGCTTCGGGCATTTCCGGGGGTGATGCCTGCCTCCACAACGTCCATGAGTCTGGCGGAGCTGCAGCGAGCGCTACAGGGGCTCTGAGATGTGATTTCCGGCATATTTTGTAATGCCGAGTCCACTTCAGATGCGGCGGGATCAAGGCAACCAAGGTGAAACAGTCAGTCAGCTGGGGTTGCCTGATCCCCTGATTCAATAGCGAAGAAAGTGGACCCTGCTAAGGCTGACGTTACTGCTGAGACTTGGAAGTGCAGGATAACCAGCTACCTTGAATATATAGTAATACGGCTACTATCCTGGGTGATGGGCGAGAGTCATCGAAGTTGAATGGTTTCGATGTGTCGGCTCATGCCAGATGCTCATAGTACTATCAGATGGATTGGTATTAGCATTCTTCATCTGATCCTGAAATAGATCCGTGCATGGGTCCTGGTGTGACTGATCCGCGCGGCCAGTCAAATGCAACAGCGCAGCAATGAGGCAGGAATCTCAAGAGATACAAGATGAAAACAACAAAATTTGTGACAAGGAGGATACAACCTGAATTATGTAATGCCTAAGGATTTGACTGGCAACTATATTGAAATCAATCACTAAATAAAAATGAAGCCGTAGAGCGCGACATGGAAGAGAGATAAAAAAGATATATTCCCAACTTGGCGCAGATGAGAGACTGTTTTTGCTAAGTTGATGAATATTTCAGATGATTGCAATTGATGCATGGCATAGACAGTTTACGATTGAATGAAATCGTAAAATTATGGGTCTACAATAAAGGGAGTGCAATTGGTCGTTTTGCGAAATTATTACGAACAAATTATCTAAGAAAAAAAGGTGAATCCCTTGAGATTCACCTTTAAGCCTAGCTTTAGCTGTTAATGCAAACGTAATAATCGTAGCCATTTTGAGGCACCGGGCCGAACAGGGAATACCCGTTTAGTACTCCCAGCCACCGTGATTCTGGAGGATCGTTTGGATCGCCTGAAGAGGGAGCATTCGCCATGGTTTGTTTGCCATAGACCGAGCCGGAATCCCCGCAGTATTGGCCGATCAGCACAGGTGCTTCCACAGATTTCGCCAACACCCGCACATCCCGATTGGGCAGCGGCCTGGAGAGCGCTACGATCAGATCGTTGTTGCCGCTGCGGGGTGCGTTGGTTTTCGGTGTGTTGAAGCGATAGGTGAGATCACCGCTGATGCGGGTTTCAAAGGCGCTGTCGTAGCTGACGGTGACACCGGCGGTGAGGCCATTGTTGATTGCGTAGGCGAGGCGGCCTTTGACGCCGGAGCCGCTGGCCTCGCTCCAGTCACCCCACTGGTAGTAGTAGCCAAGGGTGCCATCGAGGCCGCGGGCGATGGCGTAGCTGGCATCGAGGTTGATGCTGCCGAGCGTGGTGGCCTGGTAGGCGCTGGTGAGGGTTTGGGTGGTGTTACCCACCGGGATCAGGGCGGTGGTGTTGAAGCGGAAGCTGTTGTTCATCGTTTCTGCGCCCACGGCCACCTGCTGGAAGAAGCCGGTGCTGCTGCCGGTGGCCCCTTCCGGTGCGGTGATCGTGAGCGGCCGGGAGTCGTAGCCGGCATTGAGGCCATAGAGCCAGCTGCGCTTGCTGTTCAGCCAGCGATAGCCGAGGCGGGTGCTGGTGGAGATGGTGCCACCGAAAACGCTGGCGGCGCCGAGGCTGCCGTTGGTGCTGATGTCGGCCAGGTTGTAGTTGGCCAGAACATCCAGGAAGCTGATGCTGTTCTTGCCATAGGTGAGGGGCAGGAAGGCCCCGATGCCGATCGAATTGGGGGTGCCGGCGCCCTGGAGTTGTCCCTGGAAGCCCCAAGTGGGCTTGACGGCATCTTTCAGGTTGACCTGCAGCAGATCCAGCTGGGCCGGGCTGGGCTGCTCAGCCTGGCTGGCGACAGGCAGAGCCGCCACGCTGAGGGCGCAGCTGGCAGCGACAACCGAAAACTTGCGCTAAACAGACAACTTGCGCATAACAGACAATTTGCGGTGGATGCGGGTCAAAATGGAAGCGCATAGCCCGTTGAACTTGGCGTTGAGCTTTGTGATAAGCCCCCGCCGGGGACAGTTGAATGACTGGCCACTCCGGGGGTGGGGGCTGATTGTTGGCCGGGGAATTGCCTCGCCGAACTGTCAGCGTTTCCTTGTTTTCGCCACTCCGATGGTGTTCAGAAGACGTCTCAATCCTGATCCGCGTGACTTGCCATCAGAGTTGCCGTCACTGGATCGAGGCCCAGGCCATGGCATCGAGGCTGTTGTCGCGCAGGGCCATCACGTCTTGGTCCACCTGAGCCAGCCGCTCCATCACCAGGCTCAGATCAAGGGCCGTGAGCTCACCGTCGGCGCTCCATTTCAGGCAAGTCCGACCAAGGCAGTCGCTGACCGCAGGACTGGCGGTGCTGGCTGCCTTGGTGCCCGTGGCTCCGGTGGAGTCCGTCATGGCGGACCTCTGGGTTGTCGATGGGATCACTCTGGCTTGATCCGCTCGATCAGCGATGCCCCCAGACAGGGACATTCAGCGACGCCGGCCTCAGCCCCCCCGCGAGCCAGCCGGGCCGATCGTGGCTGGGAGGTGGCCGGTCTTGACCCAGATCGTGCAGCCGATCTCACTCCAGGGGCGATGCACGCTGCCGGGGGCGTTGCGCAGCCAGCTGCCTGCCGGATAGTGGCCGTGCTCGTCCTGGAAGACCCCCTCCAGCACCAGGATCTCTTCACCCCCGGGATGGGCGTGCGGTTGAAACACGGTGCCGGGCGCCCAGCGCACCAGCGCCACATGCTCCGATCCGAAGGCATGCAGCGGCATCACCTCAAAGCCACCCACCAGTCCGGGCAGCCAGTGGCTCCGCTGGGTGTCGATCGCCAGCGGCTGACGATCATCCGGATGCATCTGCCGCAGCTTCACCAGGATCGTGCATCCTTCGCCGCTGAACGGGGCATGGCTCGTGCCGCTCGGGTTGCGCAGGTAGGTGCCGGCGGGATAGTCGCCCTGTTCATCGGAGAAGGTGCCCTCCAGCACCAGGATCTCTTCCCCGCCCCCATGGCTGTGACGCTCAAAACAGCTGCCGGGGGCATAACGGACGATCGAGGTGGCCCGAGCCACTTCGCCACCGCGGCGTTCAAGCATCCGCCGCTCCACTCCCGCCATCGGCGACGGGGTCCAGGCCACGGCCTGGATGTTGAGCACCGCAGGCGTGTTGAGGTCGGCATGGATCTGCATCGCTTCGATTCCGGATCCGCTCACGATGAACAGCTGTAGTGCGAGACGCCTCCGGCCCGGAAGAATTCCCTGGGCTTCAGGCGGTCGTACGTCGCCGCCAGCTCGGCGGATGGCGCGTCATAGGGATGGCTGAACAGTGTCTGCAGCGTGTGGAGGCGTCGGCTGTCGCCCAGGGCGGCTTCTTCATAGGCCGGTGCGATCAGCCATTCACGCCAGGTGATCGCCGGGTTGACGCGTTTCATCGCTGCCGCTGCTGCAGCTGGATCGCCATTGCTGCGGATCTCCCCTCGCCAGCCAGCCAGCCAGCGGTTCCATTGCGCTTCGAGGTCTTCGGACGTCGGTAGATAGAAGCTCTCCTTCAGGGCGGAAAGATCGGCAGGATCGTCAGAGAGCCGGCGGAAAAGGATCGTGTAATCCACCGGAGACTTCTGCATCAGCTGCAGCAGCTCATGCACCAGGTCAGCGTTGTAACGGTTCAGACCGAGCTTGCGGGTCCACATCGCCTCCATCTCCCGGTTCATCGCGTCAGCGAAACCCTCCCGGATCTGATCGAGCTGCGCCAGGGCGTCCGGGTTGGTGGCCAGCAGCGGTCGCAATGCTGTCCAGAACATCTGATAGTTGGCTTCAGCGGCCTGCGGTTGGTTGAAGAAGCAGAAATGCTCACCGCCACCCGTCCAGGGCTGAAACCCGGGATCGAACAGTTCGCAGAAGCCGAAGGGCCCGTAATCGAGGGTGAAGCCACCGGCGGCGCAGTTGTCGCTGTTGAAATTGCCCTGGCAGTAGCCGACCCGCATCCAGTCCGCCACCAGGGCGGTGAGGCGCCCGCGGAACAGACGCGCCAGCTCGAGCACCTGTTCGCTGAAGTCCAGGGTCGGATCAATCTCGCTGCTGTAGTTGCGCGCGATCAGATGCGCCACGATCATCCGCAGTTCGTTGAGCGCTTCTGGATGGGCCTGGTGGCGAACGCGCCGGGCGAACAGCTCCAGCTGACCGACACGGAGAAAGGACGGCGCCACCCGCGTGGTGATCGCCGCTGGGTTGTCCACCAGGATGTCGGGATCGAAGGAGCGGGAGTTCGGCGAATACCAGGGCCTGCGCACCCGCTCCTCCTGGGAGACCACCAGCATCAGCGAGCGTGATGTTGGAATGTTGAGAGCATGCATGAACTCCTGGGCCAGAAATTCGCGCACGCTTGAGCGCAGCACCGCCCGTCCATCGGCGCCCCGGCAGTAGGGCGTGGGGCCACCGCCCTTGAGCTGCATCTCCCAGCGCCTGCCGTTGAAGACCCCTTCAAACACGGAGATGGCCCGGCCGTCGCCATAGCCATTGCCTGTCCCGAAGGGACACTGCTGGGTGTATTCGCTGCCGTAGATCGAAAGGGCATACCCCGTGGCCCAGCCGAACGGGCGCATCGGTGGCGGCGCCACGCTGAGATCACCGGAAAACAGGCGAAGGAACTGCTCGTCCTGGACCAGGGCCTCGCCCAACCCCAGGTCATTGAAGAGGGTTCGGCTGTACGCCACCAGCTCCGGCGTTGGCAATGGCTTCGGCGTCACCGGCACGTAATGCCCGGAGAACACCTGGCGGGGCCGGTGATCCTGGCCATCGGTCGTGGCCTGTGGATCCACCCGCAGGGTTTCCAGCAGCGAATAGTCCGCCCGTTGCGCGAATGCCGTGAATGTCGTCATCGGTGCGGTGATCGGATCGGTGGTGGGCACGCGGATGGAGGCGTAGGGGGGGGGAGCGGCGATGGCCTGCTGTTGCCGCTGTCCTCTGAAGGACAGCCGGGGGTGTGCTGCGGGTGTCCGCGCTGCCCAGGCGGAGATCAGGGTGTCTCCAGCCGGCTGGCGATTCCCCTGCTGCCACCGGGCAGCGAAGCACGGGAGCGATGGCCGCTCCAGGAGGCCAGGTAATGGTGGCTCTCGGGATCCAGGCGTTGCACACCACTGAAATTGGCGTTTTCGACCACGGCGCCGCTGCACCGGCCGCTCTGGAGGTCCAGGGGCTGGTCTGGCCTGGATGGGGATGCGGTCTGGGCACGCCCGTAGAAGAAGCGGGTGTCCTCCAGCCTGGCCTGTTCAAGATTGGCGCCCGCCAGATTGGCGCCCGCCAGATTGGCCCCTCTCAGATCACAGTCCGCCAGATCGCTGTTCCGTAGATCGGCTCCGTTGAAATCAACGCCGCGCAGATCGGTACCGGAAAGGTCCACACCCTTGAGGATGGTGTTCAACTGAATCACCGGCACACCGCCGGTGCGGTCTTCCTCGTAGTTGCCGTGACCGTCAAGGATGGGGCGACCGAGCCGGTTATCGCGTCGCAGCGGCGTCAGCAGGCGCGCATGGGAGAGGAAGCGCAGCACCCTGGCCCGCCCTTCGGTGTCGATGCTGCCGAATACCGCCGCCAACCGCCCTTCGGCCAGCATCCGTTCCAGCGGCCAGTCCTCGAGCATCCCCTCCTCATCGACGATCAGTTCGGAGATGCCCTGGATGAAGCTGTCGATCGTCTGGGCCTGGGTGATGCGGTTCTGCTGAGTGGTGAGCCGCTGTTCGATCAGCACCTGCCGCCAGGCGATCGCCACCGCCACCAGGGCCACAAGGATCTGCCCGAAGGCACCGATCACCCCTTCGCCCAGCGCCCCGATCGCTTCCCAGTCGTGGTTGCGGTAGTAATTGAGATAGCCATCGAGCCAGCCGAGGGCCAGCGGCACCGCCAGCAGCGCGACCACCAGGCCGAGGACCGCCAGCAGACGGGCGGTGGGGGCTTCATCGATCCGGTCGGCCACAAGCCGCCACAGATCGGGCAGTAACTGGGCGAGGCACAGGGCGAGCAGCAGCAGCGCGGCCGGCACCGCCACCAGCGGCCAGTGCAGCACCAGACCGGCAAGGGTGATCAGGCCGGTGAGCAGAAGGCGCAGCGCCACGGAACGACGCAACCGGATCAGGGGATTGCTGGGCCGGAACGGAGCCGCACCCTGAACTGCGGTCGGCGGTGGCGGTTCGCTGCCGGCACGGCTCGAACCCGGCGGCGAAGGGGAGACGTCGTTCATCCGACAGGCCCGGTCTGGAAGTAGAAGCCTGCCGCCAGAATCACATAGGCTGTCAGCAGCAACACGCCCTCCAGCCAGTCGGAGCGTCCATCAAGGCTGACCAGATTGCTCACCAGGACCGCCGTGGCAATCGCCACCAGCTCGAAGGGATTGAAGCTGAGATCGAGCGGCTGGCCGAGGACAGGCCCCAGCAGGACCAGCAGCGGCGCGACCAGCACGGCCATCAGCAAGGTTGAGCCGAGCGCCACCGAGACCGCCAGATCCATCTGATTGCGGCGGGCCATGCTCACCGCCGTGATGTATTCCGCCACTCCACCCAGCAGCGGCAGCAGCACGATGCCGGTGAACAGGGGCGTGAAGCCGAAGGAGGCGGTGACCGACTCGATCACCCCGACGAACAGCTCCGAGACATAGGCCAGGCCAACGGTGGCCCCGAGCAGCACCAGCAACCAGGGCAGGGTGGCCGGGCGGTGGGGCGTGGGTGTCGCCTCGTCCGGTTGCCGCTCGACTTCAGCCACTTCATAAAGACTACGGTGGGTGCGCAGCGAGAAGAGCAGGGTGAGTGCATAGACGAGCAGCAGCAACCAGGCGACGAAGATCGAGAACGCTTCGTTGCCCGCACTGCTGGCTCCCGGCGCCAGGCTGCTGAGGCTGGGGATCAGGATCGCCAGCACCGCCAGGGTCATCGCCGAACCATTCACCCGGGCGACCACCGGCTGGAAGACCTGCTCACGCCGGCCCAGGCCACCGATCAGCATCGAAAGACCGAGGGCCAGCAGCAGGTTGGCCATCACGGTGCCGGTGATGCTGGCCTTGACGATTTCACCAAGGCCGGCCCGCAGGGCCGCCAGAGCAATGATCAGTTCGGTGGCATTCCCGAACAGGGCGTTCAGCAGCGAGCCGACCGCCGGACCGAGGGCGATCGAGAGTTCCTCGGTGGCTGTGCTGAGCCAGACCGCCAGTGGCACGATCGCCACGGCGGAGAAAAAGAAGACAGAATTCTGGCCCCAGCCCAGGTGTTCGGCGGCTGCCGCCAGGGGGACAAAGGCCAGAAGCCCCAGGGCAATCCATTGACGGCTCTTCATTGGGGAGGCCGGAGCGTGCCGGTGGCGCAGGGTCCCATTGTGTCGTCAACGTCGGGAGCTGCCCAGGGCAGACGCAGGGGGGGACGTTCCCTGGGCGGTCGCGGCTCCGGCGTCGATCCGCCAGGCTGGTGCTCTGCTCTGGCGAGTCCGGTGCGATGGTGACGCGGCTTCCGATCCGGTCCCTGCCGCGTACCGGCGCCCTCCGTGGTGTGCTCGAGGCGCTTGACGTCTTCCGTGATCCGGAGTGCGCCCTGCCTTGAGCAGCAGACAACTCCTGCCTCAATCGTGACGATGCCCTTCGGTTGTCTTGATTACCCAGCTCACTCCGCGGTGGCCGCCCTGGGGCCTTAGAGTGGTACATAGCTACCAGTACGGACATGGCCCGCAGTGCGATCCAGTTCCAGAAAGGCCTCTCCCTGCCTGAGTTCCAGCGGCTCTACGGCGC
>JBJTBH010000077.1:0-20010 GCA_046091285.1 Cyanobacteriota bacterium | reverse complement strand
CCCGACTGATCAGCGTCAGCCGGGCATTGGGGTGGCTATGCATGGGGTGTGAGGTTCTGGGCTGGGCGGTGACACCCCGACCCTGGCAACCTCACACCCCCTTGTCAGATGAACAACCTGGTGGGACTACACACTTAGGCCGGCTCCGGATCCAAGGGGTGACCGGCCGCTGCACAGAGCTCGGCACTGACCTGCCAGAGGCGCTGTCGACTCTGACGATCTCTGGCCGCAGGTGCCACGGGAGCCGGCACAGGCCAACCCTTCAATCCACCGAACTGGCTCGGTCCGTAATGACCTCCCCCTGAAGCCTCCGGAGAGGTGGCCGCATAAAGCTGGGGCAGAGCCCCCATCGCCGCGGACTGGAACAGGGGATCCAGCAGGCGATAGACCAGCGGCTCCAGACGGGAGCCATTCAGGGCGATGGAGGTGGGTTGCAGATTGGTGCGGGCCACGCCAGGGTGGGCGGCCATCGCCCGAACCGTGCTGGCGACGGCTTCCAACCGCTCCTGCCACTCCAGAGCCAGCATCACGTTGGCCAATTTGCTCTGTCCATAGGCCCGCCAACGGTCGTAGCGCCGCTCACCCTGAAGATCATCGAAAGCGATGCGGCCGAAATACTGAGCCCCGGAAGTGACCATCACGATCCGCGGATCCTGCTGTCCCTGCATCAGCGGTAACAGCCGAGAGGTGAGCAGATGATGGCCGAGATGGTTGATCCCGAACTGCAGCTCAAAACCATCACGCGTGAGGGTTCGCGGCGGGGCCATCACGCCGGCATTGTTGATCAGTAGATCCAGGCGGCCGTAGTGACGGGCCATCCATTCCGCCGCTGCCGCCACACTCGACAGAGACGCCAGGTCAAGATCCAGGCGATCAATCGCCGCTCCGCTGCTGAGCAGCTCCTGACGTGCCGCCTCCGCCCTGGCCCTGGATCGACAGCCAAGGATCACGGTTGCACCCCGGGAGAGCAGGGCGCGGGCTGTTTCCAGGCCGAGGCCGCTGTTGGCGCCGGTGATCAGCACCACTTTTCCGTTCTGATCGGGAATGTCCTCAGCAGTCCAGCGGGTGGGGGCAGGCAAGGGAGGAGGGCCTTGGGCACAGGGCGTTCTAGCGGCAGCAGGGCGGGGGTTGCGTGCCCCCGTCCTCCAACCCCGCCGGCAAACCGGCGACACCCGCACCGGGACCGGTGACACGGCAGAGTCGGCGGTGTTGATGCGCCGTCGCCATGGCCCCGATCCCTGAGTCCCTCCGGATCCGTCTTCAGATCTTTGGAGCGATGCTCGTGCCGGTGCTGGGTCTGGCCCTGTGGCTCAACGCCCAGGGCTTCTTACAGAATCCCTGAAACTGCCGAATCTCATTCGAAGAAAGAATCCGATCCCTGACAGAGGACGGCCTGGAGGAGATCCGCCCGTCGATGGCTCTCACGGCGTTCCCTGCGGTTGCAGTCCCCAGAGGGCCAGCCCACCGCCCCGTCCCCGGGCCGCCATCCAACCCTGATCGCGATCACAGGCGATCAGGGCAAAGAACGGCTGCCGCCTGGCTCCCTGCAGCGTCAGCGGCACCGGCCCTGCCGTCAGGGAATGCTGCCACAACGGATGGAGCCCGAAGCTCAGCGTCAGGCGCTCAAAAGCGAACAGCAGCAGGGGACGTCTGCCGCTCAGAACAGCGCGGCCATCAAACGCCAGGGCCAGCTGTCCGAGACAGACACGATTCCGCAACGGGAAGCTGCCATCGGCCGCACGATCACCCACCTGCAGGGTGGCGCCCAAGGACCGGAGGATGGCTGCCGTGAACGGATTCGACTGGTCGCCCCTGGCGCTCCAGAGCTGTTCCAGGATCCAGGTGCCTGTCAGCGGATGAACGGCCCTCAGCCCTCCCGATGCCGGATCCGGATCCGCCAGTCCAGTGCCCGACCGGCGCGCCCGCCGCTCGAGCTCACGCAGGCTGAAGCCATCGGGTCGCGGCATCCACAGAGTCAGATCTAGTCGATCAGCCTGGCAGAAAGGATGCCGTCACGACGGGCAGGATGGTGCGATCAACGGCGGGCCCCAGGGCGATGGTGGAGGAGAGTCCCGGGGGCAGCACCCCGGAACAACGGCGAAACAGCCGCCGCGACACCCTGCTGATCGAACAGCACGCCACCCTGCTCACCGAGGCCGCCGCTGCCCTTGAGGCCTGCGACAGCTGGAGCCTGGCGACGCCGATGGTGCTCCTGGATCAGCGCGCGGGTGGGGTGGGCCGGATCCTGCCGATCGGCCAGCTGGGCCAGTGGCTGGAGCACCTGCCCCCGGCTCTGGATGACTTCATCCGTCTGCGAAAGGCCGGCATGGGAGTGGAGGAGGCCTGGACCCGCTGTCGGAGAGAAGGTGGTGACGACTTTGCCGTGGCCTGGGAGCGGGCCCAGCAGAGCGAAGCGATGGTCTGCCACGACGATCTGGCGCAATTTGCAGGCCTCTGCCAACGGGGATCGGCCCGCCGCCCCCGGGAGCTGCTCGTGGTGGTGCGCTGGCCGGAGCAGGTGAGTGCCTTTCTGCTCTCCTGCCAGCGCCAGGGACAGGATGAGCGTCAGGGGCCGGCGCTGGATTGAGGTCGCTGGCTGACTGGGCTGCTGACTGGGCTACTGACTCCGCTTTTGCAGAGCCAGCGACAGAGGAGATGCCTCGGGACCCTGATCGGACAGGGCCGATCTTCAGCGACTCACCCAACCGGCAGCTCAGACAACCAGTGACTCACCCAACCGGCGACTCACACCGTGGCCATATGGCGCATCAGATCGATGCACTTGCAGCTGTAGCCCCACTCGTTGTCGTACCAGGCGACCAGCTTCACAAAGGTGTCGGTGAGAGCGATACCGGCATTGGCATCGAACACCGACGTGCAGCTCTCACCGAGGAAATCAGTGCTCACCACCTCATCTTCGGTGTAGCCGAGGATGCCGGCCATCGGCCCCTCGGATGCTGCCTTCATCGCCGCCTTGATCTGGTCGTAGCTGGCCGGGCGGGCCAGGTTGACTGTGAGATCGACCACCGAGACATCCGGGGTGGGGACGCGGAAGGCCATGCCCGTGAGCTTGCCGTTGAGCTCGGGGATCACTCGGCCCACGGCCTTGGCGGCACCGGTGGAACTGGGAATGATGTTCTGGGCCGCTCCGCGGCCACCGCGCCAGTCCTTCACCGAAGGCCCATCCACCGTTTTCTGGGTGGCGGTGGTGGCATGCACGGTCGTCATCAGGCCGTTGACGATGCCGAAGTTGTCGTGAATCACCTTGGCCATCGGCGCCAGACAGTTGGTGGTGCAACTGGCATTGGACACGATGTCCTGGCCCGCATAGGTGGTGTGATTGACCCCCATCACGAAGATCGGGGTGGCGTCCTTGGAGGGAGCGCTCATCACCACACGCCGGGCACCGGCATTGATGTGGGCACGAGCGACCTCATCGGTGAGGAAGAAACCGGTGCTCTCAAGCACGTAGTCCGCGCCGATCTCCCCCCACTTCAACGCGTTGGGGTCGCGCTCAGCGGTGATCCTGATCGCCTTGCCATTGACCACCAGCTGGCCGTTGTCCACCGCCACCTCACCCTGGAAGCGACCATGGGTGGAGTCGTAACGGAGCATGTAAGCGAGGTACTCCACATCGATCAGGTCGTTGATGCCCACGACCTCGACATCAGCCAGGGTGACGGCACGACGGAAGGCCAGACGGCCGATGCGACCGAAGCCGTTGATGCCGATGCGGATGGTCATGAAGGAACGCTCTCGATCCGTGACAAATCAGTTTCAGATTACGGTGATGGCTCCACAGCCGCCGGGCGTCCGAGCAGAACGACCAGCGGAATCGCCAGCAGAAACACAAGACCCACCACCTTGAAGACATCACTGAAGGCCAGCAACGCCGCCTGGCGGTCCACCTGGTGGCTCAGGAGCGCCAGAGCCTGATCGGTCACCTGGCCAACCCCCTCACGTTGACTGAGCCAGGCCTGCATGCCGAGCAGTCGCTGCTGCACGAGGGGGTCGGTGCTGGAGAGATGCTCCACCAGCGTGGCCCGATGCACCGCACGCTGGTGGTCCAGCACCACCGTGAGAACAGCGATGCCGAAGGTTCCTCCCAGCTGGCGGGTGAGGTTGTAGAAGCCGCTGCCGGCTCCGACGGCCTCCCGAGGCAGGGGACCCAGGGTGGCCAGACTCAGGGGCAGAAACATCATCACGGTGGTCACGCCCCGGAAGATCAGCGGCCAGAACAGCGAGGACTCTCCGGTGTCCGGACCGATCGTCGCCAGTGAGGCCATCGTGGCCACCATCAGCAGCGCTCCGAGGGTGATCAACAGGCGCGGATCAAAGCGGGATGACATCTTGCCGAGCACCGCCATCGTCGCGGCGGAGGCCAGGGCCCCCGGCAGCATCAGCAGACCGGTCTGGGTGGCCGTGTACCCCAGAACCGACTGGGCGAAGATCGGCACCACGAAGACCGTGCCGTACAGACCCATGCCGAGCACCAGGGAGAACAGGCTTCCGGCCGCCAGGGAGCGGTGACGCAGCACCCGGAGATCGACGGCCGGATCCGGTCGACGCAACTCCCAGAGCACGAACACAGGCAGCACGACGACAACCATCACCGTCAGCTGACGAATTCCGGCATCAGCCCACCAGTCGTATTGATGGCCCTGCTCGAGCACCAGCTGCAGCCCGCCGAGACCGAGGGCCAGAAGAGTGATGCCGATCCAATCGACGCGTCTGCGGATCGATGAAAGGCTGCGTTCGCGGCGATCGGGATCCATCCACGTCAGAGCCATCAGCACGGTGAGCACACCGAACGGCACGTTGATGAAAAAGATCCAGCGCCAGCCGAGGCTGTCGGTGAGCAGACCGCCAAGGGTCGGTCCCAGGGTCGGACCGGCCAGAACGACGATGCCGAACACCCCCTGAGCCAGGCCCTGAAACGTCTTCGGCACCGATTCGAACATGATCGCCTGGGCCTTGGGCAGCAGACCTCCGCCCAGCAGGCCCTGGAGAATCCGGGCCAGCACCAGAGTCAGCAGATTCGGAGCCAGGCCACAGAGCACCGATGACGCTGTGAAGCCGATCAGGCAGAAGATGAAATAGGTGCGGTGCCCGATCGCCTCGCTCAACCAGCCACTGAGCGGAATCATGATCACGCTGGCCATGGCATAGCCGGTGACCACCCAGCCCACCTCCGCCAGGGTGGCACCGAGGTTGGCCTGGAGGTGGATCAGGGCGACGTTGGTGATGCTGGTGTCGATCACCTCAAGCATCGCCCCGATCGAGGCGGTGAGGATCACGGCCCACTGGCGCAGGCTCAGGCCCTGGGCCTCCTCCGGCAGACCCTCACGGGTGACGGGGGCGTCAGGACTGGCCGCAGGGGAGGCGACGGGATTCCCCATCAGCGATGCACACGAACGGTGGCCGACAGTCCCGGCACCAGTCGACCGATCAGGGCAGCGGGAATGGTCGGTTCACCACGACCATCGGTCAGTTCAATCCTGGCCGTGACCCGTTGCACGACCTTGGTGAAGTTTCCGGTGGCGTTATCGGGAGGAAGAAGGGCAAAGCGGGCGCCGGAAGCCGGCGCCAGGCTGATCACCCGCCCACGGAACACCTGATCCGGGAAGGCATCCAGGCGCACCTCCGCCTGCTGACCGGGATGGAGCGCCCGGAGCTGGGTCTCCTTGAAATGGGCCTCCACCCAGGGATGCATCCCGATCAGGGTCATCAGCGGCTGACCAGGAAGCACCTGGCGGCGTGGTTCCGCCGGGCGCGCCCCGATCATTCCGGGCGTCGGCGCGGTGATGCGGTCGTAGGAGAGGCCCAGCCGGGCCTCCGCCAGCGAAGCCCGGGCCTGCAGCACCCGGGCGGCGGCTCCGGCGGCCTTCTGGCGATCCACCGCCACCTCCTGAAGACTGGCCAGGGCGCGTTCACGGCTGGCACGCGAACGTCGTTGCTGCCCCTGAGCCTGCTGGAAGGCGGCCCGGGCCCGGTCCACATCCTGCCGTGAGGCTCCACCCTGTGCCTGCAGAAACTCCAGTCGCTGCAATTCCGCTCGGGTGCGATTGAATTCCGCCTGGGCAGAGAGCTCATCCGCTTCGGCGAGGCTGCGACTGGATCTTGCCTCGAGCTGGCTGGAGCCCGTCTGGCGACCCAGGGCCTGGGCCTGGCGCTCGGCATCCAGAAGATCAGCCTTCGTGCGTTGCAGCCGGGCCTGGGCATCGCGGGAATCGAGCTGCACCAGCACCTGGCCGGCAGCGACCGGCTGGTTGTCCTGAACCGCCACCGAGGCGATCGTGCCGGGAACACGGCTGGCAATCAGGGTGATCGGAGCCTGAAGCTGGGCGTCATCCGTCTCCTCGATCCCCCAGTGGTCGATCATCCAGGCGGTGAGGCCGCCACTCGAAAGCAGAGCCACGGCCCCGAGCAACCAGAAGCGACGGGAGCGACCGGCCAGAGCCCTTGGGACAGTGGGCCGGTCCGTGGTCGCCATCGGTGAAGTCCTTGTCGCCATCACCCTACGGGGGCCGGAGACACCGCCGGAGACGTCGTGACGACGCCCGCGGCAGGCGATGGAGATTCCGAGACCGCAAGGGTGCCATCAACCTGAGGCAACTGGGCCGCCATGGTGGTCAGCCACTCCATCAGCTGCTCAATCTGCTTCTCGATCGGCAGCACCGCCAGGCCGCGCGCCAGCACCCTGGCGGTGGTGCCGCCACCGGCCTGGTACACAAGACGCCCATGCAGATGCTGAGGCAGGCCCTGACGCAATCGGCGGAAGGCAGGTTCTTCCATCGGCGTCTCCAGAACAATGTTCGGTTTCTCCGGGCGGATGCGCGAGAAGCCGCAGCGACGGGCGATCAGCTTCAGTTCCATCAACAGCAGCAGCGACTGCACCGGCGCGGGCAGAGCGCCATAACGGTCGATCCAGGCCGCCGCCAACTCCACGAGGGCCTCGCGGCTGGGGCAGTCGGCGGCTGCCCGATAGGCCGCCATCTTCTCGTCAGCCTCACTGATCCAGACGGCGGGAATGAAAGCGGTCAGCGGCAGATCGATCTGGGTGTCCTCCACAGCCGGAATCTCCTGACCCTGGATCTCCGCCAGACATTCCTGAAGCATCTCCATGTAGAGATCGAAGCCGATGGCCTCCATCTGGCCGCTCTGCTCCACACCGAGCAGGTTCCCCACCCCCCGGATCTCCATGTCCCGCATGGCCAGCTGATAGCCACTGCCGAGCTGGGCGAATTCCTGAATCGCCCGCAATCGCTGGCGGGCAGCTTCCGAAAGAGAAGCAGCGCCTGGATAGAACAACCAGGCATGGGCCTGGATACCGCTGCGGCCGACCCGTCCGCGCAACTGATACAGCTGTGCCAGGCCGAACTTCTGGGAATCTTCGATTAAAATCGTGTTGACGCGAGGGATATCAAGGCCGCTCTCCACAATCGTGGTGCAGAGCATGACGTCGGCTTCACCGGCATTGAACGCCACCATGGCGCTTTCCAGTTCCCCTTCCGGCATCTGGCCATGGGCCACCAGCAAACGCAGGCCTGGAATCATCGTCCTGAGTTCCGTGGCCACCTCTTCAATGCCCTCGACCCGTGGCACCACATAGAACACCTGCCCGCCCCGATCCAGTTCCTGACGGATGGCGCTCCGGACCGCCTCCTCATCCCGCGCCGCCAGATGGGTCTTGATCGGTCGCCGCAGGGGCGGCGGCGTGGTGATCAGACTCATTTCACGCACCCCTGAAAGGCTCATGTAAAGCGTGCGCGGGATCGGCGTGGCCGAAAGGGTCAGAACATCGACATCACGGCGCAGGGCTTTGATCTTTTCCTTCTGATTGACACCGAAACGCTGCTCCTCATCCACCACCAGCAATCCAAGATCGCGGAACGTGGTGCCCTTGCCAAGCAATTGATGGGTGCCGACCACCACATCCACCACCCCGGCGGCGAGATCCTCAAGGATCGCCTTGCGCTCTGTGGCCGTACGAAAACGGTTCAGCAGGGCCACCTTCAGGGGGTACGGGGCGAAGCGTTCGCTGAGCGTGCGCCAGTGCTGCTGGGCCAGCACCGTGGTCGGGGCCAGCAGAGCGCATTGCTTACCGGCGGTGATCGCCTTGAAGATCGCCCGGATCGCCACCTCCGTCTTGCCGAAGCCCACATCACCGCAGACCAGCCGGTCCATCGGCTGGGCGCGTTCCATGTCGCGCTTCACCTCCGCGATCGCCTTCACCTGATCCGGGGTGGGTTCATAGGGGAAGGAATCCTCGAGCTCGTTCTGCCAGGGCCCATCCCCCGGAAAGGCGAACCCGGGGGCCTGATGGCGCTCGGCGTAGAGCTTCACCAGATCGACCGCCACCTTGCGCACGGCCTTGCGGGCCCGCTCCTTGGCCTTGGTCCAGGCGGTGCCGCCCATGCGGTTCAGATCGGGAGCCGTCTCACCGGTGGCGCGATAGCGACCGAGACTGCCGAGCTGGTCAGCGGCCACCCGCAGCAGACCATCGGCGTACTGCACCACCAGGTAATCGCGGGATTCACCGCTGATCGCCAGCTTCTCGATCCGCAGGAACTGACCGATGCCGTGATTGCGATGAACCACGAAATCACCCGGTCGCATCTTGTTGGGATCGACCGTGCGGCTGGCCGCCCGACGACGACGACGGACATAACCCGATGACGCCAGGCTGTGCTGCCCGAAGAACTCCCGGTCGGTGATCAGGACAACCTTCCAGGCCGGTAACTGCAGACCCTCCAGCTCAGCCGTCCCGCGGATCTTGAGCGCCACCGGAGTGTTCTGCTCGATCAGTCGATCGATCGCCGGCATGTCCTGCGGATTGGGCACGAAGCGGGTGATGCAGTCGTGCTCCTCAAGCAGGGCCACGGCGCGGGAAGGCTGGGCGGAAAGAAGCCAGAGCCTGGCGCGCTCCTTCTGTTGCTCCTTGATCAGACCCGCCAGCCTTCCGAACTGATTCGGGTAGGCCGGCACTGGACGGCTGGCCAGATCAAAGCTGTTGGGATGGGCATCGCTCTCCTGCAGTTCCTCCAGATCGAAACCGGCAAAAGCTGCGATTTCCGCCAGGGCCTCGAGGGGCGGTCGATGCAGCAGAGGCTCCAGACGATCGGTCAGGGTCTCGCTGTGATGGCTGGCGGCATGGTCAAACCATTGCTGACCATGGGCCTGGCAGTGGCGGCGGCCATCGACGGCGATCATCGTGCCGGGCTCGATGTAATCCAGCAGGGAAGCCGGCTGTCCCCAGGCCAGACCCATCAGACGACGCATGCCCTCCGGCGTCCCCCCCTCCAGCAACTGATCCAGCTGCGCCGGTTCGAGCAGGGCCTCGAGCCCATCCGGCACCGTCTGACGCAGGGCTTCGGCCACCAGGGGGCCGTACCCCGTGGGTGTCAGGCGTACCAGCTCGATCGCATCGAGGGAGCGCTGGGTGGCCGGATCGAATTCCCTGAGCTTCTCGAGATCATCTCCGAAGAATTCCAGCCGTACCGGCAGTTCGGCGCTGACCGGGAACAGGTCGACAATGTCGCCGCGGCGACTCCAGGTCCCCTCCTGCTCGATCGTCGGTACGCGTTCATAACCAAGGCGACTGAGGGTGGCGGCGAGCTGCTCCAGATCGACCGCATCACCCCGCCGCAGAGTCAGACACTGGGCGGCGAGCACCGAAGGCGGTGGCAGATGCGGTTGCAGGGCCCTCTCGGTGGCCACAACCGCCAGGGGGCGATGGTGGCGGCTCTCCTCGGAGGCCGTCGCCTGACGCTCCACCAGTTCACTGAGCACCTGCAACTGACCCCAGGTGATCTCGGTGGTCGGATCAAAGGCTTCATAGGGGGAGCCTTCACTGGTCGGATAAAGCTGGCTGCTGCTCCAGCCCATCAGTTCCAGCAGCGCTGCCCAGCGGCCCGCCTCCTCGAGGGTGGGAACCAGCACCAGCAGGGAATGGCCGGCAAGGCGAGCCAGGGCACTGGCGATCAGCGCCCGGGCCGGTCGGCCACCGCCCGCGATGCGCAGACGATCGGGACGCCTGCTTCGCTCGAGCACCTCGCCCGTGAGGGGCACCTGCTGGAGCTGGCGCACCAATGCGGTGAGGGGCATCGAAACCGTTGAACACGCAGGTTCGATCTTCGCAACTGGGGGGAGTCCCTGGAGGCTGCGCTAAGGCGTTGCCGGGCCCGACTGCCCGATCCATTGCTCCTCCAGCAGCATGTTGAACTGCAGCAACTGCTGATCGCTGAGGTGCTGACGGCTGGAGCATTGGAAATTCAGTTCCAGGAACAACCGACCCTGGTCGGGATCCCAGCCGAGACGACCGAGCAGCTCATCGCACTGCTCCAGCAGATCGCGGCGATGCAGGGGCAGAGCCACCCGGGTCGGATCAGCCCCGGCCTCAAGGGCTGAGAGGGCCTGCAGATAGGCCATCAGATCGCCGTACCGGGTGAGTCGACTGCGACTGGGATGACCGAAGGCACGCTCCAGATACAGCGCTTCCTGTTGCCGATCCCAGCCCAGGCGTTGCACCTGGAGATCGATGCGGGCCAGATCATCGCTCCAGTCCTCCGGATCGGGGGCCGGTTCCCCGCTGGCTTCGGGACGCAGGGTTGCTGCGGTCGCCGGGAGGACGGATGGGTCGGAGGAACGCTCACCGGTGGCCGATGACTGGTCGGGAGCTGACGGCAGCGGGGACTGCGGCGCCGCCATGGGAACATCCGGCCCTGATGACGCCGGTGAACGGGAGCCCAACGGTTGCGGAGAAGCTTCATCGGCCGGGGCCGGCAAGGGTGGCGAGAGGGGCAGCGCCTGGGGGGAAGCCCGCCCCGGGCCGGTGGCCGGATCCCGGTCGAACGGAGGTCGATGCCGGATCAGGGCCGCCTGACCTGAGGAGCCGGCAGAGCTGTCGGGAGCATCTTCCACGGACAGTGGCGAGGCGGCGGCGAGCCGCTGGCGCAGACGCTGCTCGGCCCGGCGTTCGGCTTCCTCTGCCTCGGCGGCTTCACCGAGAGCGCTGCCCAGGCACTCGCCACCGCTCCAGGCACTCACCAGGACCACCCTGACGCCGGACCCGGCATGCACCAGCTGGACCTGTAGCCGCATCGAAAGCAACCGGTGAAGTCACTCCCTACAGTGATCGTTCTCAGTTCCGCTGCAGCATCGTGGAAGCGGAATCGATCGATTCTCTCTCTCCCCTGCTTCAGGCTGCCGA
Organism: Cyanobacteriota bacterium; assembly: GCA_046091285.1. GTDB lineage: Bacteria > Cyanobacteriota > Cyanobacteriia > PCC-6307 > Cyanobiaceae > CAIXOZ01. The sequence goes on along the minus strand of JBJTBH010000077.1, from coordinate 8,798 downwards.
TCAGTGGGGCGATGTTCTGCTTCTGCTCCCACTTCTGGTGGGGCTCGAGGCCGTTCTCTCGGCGGATAACGCCATCGCCCTGGCTGCGATCTCGCGCCGCCTGGAGGATCCCGTCCGCCAGCGACAGGCTCTGAACATCGGCCTGGCCCTGGCCCTGGTCCTGAGGCTGGGCCTGATTGCCCTGGCCCAGTGGGTGCTCAATCTCTGGCCCTTGCAGCTGGCGGCCTCGGCCTATCTGCTCTGGCTCTGCGGCAACCATCTGTTCGGTGGTGATCGCCCCGACGACGATGCGGACACGGGCGAGGTGGTGCCAGCCGCCGTCAGGCCGCTGGCCTCGGTGGTGCTCACCCTCGCGTTCACCGATCTGGCCTTCTCCCTCGACAGCGTCGCGGCGGCGGTGGCCGTCAGTGATCGGCTGCTTCTGGTGATGGCCGGTGGTCTGATCGGTGTGATCGCCCTCAGGTTGACCGCCGAATTGTTCATCCGCTGGCTGGGGATCTATCGGCATCTGGAAACCGCCGGCTACCTGGCGGTGGGCCTGGTGGGCCTCAGGCTGCTGCTTCGGGTGCTGGTGCCATCCGTTGAGCTGCCCGACTGGGTGCTCCTCTCACTGGTGGCCCTGCTCTTCCTCTGGGGCTTCTCCAGCCGTGAGGAGGCAGCGGATGCGCCTGACCCTCAGGATGAACCCACGGGCTGATCGGATCCATGCAGGTGGTGGAACTTCGCCAGGTCGGCAGTGAGCAGCTGCTCCACCGGCTGCCGATCGACAGCCTCGCGGAGGTGCCCCACCCTGGACGCTGGTTCGTCATTGAAGCCGGCAGCTTTCTGGTGATGCAACGCAGCCACCGCTACCAGCTGCGCAACGGTCGCTACGAACTGACCACCGTTTCCCTGCTGGTCAAGGCGGAAACGCAACCGATCGATGCGCACTGGTGGAACGGTCGCTGGGTGATCGGCGATCCAGGCTGTCGCTTCAATGCACGCTCGCCGCTGTTGCGTTGCGCCGTGTTGCCGGAAGGACCCTGTGAACGCTGCAGCCATCACGAGCCGATCACCCCGTAGGGTGATTTCACCTTCTGGATACCCCTCCTGCAGCGCTCCTCCCCCCGCAGCACGCCCGTCCGCAGCACCAGAGTGCGGAGCGCCGTCCCCTCCGCCAGCACGTCATCGGGCACCGCAGCCGTGATCCGATTGCCTGGATCGGACGCTGATCTGCCTGAGGATCCAGGGGCTGCCGGGGCTTTTGACGGGCTCGGTCTGGGGGAACCGCTGCTGCGAGCGATCGCTGAACAGGGTTACGAGCGGCCTTCACCGATCCAGAGCCAGTGCATTCCGGCTGTCCTGAGCGGCCGCGATGTGATGGCGGCCGCTCAGACGGGCACCGGCAAGACCGCTGGCTTCACCCTGCCGATGCTGGAGCGGCTGCGTCATGGTCCCAGGGCTCGCAACAACATCGTCCGCAGCCTGGTGCTGACACCGACCCGGGAACTGGCAGCCCAGGTGGGAGACAGCGTGCGTGCCTACAGCCGCTATCTCGACCTGCGCTCGGACGTGGTGTTCGGCGGTGTGAAGATCAATCCGCAGATGATGCGCCTGCGGGGGGGGGCCGATGTGCTCGTCGCCACTCCCGGTCGGTTGATGGATCTCCATCAGCAACGGGCGATCCGCCTGAATCGGGTGGAAATCCTGGTGCTGGATGAAGCGGATCGGATGCTCGACATGGGCTTCATCCGTGACATCCGCAAGATCCTGGCCCTGCTGCCGGAGAAGCGTCAGACCCTGCTCTTTTCGGCCACCTTTTCGGCAGACATCCGACGACTGACGGCCAGCCTGCTGCAGAACCCGGTGCAACTGCAGGCCTCACCGGAAAATCAGACCGCTCCGACGGTGGAGCACCTGATGCATCCCTGCGACATGAGCAGCAAAGGGGATCTGCTCAGCCACCTGATCCGCAGCAACGACTGGCAGCAGGTGCTGGTCTTCTCCCGCACGAAACATGGAGCCAACCGCCTGGCGGAACGGCTGGAAAAGGAAGGCCTCGGCGCAGCAGCCATTCACGGCAACAAGAGCCAGGGAGCCCGCACCAGGGCTCTGGCTGGCTTCAAAAGCGGAGAGGTGAAGGTGCTGGTCGCCACCGATATCGCCGCCAGAGGAATCGATATCCACCAGCTGCCCCATGTCGTCAATCTCGATCTTCCGAACGTGGCCGAGGATTACGTGCATCGCATCGGCCGCACCGGCCGTGCCGGCCATGCCGGCCATGCGGTGTCACTGGTGGCCGCTGAGGAGCACGAACTGCTGCGGGCGATTGAACGCCTGATCGGCCATCCGCTGCCTCGGGAGGTGGTCCCTGGCTTCGAACCCACGGTGCTTTCAGCGCCACCTCTGGATCTGAGCGGCGGCAGAAGCCGCCCTCCCCGCCAGGGAGGTGATGGACGCCGCAACCGACCAGCCAATCCCAGCCGTGGACCACGGACAGAGAGCAGTGGCCGCTCCGGAACCGGCAGCAACGGCAGCCGAGCGTCACTCTCCCAGGGAGTGCGTCGTCGCCGGTTGAACCCATGAGCCAGGATCCTTTCTACGAGGCCCTCTGGGATGGAGAAGGCATCGGCGATGGCGGCGATGTCGATGAAGCGCTCCTCAGCTATGCCCTGGTTCAGGACGATGATCTGAGCTGGGATGAAGCCGTGCGTCGGGTCGCCCAGCCTCCGTGCGTGAAGCGCTACCGATCCTTTGAGGCCTATCTCGACAATGCCGATGAACTGGAGACCATCCCCGTCACGGCCGCGATGATCGAAGCAGCCCTGGCTCAGGCGGGCTGATCCCCCGCCAGGGAGCTGAAGGCCTCCCCCGGCGCCGCATCAAGCTGCTGCAGAAGGGCCTGGCCTGTGGCCGGAGCCTTGCCCTCAAGCTGGCCGGCGCGGATCAGCAACGGACAACCGCTAGTCGCCACCAGCACCCCAAGACCGGGCGCCAGTGCCAGCACCTGACCAGGGGGCGCAGGAGAGGCGTCCGAACAACCATCGCCGGTGAGCCCCCAGCGATCGGCCAGAGGCGCCACCTCAGGACTGAGATCATCCCGGAGTCGCCGCACGAGAGGCTCTGTGGCCAGCACCTTGAGACGACGGCCACGCCAGTGGGTGAAGGCGTTCGGATGCAGACCCATGACACGGCGATGCAGCGCCAGGCAGGACAGACCCCAGTCGAGCAACAGATCCTCCTTCGTGATCAGGCGGGCGTAGGTGAGACCCTCAGGCGATTGATGGCGCACCCCCAGCCGTAGCCAGCGTTCGGCCTCAGTCCCAGCTCCGGCGGCGGCGATCCTCGGCAGGGCCTCCACCAGCAACGCGGCCGTCAGGGCACTCAGGCGCGCCGACAGCCCATGCGCGTTCTCCAGCAGAGCGATCGGAACGCGGTCCTCCAGCAGCACCGGTCCGGTATCGAGCCCGATCTCCATGGCCATGATGCCGACCCCGGTCTCCGGATCCCCTTCGATCAGACTCCACTGAATCGGTGCGGCACCACGCCAGCGTGGCAGCAGCGACCCATGGCCATTCCAGCAACCGAGGGGCGGCTGGGCCAGGACCTCGGCCGGCAGGATCTGCCCGAAGGCCACAACGACATACAGATCGGCCCCCAGGGCGTCCAGCGCCTGCTGGGTCTCGATGTCGTGGCGAATCCGCTCCGGGGTGAACACCGGCAGTCCGAGGTCCAGGGCCCGCTGTTTGACGGGCGAGGGCTGAAGACTGCGGCCCCGGCCGCGGCGACGGTCGGGCTGACTGACAACCGCCAGCACCTGATGGCCGGCATCGACAAGGGCATTGAGGCTGGGCACCGCATAGGCGGGGGTCCCCCAGAACACGAGTTTCATCGGAAACAGGGGCTGATGATGCGCAGGCAGAAGGCCTGAAGCAGGGATGGCGGGACTGGAGCCTCAGGCTTCCCCGGTGATCGAGAGGCCGTCGACCCAGACATGGGGGCAGACCCCCTCCGGGGTGATCTCGGGCTCACCTTCAAAACCGATGATCGCCTGGAGCACCTGGCGGATATCGCCAGCGACGGTGGCGGCTTCGATCGAACGGAACTCACCTCCCTGCACCAGCCAACCATCAAAAGGCAGCGAGAAAGAGCCCTGGCTGGCCTTCACGCCCGCATGCAGGGCCGAGAGCGATTCGATCACCACCAGGCCCTGGGTGTCCAGGACCCCGACGGGGCTGGTGGCATGACGATCCAGACCCTGCAAGCCGGCGGGGAGCCCCGGAGTGGAGCCGATCTCCAGCCAGTCCGGAGAGACGGAGACCTTGGCTCCGAGGCCGGCGTGTCCTGTCGGGGCCACGCCGAAGGCTCGGGCGGTGGCCTCCGAATGGATGAAATTCACAAGACGTCCACCGTCCAGCAGAGGCAGACGCCGTGTCGGTGTGCCCTCGCCATCAAAGCTGGAGGCACCGATGTTGCCAGGATGCAGACCGTTGTCGTGAATCGACAGGAACGGCACCGCCAGCCGTTCACCGAGCGACTCCCTGCGACTGAGACTGACGCCATCAAGGACGGCTCTGGCGTTGAACAGGCTGCTGAAGGCACCGATCAGATCCAGAAAAGCCTCCGGAGTGAAGACGCAGGTATACCGTCCGGTCTCGATCGGAGCGTAATTGAGGTGAGCGATGGTGCGATCCGCCGCCTCCTGAACACAACCTTCGAGATCGAGCCCACGCGCTCCGTAGGCGAGACGCACGGCACCGCTGCTGCGAGGTTTGCGACCGGTTTCTTCAGCCCTGGCATAGAGATAGAGGCTTGCCGTGCTCAGACGTTGCTGGCGGCAGGCCCCTTCGCTGTTGAGATAGAGACGTTCCCCGAGCCGCTCCGCCAGACCGTTGTACGGAACCGTTTCGATGGCCGGATGGCGGGAGAGAAGATCGGCTTCCGCCCCCTGGAGTGTGGTGAGCAGATCAAGAATGTTCGAAAGCGGCGAGAGCGGTTGTTCCAGCGCGGTCAGTGGGGCCTTCGCCAGAGGCGAGAAGCCGGGCACGTCGTCGGGATTGCCGAAGGCGCTGGCATCGCGGGCCCCGGCCAGGGCGCGCTCGAGACCTGAGGGCGAGAGATCCGACGTGCTGGTGACGCCGACCAGTCCGTCGTCGTTCCAGACACGGATGGTGATGGCACTGCGCTGCGCACCCTTCATCTGCTTCGGACGACCCCGGTCGACCTGAACGGACAGGTCGGTGCTGCAGGAAGCCCCGAGATCCCAGCGCTGAATTCCGGCGCTGTGGGCCAGATCCTGGAGCTGCTGACTGAGCCATCCGGAATCGAGCGTGGCCGGGGGCACGTCGGAAGCGCTGCCGGCCGCGGGAACCGCACTGGCCAGGGTGGCCTCGGAAGCGGTGGATTCCAGCATTTCAGCGCCCTCCCACCGTGATCGAATCAACCTTGATATGGGGCTGGCCGACCGTGACATAGATGCTGCCGCTGACCGAACCGCAGAAACCGGCGGCCAGTTCAAGATCATTGGCGCACATCGAGATGCGTGGCATCACCTCCCGGGCCTCACCGATCAGGGTCGCCCCCTTGACGGGACGGCTGAGCTGACCGTTTTCAATCAGATAGCCCTCCTCGACGGCAAAGTTGAACTGTCCGGTGGGTCCGACGCTGCCTCCCCCCATCGTCTTGCAATACAGACCGAGATCAACCGAAGCGATCAGATCGTCCGGCGTATGGGGACCGGCCGCGATGTAGGTGTTGCGCATCCGGCTGGCAGCGGCAAAGGCGTGACTCTGTCGACGACCACTGCCTGTGCGGGGATGACCGGTGCGCATCTCTCCACTGCGATCGGAGAGGAAACGGCGCAGGACGCCGTTCTCGATCAGAACGGTGCGTTGCGGTTCCATGCCTTCGTCATCCATCGAAAGGGAACCAAAAGCGCCATCACTGAGGCCTTCATCGATCGCCGTGACGGCCTCGTGGGCGATCGCTTGCCCGACCTGGTCGGCGAAGGGGGTGGTGCCACGTTCCAGCTGGGTGGTTTCCAGAAGATGGCCGCAGGCCTCGTGAAAAATCACACCACCGAAACGGTTGGCAAGCACCACCGGATACTGACCGGCCTCGACATATTCGGCGCGCAGCATGCGATCGGCGCTGTCGCAGACCTCGCGGGCCGAGGCGTCCACATCCCAGTGACGCAGGTCATCGGGCTGATCAGAGGTGCCATAACGACGGCCGATGCCGGCACGATGGTCACCATCCGCGGCCAGCACGTTGAGAGCGGTGGTCTGATGCAGGCGCACATCGCGGCTGAAGGTGCCATCACTGGCCGCCACCAGGACCTCCTGCCAGCTGCGGGCATAACTGCCGCGCCTCACCTGGAGATGATGGCCATGGTGGGCGAGACGGCTGGTGCCATGCAGCAGGGTGAGGGTGGCTTCCGACAGGCCAGGGGCCCGGGCCAGCCAGTCCTCCTTGCCGGCGGCGAAGTGACGCAGCTCCCGGAGGCCGTCGAAGCCTCCGGCCGCCAGGGGACTGGCCTGAAGGCCGAGCATGCCCAGAGCCTGCTCCAGGGCCTCCCTCAGGCCACGATCACTGAGATCGTTGGTGGAAACGAAGCCATCGCGATGGCCCAGAAACACCCGCAGGCCAGCTCCCATTCCGAAGGAGGGAGTGACGCTGGTGATCCGATCCTGTTCCGCCGAAACCGAAAGGGAGTCGGTCCGCTCAAGGAACACCTCGACGAGATCTGCACCAGCCGAACGGCCGAGGGCGAGCAAGGCATCGAGACGGCCCCGCCAGGCTTCATCGAGCGGGGCATCGGAGATGGCGGCGGCACTGCCGGGACTGGAGGTGGCGACCAAAGGAGAACTCAGAGGGGAACGGCAGTGAACGGAACTCAGCGCACAGCGGGTTGGAAGGCTTCGCTGCGGATGGGCTTCATCAGGAACAGCTTGGCCATCTCCAGCGCATTGGCAGACCAGTAGGACAGCTTGCGCAGCGCTTTCAGGGGTGCCGGGGCCTGGCCCTGATCGACGGCGGCAAGGGCCTCATTGTTGACGACCAGTCGCTCCAGACGACGGTAGAACCTGGGGTTCTCGACATCGAGGACCACCGGGAAGACACGGGCTGAGGTCTCGTTGGTCTTGGCGATCACCAATTTGTCGTACTCGCGGGCATCAAGGCCGAGAGCCTCAGAGAACTCCTTGCGGGCGACGTCCCGGACGTACATCGTGGCGAAGACCGCCAGCAGGAAAAAGCGGCACCAGAGGCGCGCCCTGAGGCCGCGAACACTGGAAGGCTGAGCCTTCATCAGGGCATCGAAGAAATCGCCGTGACGATTCTCATCCTGACACCAGTTCTCAAAGAAATTAAAGATCGGGAAGATCTTGCTCTCAGGATTCTTTTCGAGGTGGCGATAAATAGCAATATAACGCCAGTAACCAATCTTTTCGGAAAGATAAGTCGCGTAAAAGATGAACTTAGGTTTGAAGAAGGTATAGGCCTTGTTGGCGGTCAGGAAGCCAAGATCAAGCTGCAGTCCGAAATCGCTCATCGCCTTGTTGAGGAAGCCGGCATGGCGGGCTTCATCGCGGGCCATGTGGGCGAAGCACTCGGCCAGCAGGGGGTTGCGGTCCTTGATGCGACGGCTGAGCTCCTTGTACAGGAGAAAACCGGAGAATTCTGACGTGCAGCTCTGCTCCAGGAACTCGATGAAGACCCGGCGGGTCTCAGGATCCATCGATTCGGCGGCTCCATCGAAGGAAGAATCGCGCACGAAATGGTGGCGGTTGTAATCCTTTCGGAACTCCTCGCAGATGGCCTCCAGTTCCACCTCATTGGGGCGCAGATCCATCGCCGCCATCGCCTCAAAGTCGGTGGTGTAGAAGCGCGGCGTCAGAATCGTGTCCTTGACCGGATCCTTGATCGCGGGAGACTCCGGGCTCCCGGTCACAGCGCCCTGGGCCAGGACGGCGGTGGGGGAATCGGCAGTGGAGACGGGAGGCACCATCGCGGAGCACGGCTGCAGGCTGCAGGCATCGTAAGGCTGCCGGTCCGGCGGACGGGCGGGTTGTGACGCCCCGCCGGGCCGGCGATTCGGATCGGCCAGGAATCAGCCGCTCAGACCGCCGCCAGGGATCAGTTCGGGCCGAGCCATTTCTGACCGTTGAGACGCTGGACCAGACGTGAGACAAGCAGCGCCAGGGTGATGCGCTTCTCATCAATCAGGAACGACTCCAGCACGCTGGGCTCACTGCCCCGTTCCGCCACCACGATGGTCTTGGCCGACTGGATGCTGGCCTCGGTGAAACAGAGCCAGAAACGCCGCTCCTGCGGCAGGCTCCCCTGAACCATCCAGCAGGGGGCACCGATCACCGGCATCGGGCCCTCAACCAGCCTCAATTCCGTCAGCGGGCCGCCGTAGGCCTTGATTTCATCGCGCAATGCCGGCAGCAGCGACTCGGTGATGAACTCCTGAAACGGGCGATCCTCCGGAGCCGGAGGCTTGACGGATCCTGACTTGGGCGTGGGGCTGGCGGTTTCGCTCACCGTCTCAGGCTTCGGAAGATTGAACGCGAACTCTAGGTGTGTTTTCTCACCAGGTCATTCAGCGAGCAGCAGCCGCTGGAGGGACTGCTGAGGGCTGAGGCCACCGAGGCCCATGTGGCACCTGCGGCCGCTATAGAGCCCCAGATAGCGAGGCAGCCAGTGATTCCGTTCCTCTGATGTCTGGAACGGCATGGCGTAGGCCCACTCGCCCAGCAGGGTTTTGATGAACCGCTCGGCCTTGCCGTTGGTTCTGGGGGTGTACGGCCTGGTGC
>JBJTBH010000076.1:0-7303 GCA_046091285.1 Cyanobacteriota bacterium | reverse complement strand
GGGTGAGGTATTGACGGGCAGGATGCATTTATCAACCCCTGGGACGTGGGCCTTGGATCGCTTCTGGCTTGTTTGCAGGCTGAGGGGCTGCAGCTGGTTGAGTGGGCACTGAACCATTCCCAAAATGCTCCTGTAGTGCCTCTGCCACCCGCTCCATCACCTCATCCCAGTTTCCCCGCTCTTTCTGGCGGAACAGCCTCATAGAGGGATACCAGAAGGTGGTGTCGCCTTCTAAGCCCCAACGCTAATCAGGAACTTTATGGAGCAGCAGCCAAGTGGTTTTGCCCATTCCTCCTGCTAGGTGTGCCACAGAGGTGTCGCTGGTGATGACAAGATCGCAGTTGGCAATGATGGCAGCGGTCTCCAGGAAATCCCAGGTGTCATTGATTTGATCCTGGCAACTGATGAACCGATCCTTGAAGGAGCAGGTTTCCAGCTGTTCGCTGCCAAAGCCCTTTTGGAGGGAGAGCAATGCTATTTGACTGCTGCCTGTGATTGGAGCAAAAGTTTCTAGTGCTAATGAACGCCCCCGAAGCCCTGTTTTCTCTGTTTTGGGATTGCCTTGCCAGTTGATGCCAATGATGTGTCGTTGCTCAGCTGTAAGGATGCCAGCCCATTTTCTATGAAGTTCTTCTGTTGTCTTGATATAGGGCTCAGTGATGATCGGGTTCTCTGGGCTGACCTCCAAATGTCTTGGCACTGACAAAAGCGGTATCCACTGCCCCTCGCTTGCTTGATTGGCTTGCTGAGGAGTGAGTGGTGATGGGTCTATGCCCGAGGTCTTGATAAGGCTGTGGAGCTTTGGTTGAGCACAAAATGAAACAGATATACCTTCATTGCGTAGAGTAGTTGCATATCGCATAAACTGCAGCGTGTCACCAAGACCTTGTTCTGTTACCAGTAGCAGTTGGCTGGTTGTGTTGAGAGTGAGCTCATCGCTCCATTGATCACACTTGGGCAGGGCGTGGGGCTTTGAGGTGTTTTTCTCTTTCTTTGTTCGCCATTCGTATTTCTCCCAGCCGTTCTTGTAGTCGCTGCCAAGTAGCAATGTCAGCGAAGAGTTCCAGTGAGCGTCTGGGTAGTTGGGCTTGAGTTGAAGAGCAGTGTTGTACGAGGCAATGGCAGCGTCTAGGTCACCCTGCTCCTTGAGAGCAACGCCGAGGTTGTTGTGAGCCTCTGGGTAGTTGGGCTTGAGTTGTAGGGCAGTGTTGTACGAGGCAATGGCAGCGTCTAGGTCACCCTGCTCCTTGAGAGCATTGCCGAGGTTGTTGTGAGCGTCTGGGTAGTTGGGCTTGAGTTGAAGAGCTTTCTTGAGAAGTTCAATGAGCTCGTCAAATCTCCCCTGCATCCCGCAGATCGCCGCCAAGTTTCCATAGGTAATGTGATTTCTTGTTTCAGCGGCAATCAGGTCTCTATAAATCGTTTCTGCTTCTTGAAGTTTCCCTTGATTGATCAGTGCAACAGCCTGCTGTCCCTTGGTGGCGTGATCTGCTGACCCATTTGCGACCTGCTTTTTGGCTGCTGCTGCTGGCTTGGCGGCTGAGAACCCACTGCCACTCCGCTTCGGCTTCGCCACGCCAGACCACCTGCTTTCCGCCAATCTAAGAAAGCCCGATCACCCAAGCCACCCCCATAGCCACCACGCTCTCCCAGCACGTCCCCCCATCCTTCTTCGCCCGCCCCGCCGAGGTCGTCGCTCCCGAGCTGATCGGCTGCCTGCTGGTGAAACGCCAAGAAGGTGGCGAGCTGCTTTGGGGAGTGATTGTGGAAACGGAGGCCTATTCGCAAGCAGAGCCCGCCTGCCACGGCCATCGCCGCCGCACCCCCAGCAACGACACCCTCTTCGGAGAGCCCGGGCGGTTTTACGTGTATGTGAGCTACGGCATTCACCACTGCGTGAATGTGGTCACCCACAAGGCGGGCTGGGCGAACGGTGTGTTGCTGCGGGCCGTTCAGCTTCCTGGAGAGCCGGAGCGGGTGGCGGCGGGTCCGGGGCTGCTGGCCCGGTATTTCAGCCTCGATCGCCGCGATGATCGTCGCCTGGCTGCCATCGATCAGGGTCTGTGGATCGCGCCGCGGCCCCCTGCACTTCAGCGCTGGTGGCAGGAGGAGGAAGCGCGTGCTTCCCTGCCGCTGCTGGTGCAGACGGTTCGGATCGGCATCCGCGAGGCCAGGGACCTGCCCTGGCGCTGGGACCTGCGCGCCAGCCGTTCCGTCAGCCGCCGCGCTTCTGGCGATCGGCCGCCCCGGCCGGCCGAGGCCCTCGATTCCCTGTGGCCTGATTCCTGGCGGCTTCTACCCTGAGCCTGTGCACCCCCGTAGCCCTTGAGCGACTGGACCCACCGCCATGTGCTCGACCTGGCGGCCTTCTCCCTGCAGGATTACCGCACCGTGCTGGAGCTGGCGCAACGCTTCCGGGCCCTGCCCAGCCGTGGTGGCGGCAAGCTTCCGGCCCTGCAGGGCCGGCTGATGACCAGTCTGTTCTTCGAGCCCAGCACCCGCACCCGCAGCAGCTTCGAGCTGGCCGCCCGACGCCTCTCGGCGGATGTTCAGAGCTTCTCCCCCTCTTCCAGTTCCCTGAGCAAAGGTGAAAGCCTGCTCGACACGGCCCGCACCTATGTGGCCATGGGGGCCGAGCTCCTGGTGGTCCGTCATCGTTGCGCCGGGGTGCCCGCCGCCCTCGCCCGCGATCTCGAGCGCAGCGGCGACACCGTCGCCGTGCTCAATGCCGGGGATGGCCTGCACAGCCATCCCAGTCAGGGGCTGCTCGATCTCTTCACCCTGGCCCGCTGCTTCGCCCCCACGGCCCCCGGTCCCGAGGCCCTGCGTGGTCGTCGGATCGTGATCGTGGGGGATGTTCTCCATTCCCGCGTCGCCCGCTCCAATCTCTGGGCCCTCACGGCCTGCGGTGCCGAGGTCGTGCTCTGCGGCCCCCCCACACTCCTACCCGATGCTTTCGCGGACTTCTTGGCGGCGCCTCCCCCCGGTCAGCTCACGGATCCGGTGGCGGAACGGGGTCCGCTGCGGCTCTGCCGCGATCTTGATCAGGCGCTGGAGGGGGCCGATGCGGTGATGACCCTGCGGCTGCAGAAGGAGCGCATGCACCAGAACCTGCTCACTAGCCTCGACACCTATCACCGTCGTTATGGCCTCAGCCACCGTCGCCTCGAGCGCTGCCGCCCTGATGTGCCGGTGCTGCATCCCGGGCCGGTGAATCGTGGCGTCGAGATGAGTGGTGCCCTGCTCGATGATCCCAGCCGCTGCCTGGTGGAGGAACAGGTGTGCAACGGCATCCCGATTCGGATGGCGCTGCTTTATCTGATGGCGGCCGCGCCCGTCAGAGCAGCTTGAAGCCTTCGACCAACAAGCCGTAGAGCAGGCCGATGCGCGCCATGTCGAGCAGCGCCAGCCGCAGTTCCGCCTCGGGCCGGGCGATCAGCGCCGGCCGCAGCCGGATCGCCAGCTCGATCAGCACCACCGCCAGCAGGGCCATCACCGGATCAAGAGCGTCGATGACCCCGGTGATCGCTCCGACCTGGGTTCCCACCACAAAGGCTGTCAGCAGCACGATCAGCTGCAGCGACAACCGTCTCCAGGGATTGGTGGCCCAGCGCTCCAATTGTCCCCAGGCCTGGTCGATGCTGCGATGGAAGCGGGTCTGCTGTGGGCGGGCCACGGCGGATCTCAGCCGTCGCTGTCCTTGGATTTGCGTGACCCCTTGCCTTCGAGCAGCTCCAGCAGGGCTTCCATCTGGGCCATCACGCCCCGGACCTCACCGGCTTCCGGCAGCAGACCGTCATCCATGACGCCCTGATGCATTTCCCGCAGCTCCTGACGGATGTAGCGCAAGTGGCTCACCACCTGTTCGCGCTTGGATTGGCTCATCGGGAAGGGGAGGGTCGATCCTCCCTTTTACCGCATTGGCGGCCACTTAGCCCCGCCATGTCCGGGCGGGCTATCCGTACAAGAACCTATTTCTGGCCGAAACGGGCCTTGGCTTCGGCGTAGAAGGCCGCATCGCTCGTGTCGCGGCCGGCATCCCGGGCCAGCCCTTCGATCTTCTTGCGCGCTGCAGGTCGCACGAAGAACGGCACCTCCTTCAGCAGGGCCTCGGCGTCGTCAGTCCAGGTCATCAGGCAGGCCGGGGTTCTGAGACCCCCAGAAGGCTATGGAGAATAGGGGAACCGGCGCTCGTATCAGAGGCTGGCTGCAATCCCCTGCAACCGCGCGGTCGGCTCGAGCGGCTCGAGCGGCTTTTCTCCCTTTTGCATGGTCCGGTTTGCATGGTCTGGGCGGACCTCCGTTCGGGATCCTGGCTGGCCACCGTTACGGATGGTTGCGCGCCGAATACCCTGCGACGGCTCCAACCAGCGCAGCGGCCAGGCCTCCCAGCGCCTGCATCCCCTGCTGCCTCTGAGCGCTCTGGTAGCGGTTCAGTGGGTCAATGGCAATCCAGCTGCTGACGCCTACCAGGGTCAGGACAACAAGGCCTGCCAGGCGCAGCATCAGGCCCTCACGGCCGCGCCGGTGGTCGTCCTCTGCTGGATTGGCGCGTGGATGTCGCAGCCGTTCAAACGCATCGGCCAACTCGGCCAGTGTCTGCGAATCCGGGAGCTCGCTCACAGGGTCACCACTTCCTTGATCCGCGGGACGCCGTCGGCTTCCTCCACGAAGAAGCCCATGCGCCGACCTTCCCTGGCCTCTTTGCGTGCAAAGGCCAGCAAGGCGACCGCGCGGCGCACCACTTCAGCGCGTGAGAGCCCCTCGGCTTCAACCAGCTCATCGAGCCCTTCGAGGAAGGCATCCGACACCCGCAGCGCCAATCGCTCGGTCTTCATGGTGTGGGTACAAATGTTGCTTTAACCGTAGTCGTTCTGGTGTCGGGAAGCGTGTGCGCCGGTCTGGATTTGTTGGGCCTTGTTGTCCTCGATGGGTCTCAGCGGTGCACCGAGGCGAGCTCTGGTGCCTGCCGCCCGCTGCAGGAGGCCGCCAGGGGGCTGAGCGCTCTGGTCGCTGATCCAGTGGTGCTATTGCTTCCGCAGCCTCGTCAGCGTCATCGGATGAACCGGCACCTCCACCGTTCGCAGCAGGCGCCTGGGATCGGAATGGGTGATGACCGGCCATGGCCAGCTCACCACCTCTGCCATCCGTAGGCGCTGCAGGGCGATGGCCATGGCTTCTGCAGGCCGGTCGGCCAGCAGCAGCTCACGCCAGCGTGCGCGGTCTCCGGGCACGGCGGTAGGGGCGCTGAACAGCCATTGGTTCAGCAGTACCCCTGCCAGGTAGTCGGGGGGCAGCCAGGGGATCGAGGTGTCCAGGGAAGGCAGCCTGGGCAGCCCGCGGCGTTCGATCCAGCCGATGCCCAGCTCCAGGTCATTCACCAGGTCAGCATCGAGGCGCCCCTCCAGCAGCAGGAGCACATCGCTGCAGCTGGCGTATGGCCGGCCGGTCGCCAAGGCGAGTGCGAGGCGCCATTCCGGGCCATCGATTTCCCTGGCCAGCAGGTCGAACCAGAGGGGTGGCAGTTCCCGACGGCTGAAGCGGAACCGCGCCGCTTGCTGATCAGGCTGCCGCAGCTCCTCCTGCCGGCGCCAAGCCACCAGTTGCCGCAGCAGGCCAGCAAACGATCCCCCACCACCGGAGAGCACCTCCAGGTCGGCCACGACCCGTTCAGCGGCATGGCGGTGGCTTGCGGGCACTGCGGTGTCCCGCGAGCGCCAGCGCAGGGTGGAGGCGAAACGGGCCAGGTCGGCCAGTGCGTCGCTGCGGTCTTCCTGGCCATCGCTGAGGGCGAACACCTCGATGAGGGAGGGGATCTTGGTGCCCTGGCCAATCCGTGCAGGGAAGCAGTAGCGAGCGAAGCCGGAGAGCCCCTGCTGCCGGCCCAGCTGTGTAGCGAAGAGGGCGAAATCGGTGCCGGTTTGCAGCTGGCGTGGCAAGGGCATGAGTGCGACGCGCCCCAGTGCTTCGCGCACATCATCAAAGCCGCAGGGCTGATCCCAGAGCGGGCACCAGAGTTCTTCCGTCTGGCTGCCGCCGTTTTCCAGCCAGCTGCTTGAGGGATGCAGGCTGGAATTGTGCACCACTGCCAAGGTGAAGCTGGCCTGCTGGGTTCCGCTCTGTCCGGCGATGTCCTGCTGGGATGTGGTGGCATACCCCTCAAACAGTGCCATCCCTTCCGCCAGCAGGATCAGCTCGGCCGGGTTGGCTTTGGCGGTTTGGGTGTCATTGATGGCAACGCGATAACCCTGCTGCCCATCGCCGCGGCCAAAGGGGTCGTAGATCAGGGTGTTGCCGGCGTTGACCTGAATCCCAGGATCAGTGGAACCGACGATAGCGGCACGGAAGTGTTCGGCCTTGACGATGGCCAGCGAGTTGAGAAATTGTGTTCCGAAATCAGCCGCCATGTAGCCGCCACTGCCACCCAGCAGTACGGGGAAGCGCGCTGAGATTTTGCCCTCTCCATCGCGGGTGGTCACGGCGCAGAGCTTTAGCCAGGCAGCAAAGGCATCGTTGTTCGCCCGCTGCGAGAGCTCCTCAAAAGCCGCTGATTTTTCTTCCTTCCCGATTCGGCCATCGCGCACGAACGGTGGCAGCACCTCGGCGGCAATTGCGGCAACCCCATGGATTGCGGCGTAGCGCTCACCCTGCAGGTTCTTCACAGCGAGAGGCACCTGCCCACCCAGAAAACTTGGGCCTTTCTCCTTGGGTTTATTCCAGGGCGTAAGAAATGGCCCGGGTCGATACGTGTTGGCCAGAAAATCAATCAGGCCCTCCAGAGTGAGCCCCGTGCTGAGGTGAAAGACGCCCTGCTGCCAGAAGCCTTGCGCTGCTGGATCGATCTGCCTGTTGAGCACCTTCAGGAGGCCAAGGGCTGACAAGTAGCTGCATAGGGGCGATACGCGCAGGGCTGTTTTCATCGAGACAAGGGAAAGAAGGGGTGATCGGAGCTTCCCCAGATGGGCTCGCCATCCGGCACTTGAGGCTTGGCGTGATAGGGCGCAGTATAAATCATGGTTTTAACTTCTCCGGATGGCATAGCCACCCGGAACGGTCTGAATCGGCCGCGCGCCAGTGTCGATCTGGAGGTTTCAACTTCCCCGGATGGATTCACCATCCGGAACCTCGGGTGCTCGCCCAGCTGCTCGGCATAGAGCATCGCGTTTCAACTTCCCCGGATGGAATCACCATCCGGAACGGAGGCGAATCCGACCGATGCGGAGAGCTCCTGCGGCCTGTTTCAACTTCCCCGGATGGAATCACCATCCGGAACTCTGGCCCTCAGATCCGCTGCGGTGCAGGG
>JBJTBH010000075.1:0-3434 GCA_046091285.1 Cyanobacteriota bacterium | reverse complement strand
GCTGGCTGCCCGACACATCTCAAGCGTGAGAATCAGGCGACGGGCAGCTGGCGCGTGTGATGGGCCGCCGGTCGTGGCGGTAGTTCAACCCTTGAGAACCAGACCTGCGCCTGCTGCCGCCTGGCCCTGCGGCTCGGGATGCAGGGTTCAAGGGCTTGGATCGGGATCGGCCGCCAAGCCATCGTGCGGGCTGCCGCATCAGCCGCGATCATCTGCAGGGCGGCCATGCCGATCCGCAGAAAGCTCATCCCCCGCTTCCAGTGGGGATACACCTGCCGCCTGAGGCCGGCCAGGCTGAGGGCATAGCCCTGCACACTGCCGGCCAGCACGGCGATGGCGACGACCAGCAGCAGCCTATCGATCCGCTCAGGATCCCGCAGACCGCTGCGCACCAGCTGGAAGATCCCCGATTTCTGATCGCGGAACAGCTGCTCGCAGCAGAACCGCTGGCCGTAGGCCCAGACCAGCTCAAGCGAGGGCTCAGTGTTGCTGATCAGATACCAGGGTTCTTCCACCGGCAAGCCGGTGGGATAGGCCAGCAGCAGCGTGACCGCCTGGGTGGCATGCACAGGATGTTCTCCAGAAGGAGGAGAGGCCCAGGCTGCTTCAGGCCTGCCAACGTTGTCACCCTGATGGTCACAGCGCCTCGTGGCAGGGTTTTTCTGCAAACTCCTAAAAGGCACCCACCCCAGAGCCGATCCATCCGCTGTTGGCGACAGCCGGAGGTGGTCTGGATCAACCCACCACCACCTGAAAGCATCATCACTGCGAGTACATTGGTGATGGCCGCCTGATCGGCGGCAGGGGCGTCATTTTTGCTGGCCGTCACCGTGGCCTGACCCCGATCGACTTGCCCATAAGGCCAGAGCAATTCCATCAGGCCAGTTTTTGGGCTCGCTTGTGAGGGTGCATACCCATCCTATTGATTAAGACCATTAGCCCTCTTAGGGTTTGTGCTGGCATGCTTGCCAGCTTAACGCGCGGAAACCACCAATAATTGGCATTAACGTTCCCAGTGCCAACAGTATCTACTTGATGCCACCATCCATAGGGGAGGTATAACATCTCTCCGGCCACAAGCGTAACCTCAACTCCTTTGTGGATTGGAAAGCCTACGGGCAGATCGCGACTGCGTGGATCCACTGAGCTGACATACGCAGCTTGTGACGTGACGGGATAGCAATGCATTCCCTTGATCCTTGGCGGAATCAACAGGAAGCTCTTGCTGCCAGCGATTTGCAGGTTCAGGTTTTCAACTGCATCGAAGTGAAGAGCGGTTCGGGTTCCTTTGGGCGAAATCCACAGATTGCGCTCAGGTCTTCGCAAGAAGCCGTCAACAACAGAAGACAGGGCCCGTGGCAATTCCATTTCGGACTTTAGTTCACAGAACTGATCGATCGGGCTTCTCCCAAGAGCATAGAAATACCCATCAGCGCCAGGCTTTTCAATTCCCTTTTCGATAAAGTCAGCAAGCGTCATTTGAACGATATCGCGCTCTCTCTTGTCGTTATACGTGAAAAATTGTGAATCAGATCTAAGGACGCGAATTGTGACGGCGCCAAACTTTGCCCTCAGGGCGTCAATTGACCAGTGAACTGGCGCAAAGGATAGATCGATTTGATCGATTACCACGGGAGAATTTGAGGATAGGTAAGGTTCTAGCCCGCCGTCGGAAACGGACAGCCAGCTAATTCGCTCAATCACTGAGGCTCTTTGCGTGTCAGGGACAATATAGCGAATACTGGCGGCGCGGGCATTGTCCATCCCTTTGGCGGCGGCCTCCCCGCCCTGCATCGCTGATTCAGGCAAGGATAAATCATGCAGAAGATCGAAATGTTATTGTTCAGTGGTGATTGAGGAGTGTGCATCTAGGGCCTCCTGAGAAAGTGAGCTCCTGCAAAGATGCACCAGAATGGACTGGCCTAGGCCGTGTCTGCAAAGCTGTCAGCGCCTTGATGCCAGATGGTTGTGGTGCGTCGTGGTGAACTCGCCGATGCGCAGTGGGAGCTGGTCCAGCCGTTGTTGCCGCCCCAGCGGCCGCGGACGGGGCGTCCGGCACTGGATCACCGTCTGATCGTCAACGCCATCCTCTGGCTCACCCGCATTGGTGCCCCCTGGCGCGATCTGCCGGAGCGCTACGGCTCCTGGAAGACCGTTTACAGCCGCTTCCGGCGCTGGAATCTGCAGGGCATCTGGGATCAGGTGTTTCATGCGCTCCTGGAGGAAGCGCAGCGGCGTGGCGATCTGGACTGGGATCTGCACCACATCGACAGCACCATCGTCCGGGCCCATCAGCACGCTGCTGGTGCCCGAAAAAGGGGGATGCAGACCCCGTCACCAGGGAGCAGTTAGGGCGTAGCCGCGGTGGCTTCTCCACCAAGCTGCACCTGCGGATCGACGGCAGGGGCCGTCCGCTCCGGTTCCTGCTGACACCAGGTCAGAGCAGTGATCAGAAGGGGTTTGCTCCCCTCGTTGACGGTTTGCAGGTCCCGGGTGCATGGCGGCAAGCGCGGCAGACCGCGGAGCCGGCCACGCAAGATCGTGGCCCCCCTGCCGTCAGGAAAGTTGTCGCCGGTGCTTTTGACCACGCGGGGGCTTACGGAGATGACCAGTGCGGCGTTACAGCGAGGCTGTCAAAGCTGACACCAGAAAGCGCATGAGTCCGCCCGCTCGGCAAAGCGTGGCGAGGATTTCCAAGGAGACCGGCATTCCCATCCGCACTCTCTACGCATGGCGCAAGGGCTGGCGCTTGGAGGGGGAGGTGGTGCCGGCATCGCAGAAGGACCCTGAGGGCTGGAGCGCTGCTGACAAGTTCACGGTGGTGCTGGAGACCGCTGGGCTGAACGCCACCGAACTCAGTGCCTACTGCCGGGAGCGGGGCCTGTATCCGGAGCAGGTGGAGCGCTGGCGGCAGGCATCGCAGGATGCCAACGTGAAGCCGGTGCTGACGCTGAGAGAACCGAGGGAGCTCGAGAAGCTCCGCGCCAGGACCAGCGCGAGATCAAGCGGCTGCAGAAGGAGCTGCGCAAGAAGGAGAAGGCCCTGGCAGAAGCGGCGGCGCTGCTGCTGGTCACAAAAAAGATGCAGGCCCTCTGGGGAGAGGCCGCATCAGAGGGTGTTGCCCAGAGTTTCCTCAACCAAAGCCACCTCCTGCCAGAAGCTGATCCGCCGCCAGAAGTGAATCCGCAGTTCATCTTCAAAGGCCTGGTGGGTGGGGAGATCGTGCCAGTGCTCGATGCGGGGGGCGAGGGCGACGCAGCGGCGCAGGTGTTCGGCGGCGTAGCGGTAGCGCTTCGGGCGGGAGTGCTCCAGGGCGAAGCGGATCATCGAGCGCAGCAGGACCGTGGCGGCCAGCGGATGGGCGGCCTCGAGCTGGTCGGCGGCCGGGGCGTAGAGCCCATAGGCCTCCCCATCCCACAGCTCGCTCTGGCGCA
>JBJTBH010000074.1:0-6580 GCA_046091285.1 Cyanobacteriota bacterium | reverse complement strand
CCCTCCAGATGGGCGCCGGGCACGTTGATGCTCAGCACGTTCTGGGCTTCGGAGAAGCGCAGTTCGCCACTGCCGTACTGACGGGCCAGACGGGCCAGTTCCGCCATCTCGGCGGCATTCAGACGGCCGACGGGCACCCCCAGACCCACCCAGTGCAGGCCCAGAAGCAGGAGGGGCTGCACTGGGAGGCGCTGGGGGGCCCCCTCGCCCGTCAGACTGCCGCCCAGATGGCGCAACGGGCCCGTCAGGCCCGTCAGGCCGGCAGTGGCGAACTGCGCTTCACCGAAGCCCAGAACGTGCTGATCATCAACGTGCCCGGCGCCCATCTGGAGGGCCTGCTTGCCGAGCCGCTGCTGCAGCGGTTCAGCCCGACCCCGGGGGCCCTGCTGGCCGAAGCCGTGAGCTGCACCGGCAATCGCTACTGCAGCTTCGCGCTGATCCCCACCAAAACCACCGCCCAGGCTGTGGTGGAAACGCTGGAGGAGCGCCTGGAACTGCCCCAGGCCATCCGCACCCACTGGACCGGCTGTCCCAATGCCTGCGGCCAGCCCTACATGGGCGAGATCGGCCTGATGGGAGCCAAGGCCCGCCACGAGGGTCAGATGGTGGAAGCGGCCAGGATCTTTCTTGGTGGGGACCTGGGAGCCGATCCGAAGCTCGCCGAACTCCACGACAAGGGTGTGCCCCTCAGCCAACTGACAGATGTGCTGGAAGAGCTGCTCGTGGAGCGGTTCGGGGCTCGTCGACGGGTTGCCGCAACCTGAAGGGCCAGCCATGGTCACTGTCAGGGTGGACGTGTCCCTTGAAGAGGCGGGCTTGGAATCGGGCCGCCGACCAGCAGGATCGGCACCGTTGGCGGAGCCCGGCAGCGAACGGCGCTGGCAGCAACTGCCGCAGCTGCGGCGCGGCCAGCTGGCCCCGGAGCCGCTGATCGCTGACCTCACCAGCGGCGCCCTGTCCCCGGAAGCGGATCTGCTGGCGGCGCTCTGGGGACGACTCGACCGGCCTGCGGTGCAGTCTCTGCTCGGGAGTGTGGCCGCCCTCGATCCCGAACCCTGGCGGCAGGCGAGCCGGCACGAACTTCCCAGCCTCGCCAGCCACCCCACCGTGGAAGCCGCCTGGCTGGAGCCGCTCCTGGAGCATCAGCAACAGGCGCCGGCGAACCATCAACTGACCTGGCTGGAGGTGCTCGGCCACTTCCAGGATCCACGGGTGGCGCAACGCCTGCGTCGGGTGGTGCTCGAAACGAGCCGCTCCGCCACGGGCCAACCCGACCGGAACATCGCAGGAACCCTCGAGACCGTGATGCCGCTGCTGCCGCTTCTGGGCCGCCAACGGCAGCGCCAGGACGGGGTGCTCCTGCTGCAGTGCTGCCTGGATCCCGGGCCCCTGGCCTGGCGACAGGCCGCCCTGGACGGAGTCGCCCTCGGGCTGTCCTCCTGGCCTCTGGCGTTGCTGACGCCGGCCCTGCGTCGCCTGGCTGGCGATCTCTCACCGGCGATGGCGGGCCAGGCCATCGATCTGCTGGCCCGCCTGCCGGACGGGCAGCGGCACCTCAGAGAGCTGCTCAGTCAGGAGCTTGATCCCTCGGTGCGCGAACGCCTGCGGCGGCGGCGACGGACCACACCCGTGCTGCTGCTGATTCACGGCCGCCAGGGGGGCACCATTCCGGCGCTCTACGACCAGCTGGCCAGGGACCTCGAGGATCGGCGCCGATCGCCGGTGCTGCTGCAGGCCCTCACCGGCGAGACACCGCAGGCTGATCAACGGGTCTGGCGAGCGGCCGCACAGAACGGCGGCCTGACCCTGGTGCCCCTGCTGCTGCTGCCCGGCGAGCATGTGCGCCATGACCTGCCGGTGATCACGACCTCCTGGCGGACGGCACTGGCAGCCAACACCCCGCAGGCCCCAGACGTGAACCTGCGGCGGATGCCGTTTCTCGGAGCCTGGCCCGCATGGCAGCGCCTGCTGGCCAAGGAGCTGAAGCAGCTGGCAAGCGGACGCCCCTGGATCTGGCTGCACCATCCCCTGCAGGGACCTCTGGCCTCTCGTTACCTGCGGCACCTGGAGCGGGTGCTGGCAGCGGAGGGCCGCCCGGCGGACGATCCAGGATCTGCCATCTCCAGCGACGGGCGCCTGGACGCACCCCGCCTGCTCGTGCCCCTGAGCCTGGCCCCCAGCCGGATCAGCGAATCCCTCAGGATGGCTGGATCAGCACCGTCTCTGGAGGTGCTTCCCCCCCTGCTCGAGCGAACGGCTGTGCGTGAGTGTCTTCTGAGCCAGCTGGAGGCCCTGCCATGAGCGGCACCCTGCCTGATCCGACGCTCGGAACCGTCTATCTGGTGGGGGCCGGCCCCGGGGATCCCGATCTGCTCACCGTGAAGGCGCAGCGATTGCTGCAGCACTGTGAGGCCCTCGTCTACGACTCGCTGGTGCCGCGTGAGGTGCTCGACCTCGTTCCCGAAACGGCGGAGAGGCATTTCGTGGGCAAGCGCCGCGGCCACCATTCGGTGCCCCAGCCCTCCACCAATGCGGTGCTGGTGGAGCTGGCGGGTCGCCATCGCTGTGTGGTGCGACTGAAGGGAGGCGATCCCTTCCTGTTCGGGCGTGGGGGTGAGGAGGCCGCCCACCTCGAGCGCCATGGCGTGGCCGTGCAGGTGGTGCCCGGCGTCACGGCCGGCATCGCCGCTCCGGCCTATCTGGGCATTCCGGTGACCCATCGCCGGGCCGGCAGTTCCGTCACCTTCGTCACCGGCCATGAGGAGATCGACAAAAAACGTCCGGGCGTCGACTGGCGTGGGCTGGCCCGCAGCAGTGATGGCCTGGTGATCTACATGGGCCTGCACAACCTGGCCCACATCTGCGAGGAGCTGATCGCCGGCGGCCTCGATGCCAACACCGCCGCCGCCGCCATCCAGCAGGGCACGGTGCGGGGCCAGCAGTCCGTGATCACGGTGCTCGGGGATCTGGCCACGGCAGTGCAGAACGCCGGTCTCAGCTCACCGGCCATCGTCGTGATCGGCGAGGTGGTGAACCAGCGGGTCAGCGCCTGTGCACCGGAACCGGCGGCGGTGGAGATGCCGATTCCCTTCTGAAGCGCCGCGCCAGATCTCAGGGTTCAGGTGGGCAGGAGCACAAGAGGCTGCCCATACCGCCTGGGAGCCGCGGGAGATGGGCGACGCGCAACAGCTGGAGGGCTGAAAGTATGCACTTCGTGCATAGTTCCAGGGCCAGGAGCTTCCGGTGCTTCTGGTGGGCTGCCGCCTCGCTGCCGTTAGGTGCAGACTGGCCGCAGCGTTACCTCGCCTCTTGCCAGTTCCGTCGCTGCAGGGGATGAAACCATTGACCCCATGGCCTCGATGACCCCCGATCTGATCCAGGCCCGGGAAGCCCTCAATCCGGAGGAAGGGCGATGAGCGAGCGTTTCTTCGAGGACCCGATCCTCAACTCCCCGTACGAGTGCCCAACCCGGCACTGGGAGCTGGTGGACGGCAGCCCGACGCAGGAGATTGTCGAGTCGCGGCGGGAGTCGCGCCTGATCACACCCATCCCTCAACCCAAGAAGCGAGGCGGGAAGGGCGAGCAGGCCCACCAGCGATCCCTGGAGATCGAAGCCCAGAACACTCGACAGACGATCAGCAGTACGAGGTCACCCAGCAGATCCACTCCATCCGGGCTCTGGTGGAGGAGTGGCGGCAAGCTCCCGAAAGCCAGTGGAAGGTGTCAGCGGAGACGGCCCGGCTGCTGAAGCACTGGCGCCACCACGAGTTCCAGGGCATCCGGCCCTTCTACTGCCAGATCGAAGCGGCCGAGACCGCGATCTGGCTCACGGAGGTGGCACCGGAGAGCAGAATTGGCCATACTTGAGGGACCGAAGTGGATAATTCCATCGAACAGCGTTATCCATTAATGCCATGAAGCTCTACGTGGGCATTACCGATGCTGATTGGTTTCGCTATCTGCGGCAGCAAAATGCTGAGGAGATGAATTTCTGGCGACCCAGGGCAACGACACAATTCAAGGTTCTCGAAGCAAACGAACTCTTCCTGTTCAAATCTCGGTTCCCAGAAAACAAGATCATGGGAGGCGCTTTCTTTGTAAGGCACTCCATGCTGCCCCTAGAGCTCGCATGGAAGGCATTTGGAGAAGCAAATGGAATGCCGAGCCTTCCTCAATTTCGACAAAAGATTCAAGGCCTTCGCCGTGATCAAGAGTTCAATCCGATCATCGGTTGCACAATACTAACTCAACCATTCTTTCTGGACGATAAGATGTTTATCGATCCTCCTCATGACTGGCCAGCCAACATCGTAACTGGGAAAAGTTTTGAGATTTTGCCTGGGAGCGAAGGCTTGCGGTTGTTTGAGCAAGCGCAACCATTCTTCTCGCTCATGCCCCAGTCAGAGGACAGCAACAGCGAGCCGAATAAAGACAGATATGGCAAGGAGCAAACGATCAAGCCACGGCTCGGCCAGGGCGGCTTCCGTATCATGGTTTTGGATGAATACTCTCGACGATGTGCCATCACAGGCGAGAAGACGTTACCTGTTCTCGAAGCTGCACATATTCAGCCGTATTCAGAAAAAGGTCCACACAAGGTCTCCAATGGCATTCTCATGCGTTCTGATCTGCACACGCTGTTTGACAACGGTTACTTAACGCTAACGAAGGAATTCCATGTTGAAGTGAGCAAGCGTATCAGGGAGGAATTCTCAAACGGGCGTGAATACTATGCACTCCATGGGAAAAAGTTGGTGTCCATCCCCGATCAAGCAGACAACAGGCCGGATCCTTTGTTTCTGGAGTGGCACCAGAACAATTGCTATCGAGGTTAATGGAGTACCTGAGCCTGGATAAGCACGAGCTCTCCACCGGCGAGGTCCGCAGCGATGAGCCCGACAACATCGCCTGCTGGTTCATCGACAGCGACTACAACGGCGAGAGCTTCTTTGTGCGGCAGGCGTACTTCCTAGGCCAGAACGATCCCTACAAGAGCCTCAAAACCTCCCTCAAGGCTGAGATCGATCTCGAAGCCTGGGAATCTCTCAACAGCGATGTCTCCGCACCCTTTGCCGCTCCCTCAACCGGCCGCATTCTGTGAAGGTGATCAATCACCTGGGGGATGAGGTGATGAAGGTGTATCGGGTATGATCAACTCCTATGCTTGACTCGCTCGTCTACAAGCAGCGCCAAAAGGAAAATACGTGCCTCATCAGTACCCTTGACTTTATCCCAGGATTGGAAGACCCGTTTGGCATCTTGAATGGCTTGGCGTGCATCTGTCTTTTTAGGCTTTTGCAAGATATTTGTAATCAGCATCGTGGCGTGATTGTTGCAACGACCGAAAGGTTGCGGCAATGTCCTTCAAGTCCGTAGAAATGGATGACTGCAGGCATGGCTGTAACCCTTTATTAAGGTTCCCGCTCGCAAATCCCTTGCAAGCCTCTGCCATTTCATTGTGGCTAAATGCACGAGCTACGTATCCTCTAAGTTCCTTTCGGCCTGCACTATTGCCAGCCAACATGCTGGAAGCGGCATGTACAAGCAGGCTAAAAACAGCATAATATGCGGTAGAGATACAGCGCTTCAGCGTCGCTGTATCGGGGCGGCCTCGCTGGTTTTCTCCAGGCAGCATGGTTTCGCACAGAGCCAAGAGGTTCTGAGGCAGACTCATGAATTCACGCCCCCGGTATCAGATCTAGCCGAATCATCGGACCATGAGCTGTCCTCATCATTGTCCTCATCGGTATCAACATCCTCTTCGCGGGTTCGAAATCTGACGTAGACCCAGCGTTCATCTCCTGCTTCTGAGATCAGACTCTGGATTTTTCTCTCGGCTTGATGCGCTGCATCCAAATCGACTTCCTTAACGTCGTAAACAACCCAAACCCAAAGTGCCGGATCACCAAGAGAATCAATGTCGCTCTCTACGCGAAAGGAGAAGAAAGGAGGGTTCCATTGTTCTTTGTTTAGTATACCCTCGACATCGCTGATCTCCAGCTCCTTCAGCGCTCGCGCTGCCATCACGAACCTCCCGAGTAGTGAAACTCTAGGCAAGAACCATCCTGTTTACAGCTTGCGCCACCAGCCAGCGACATCGGCCAGGAGGCCCTTACATCTCTTACGGCCTGAGCTAAGGAGGGAAGGTGCATGGTGAGCCTCATGACCCCGCAGGCTGCGTTTCAGGCTGCCGTTCTCGATCAGCTACGGCGCTCTCCGCTCGATCCGGCTGCCGAGGATGCCCTGCTGCAGGCCCTCTCCTCAGCGGCCGAGCCCGCCCAGGTAGCCTGGCTCAACGAGGAGGAGCCGCTCACCGATTGGCTTGGAGCGGCCCCCGCTAATGCCGCCCAGCTTGAGTTCGAAGCACTCCGGCGCAGCTTTGCCATGCGCCGCCAGCTCCTGGCCAGCACCATCGGCTCAGCCGAGGTGAACGAGCTCTTCGCCGCCGGCAGCCGCCAGACGGTGCATGACCGCCTCAAGGCCGGCACCCTGCTGGGGATCCTTGATCAGGGGAAATGGCGCTTCCCTCTCTGGCAGTTCGACGCCGATGGCCCCAACGGTGTGATCGACGGCCTGGCCC
>JBJTBH010000073.1:0-2635 GCA_046091285.1 Cyanobacteriota bacterium | reverse complement strand
GCAGCGGATGGCTGGCCGGGATCCGCTCCTCGATCGACACGTAGGAGAACAGGGAGCCGTTGCGCTCCCGGTGGCCTCGCATCTGGGCTGGGCAGTTGGCCCATTTTCGCAGAGAAGGCCGGGTTTTTCAGCAAACCCTTAAGGAGCTGGCCTCCTTTCGTTGTCTTGTCCCTGCGCTGCTGGTCGCCGGGGCCTCCGGGCTGGCGGCCGGTCTGATTCCGGTTCAGGCGATTCCGAATCCCAATCCCACGCTGCAGCCGCTGGTTTCCTGCGCGCCCCAGCGCTGCAGCCGCAGTTTCGGCCCGCCGGTGCCGCTCGGCCATGGGTCCGTGCGCGGTTACACGATCACCAGGGGAGGCGAACGGGGGCCATCGCTGCAGGAAATGGGTGTGCTGATCACGGCATCGGCGCTTCAGGGGCTGCCCCAGAACTGCGTCACCGATGACCCGTCGCCCCAGGCCCGTTGGTTGATCTGCCAGAAGCCAGCCGCCGGCACCCGGGGCAAGGGTCAGATGAATGACACGATGGTCACGACCCTGAAGATGCCGCCTGCGGCCCTCAGTCTGGCCAATGTGGCTGATCTTGATGTCAGCTGGTTGCCCTTTGGTCACGCGCCGGCGAAAGTCTGGGACAAACCCCAGTTCGACATCCATTTCCCGCTCCGCAATCCGAAGGGCGGGCAGTCCGAGCCGGCCTTCTATGCACCGCAGACTCCTGCGTCGCAATTGCCCGCCGGCTACATGGTGCTGCCTGGCAGCGGCTTCCACTGGGACACGGTCGCCCTGCAGGGACATTCCCATGCCGCTGATCCGAAAGCGTCTCCCGAGTTCGCCGGTGGTCCCTTTCTCGCCAATTTTCTCTATCTGAATTACAATGGCCGTGCCATCGGCTATGAGGTCTATGCCAGTCAGTCGCTGCTGGCGAGTCGCTCTACCTACACCCGTGCCCTCAAGGCTCCCCAGGTGTCTCTGGGCACATCGATTGTGCCGACCGAGCTGACGATTCGCTATGAACCGTTGCTGTCGTTGTATCGGGTGGCGCTCACCGGCTTCAAGTCGGTCAGTCAGGGAGCCACGGCGGCCCCTGGGCATTCCCATTGAGCTTCACCCCAAGGCTGTGATGGAGCGCCATGGTCCGCAACCCCGCAGGTGCGTGCCATGGCCTGGATAGTTGATCTTGAACACGAGGATGAACCGATGACTCAACCCGCCTGGACGTTGACGGCTGAATCGGCGACTGCTGTCGCCCTGCGTCAGTCTCTTGCGCCTCAGGATCCTGGGGAGGCCGCCTTCTGGCAACGCCAGGATCTTGTCTATCTGGGCGATCTGGCCTGGTGTGAGCTGGCAGTGATGCGCGGCTTGGAATATATCGCCAATGTGCAGGTCTCAGAGAATCAGATCACCTATCACTACGGGTTGATCAATCTCGATCCGGCCGATGCCGTGGCGGGATCGCTCGTCTGCGAAGTGCGGGCTCGTCGCGAGGATGGTTATCCCTTTGAGATGCAGATCAATGGTGAATGGCTGCCAGGTCCTTTGCAATTCTGGTTGGATCAATTGGCTCCTGAAGTGCAGGAGATCGCCCGTGAACGTTATCGCCTGGTGATTGCCTGGGCCGAGACATCCACCACCTGATGGGCACGGCAGGGATCGGATTGACGGCGCGCCGATGGGCTTGTCAGCAATCCCTGGTTTCTTGGTGATGGAATCTGAATATTCTGACAAATCATACTGTTCAAAAAACGTCTGCTACAATCAGTCGCAAATGGCTGAATGAGGATGTCAACAATACGCAGCATTCTCTTGGCATGGTGTTCAGCCGCCTCCCTTCTGGCCCTGCCTCTTGTTGCAAAGGCCGCTGAGCAGCCTTCATCCAATGCTTCGGCTGCCTCGAGGTTGGGACCACTCTCCATCTCGGGTTCCGCCTTACGTTCAAGCCCATCGACAACGGGATCCTCGTCTGGTGTTCCATTTTTTGATGTCGCCGCCAGCGGCCAACCATCCTCGGGTGTGGTCGCCGATGCAGCAGCGGTCTCAGCGGAGAGGGATCGTTCCTATGTCCCCGAGTTGGCTGCCTTTCAGGGTGGTGAACCTCGTCCAGAGTTCTCCTTTTCCTCAAAGCCTCTGCAGAGCACTGATCTGGCAAAAGGTGTTGCGGAATCAGCCGGAGATTACCTTGAGAACCCATTCAATTTGCCAATCCCACGAAACAGAAGTCCGTGGGATTTTAGTCATAAAAAACATTGCGATGTGCTGAGGCACCTGAAGATTCCTGCCGCCTATCGCCGCATGGATACGTACATGCGGCCGGAGTACATGCTCCCCTTGTCAAAGGATAATTCCCTGGCCAACCGAGACCAGCTTCTCAGCTTCAAGGGCCGGGAAGACCTGTATGAAAAAGGAGTTGATATTTACGGCTGTAGTAGCCTCGATTATCTTACCGATGTTGTGAGCAACCTTTCGAACATCCCGGTTGTTCGAGGCACCACAGGGCCTTGGCATGATTGGCAAATGAACATCAACCAGGTTTTAGGGGTTGATCTTTATTCCAGGTTGGTCAGTAATCATGGACCACTGGTCAGATTCACCTTTCCTTTACCTGGCCGGAAGCGGCAAACCTTGGCCCTATTTATTCC
>JBJTBH010000072.1:0-14047 GCA_046091285.1 Cyanobacteriota bacterium | reverse complement strand
GGAGTGTCCTCGCCACCCGCCTCACCGGATCCCTGGGGTCACCGCCCCCACCCCGTCCCCAGCACCCACTGACCGTCCTTCGACGCCGACTTCCCGTGACGCCCCTGCGCTCCATCCTGACGCGACTGCTCTCCCCCCTGCTCAGCCTCCTGCTGGTGGCCGGCCTCGGGCTCGGACTCGGCGGTTGCGTCACCACCGGTCTGGCCAGCACCGGCACCAGCCCCTGGCAACCGGTTTCCCTGAGCACCCGCTCCAATCCCCTGGATGTGGCCTTCACCGACAGCAAGCACGGCTTTCTTGTGGGCAGCAACCGTCTGATCCTGGAAACCGACGACGGCGGCGCCAGCTGGGACGAACGGGCCCTGGAGCTGCCGCCCGAGGAAAACTTCCGCCTGCTCAGCATCGACTTCCAGGGTGACGAGGGCTGGATCGCGGGCCAGCCCGGCCTGCTGCTGCACAGCACCGATGGCGGCCAGAACTGGAGTCGCCTGTTCCTCGACACCAAGCTTCCCGGTGAGCCCTACCTGATCACGGCCCTCGGTGACAGGCATGCCGAACTCGCCACCAATGTCGGTGCCGTTTATGAAACCCGCGACGGCGGCAGCAGCTGGCAGGCGAATGTCAGTGACGCCGCCGGTGCCGTCCGCGATCTGCGCCGCAGCGAAGACGGTCGCTACGTGAGCGTCAGCAGCCTGGGGAACTTCTACGCCACCTGGGATCCGGGCCAGAACGTCTGGCAACCGCATCAGCGGGTGAGCAGTCAGCGGCTGCAGAGCATGGGCTATCAGCCGGACGGCAACCTCTGGATGGTGACCCGTGGTGCCCAGATGCGCCTGAGCAGCACGGCGACCCCCGACCCGGACGCCACGGAAACGCAGACCTGGAGCAAGCCGATCATCCCGATCACCAACGGCTTCGGCTACCTGGACATGGCCTGGGATTCCCAGGGACGGATCTGGGCGGGCGGCGGCAGCGGCACCCTGCTGAGCAGCGCGGACAACGGCCGCACCTGGCAGAAGGATCCTGTGGGCGCCGAGCAGGGCACCAATTTCACCCGGATCCTGTTCCCCGGTGACGGCAAGGGCTTCGTGCTCGGCGAGCGGGGATACCTGTTGCGCTGGGTGGGCTGAAGCCGGGCCTGAGGACTGCCCTGGAGAGGGCTGCTTCGATGGCAGCCCCTCTGCCGGCCCTGGGGTCCTGGGGGTCCTGAGGAGCCCGCAACGACGACGGGCACGTACGGAAAGTCCACCAGGGCCTGGTGCCCCGCTGCTGGCGCCTGAGCCGTCGGCGGGATTGCCGGAAACACCGGTCTTCAGGGAACGTCGATCGACGTCGTGCACTGCAGCCCGCGCTCAGCATCGGGGCGATGGCGCGACCCAGGCCCGACGGGCTTCAGGCCGCGGCGCCACAGCTCCACGTGCGCCCGATCCCGGCCTTGCGCTGCATCGGGCCCTCAGCAGCCGCGCGAACTGCGTCCCTGTGTAACCAAGCCGCAGCGCAAGGCTCGCGTTTCCCCTCCTTCCCCCTAGGATCATCCGGCTGAACGCTCGCTGCCATGGCTGCCGGCTCCACAGGGGAACGTCCGTTCTTCGAAATCATCACGAGCATCCGTTACTGGGTGATCCACGCCGTCACACTGCCGGCGATCTTCCTGGCTGGATTCCTCTTCGTGTCCACCGGCCTGGCCTATGACGCCTTCGGGACCCCGCGCCCGGATGCCTACTTCCAGGCTCAGGAAACCAAGGCTCCCGTTGTGAGCCAGCGCTACGAAGGCAAGAGCTCGCTTGACCAGCGACTGAAATAAGCCATGACTCAAGTTCCCGCCCCCACCACGCCACGCAACTACCCGATCTTCACGGTGCGTTGGCTTTCCGTGCACGCTCTCGGCATTCCCACGGTCTTCTTCCTGGGTGCCCTGGCTGCCATGCAGTTCGTCCGTCGCTGAGGCCATGCAACGCACCCCCAATCCGAACAACCTGCCGGTCGAGCTGAACCGCACCAGCCTCTATCTGGGTCTGCTGTTTGTGTTCGTCACCGGGGTCCTGTTCTCCAGCTACTTCTTCAACTGATCAGGAGCGCACCCGATGAGCGGCAAGAAATCCAATCTCCCTGACGGCCGGATCCCCGATCGCCTGCCCGATGGACGACCGGCAGTGGCCTGGCGTACCCGCTGGACCGAAGGTGTGCTGCCCCTGTGGCTGGTGGCCACCGCCGGAGGCATGGCCGTGATCTTCGTGGTGGGCCTGTTCTTCTATGGCGCCTACGTGGGTGTGGGTTCCGCCTGATCGTCAGGTTGCACTCTGCTTTCGCAGCCATGAATCAGAAGCGGGCCTGTTCAGGGCCCGCTTTTTTCTTGTCGTCGGTGGTCGGCAACAGAGCTCCCTCCAGCGACACCCGGAGGCTGGGCCCGAGGCCGTCCGAGGCCGGGACACCGGGGAACGGGGAACGGATACGATCCGGCGATGGGATCCGTCATGTCCAGGATTCAAGGAATACTGAGAGCCCTGCGCTCCGATGGCCCTTCAGCCTGTCGACCGGGTGGCTGGATCTGCGTGCAGCTGGCCCTGTTGCTGCTGCCAAGCAGCGCCCTGCTGGCGGGGGTCCTGCTGCTGATCGCCATCACCGTGCAACAGCCGCGACAG
Organism: Cyanobacteriota bacterium; assembly: GCA_046091285.1. Taxonomy (GTDB): domain Bacteria; phylum Cyanobacteriota; class Cyanobacteriia; order PCC-6307; family Cyanobiaceae; genus CAIXOZ01. The sequence continues at coordinate 11,405 of JBJTBH010000072.1, read as the reverse complement.
CAACCAGCACCGCTGACCCGCCCTGAGGCCCGTTGGTTGCTGCTGCTCTCCGCCCTGATGCTGGTCGGCAGCTTCTGGGCCGTGCGCGGTTGGGTGGCCTGGGTGGGGCTGTTCAACTGGCTTCCCTTTTTCTGGTTCTTCCTCGCGATCCAGCCTTACCTGGCCACGCCAGCGAGCCGCGTGAGGCTCGGGCAGTGGATTCTGGCCGGCACCGTACCGGTGATCGTCGTCACGCTGATCCAGAGAGCCACAGGCTGGTCCGGGCTGCTCGAGACCTTCTGGGGCCTGATCCGCTGGCCGATGGGGGATCCGGTGTCAGCCGCCGGGATGTTCGACAACCCGAATGTCACCGCCGCCTGGCTGGCGATCACCCTGCCGTTTCTGGTGGCCACCTGCCTGGAGCCCCAGCGCTCGCGACAACGACGGGGCGGCGCGATCGGGATCACCGCCGCCGCCAGCCTAGCGCTGCTGATCAACGCCTCCCGCAATGCACTGGCCACCCTGCCGGTGCTCTGGGCCCTGAGTTGCGGGCGCCGGGGCCGGCTGGTGGTGCTGCTCGCCTGCCTGGGCTACGGCGGGCTGGTCCTGCTGAAGGTGCATCAGGGTGAAACCTCCCCTCTGGCCCCCTTGCTGAATCTGGCCGTTCCCGATGGCCTGATCCACAAACTTCAGGAGATGGGCAGCGGCACAAACGAAAACCTGAAATATGCCCGGCGCCAGGGGATCTACAGCGCTGCCCTCGGCTACATCGCCAGCTCCCCCTGGGTGGGACTCGGGGAAAATGGCTTCGGGCACGTCTATACCGCCGACCTGATCCGCCTCAACGGAACGCTGCCGATCGGCGGTGCGATTGTGCACAGTCACAACCTTCTGCTCGAATTCAGCCTCAGCCACGGCCTTCCGGCCCTGGTGCTGCTGGTGGCCGTGATCGGCCGTCCCCTGGTCCAGTCCATGCCCCTGCTCTGGCATCGCGTGCAGGGAATGGATCGGGCCTGGCTGCTCGCCACTCTGGCGATGCTCTGGGTGCACCTCTGGGATCTCCCCAGCTTCGACAGTCGGGTGAACATCCTCGACTGGCTGCTGGTGGCGGCGATCGCAGTGATCGCTCGCTCCAGGAGTGCTGACGACCGAAAACCGGAGGCTGCGGAGGCTGGCGCAACCTGATTCAGGTCCCTGAATCGCGCAACAGGCTCAGAATTGCCGACAGATCGGCGGCCGGCAGGATCTGATCCTCAGCCTTCCCCTGCAGGCCACGAAGCCGGAGCAGGCCCTCACGCGCTTCGTCATCGCCGATCACCGCCACCCAGGCGGCACCGCTGCGATCGGCCCGTTTGAGCTGCCTGGCGAACGCCGCTCCGCTCAGATCAAGATCCACCGCCAGGCCGAGGCGCCGCAGGGAAGCGCTGAGCACCAGGGCCAGGGGCTCGGCCTGCTCACCACGGCTGACCACATAGAGATCCGGAGCGGCCGCCACGATGTCCGATCCCTGCTCCCGGCCCTGCGCCAACAGCAGGACCAGGCGCTCCATCCCCAGGGCCCAGCCGATCGAGGGGGTCGAGGGTCCGCCGAGTTGCTCGACCAGGCCGTCGTAGCGGCCGCCACCGCAGACGGTGGCCTGGGCGCCGAGCTGGTCGCTGGTGATCTCGAAGGCCGTATGGCTGTAGTAATCGAGGCCACGCACCAGGCGGGGATTGAGGGTGAAGGGAAGCCCCAGGGCCGTCAGCCCCGCCTGCACCTGCTCAAAGCGCCGGTGGCTTTCCGGTGCCAGGGAGGCCAGGAGGGTGGGGGCCTCGTTCAGGAGCGCCTGGGTGTCCGGATTCTTGGAATCGAGGATGCGCAGCGGATTGCGCTCGAGCCGATCCCTGGAGTCGGGATCAAGGGCGTCAGCACGATCCTTGAGCCAGGCCACAAGCGTGCTGCGGTAGCGGGCACGATCCTCGGGGCTGCCAAGGGTATTGAGCTCCAGCGCCAACCCGCCCACCCCGAGGTCCGCCAGCAGATCCCAGGCCAGCGCGATCACCTCGATGTCGCTGCGGGCATCGGCGGCTCCGAGCACCTCGACCCCGATCTGATGAAACTGACGCTGGCGACCGGCCTGAGGCCGCTCATAGCGGAACATCGGGCCGCTATACCAGAGGCGTTGGATGCCCTGGCGGAGGAGATTGTGCTGAATCGCCGCCCGCACCACCGAGGCCGTGCCTTCGGGCCGGAGGGTGCAGCTGCGATCCCCGCGATCGCTGAAGGTGTACATCTCCTTGCCCACCACATCGGTGGCTTCACCGATGCCGCGCGCAAAGAGCTCCGTGGCCTCAAGGACCGGGGTACGGATCTCCCGCAGGGCGGCCCGCTGGAAATGACGGCGGGCCGTCGTCTCGATGTGCTGCCAGAGGGGGGTGTGCTCAGGCAGCAGATCCACCATGCCCCGCAGACTCTGCAGCTTCTCCACGCGTTCCGGGTCCGTTCGCTCAGGTGCCATCTTCTGCGATGGCGGGAACACGTCGTGGGAAGAGCGGCAAGGGGTTGAATGGCCGGATCAGCCCGTCATGCATGGGTCCCCAGCCCGAGGTCACACCCCAGCCGCAGCAGCACCTGGTGCTGGCCGGCGGCGGTCACACCCATGCCCTGCTGCTGAAGCGCTGGGTGATGGATCCAGGCAGCCGACCGCAGGGGGTGAGGGTGAGCCTGGTGAATCGGGGCAGCACGGCCCTCTATTCCGGGATGGTGCCGGGGCTGGTGGCCGGGCGTTATGCCATCAGGGACTGCAGCATCGACCTGCGACGCCTGTGCGCACTGGCGGGGGTCTGCTTCGTGCAGGCGGAGATCACCGGATTGGCGTTGAGCGATCGGGACCTGCAGCTTCAGGAGCGGCCGCCCCTGCGTTACAACCGCCTGAGCCTTGATGTCGGGGCGGTGACGGATGTCCCGGCGGTGGCCGGTCACGCCATGGCCGTGAAGTCGCTGGAGCCCTTTCTGGCCTGGTGGCAGCACTGGCTGGACCACCCACCGGCTCGTCCCCTGCGGATCCGGGGTGGAGGCGCCGCCGCGATCGAGCTGGCCCTGGCCTTCGCCAGTCGCGGCGTGACCGCCACGCTTCTGCTGCGCGGCGACACGTTGGGGCTGGGCAGCAGATCCGCCAACCGGCAGGCGGAAACACTGCTGCAGCGTGCAGGCATCGCGGTGCAACGCCGGGCGTCGAGCACGGCAGCGGCGGATCTGGCCTGCACCGGCAGCCGCGCCCCCGCCTGGCTGGCCGCATCCGGCCTGCCGGTGGATCCGGAAGGCAGCGGCCGGGTGCTCACGGAAGCCAGCCTGCAGGTCCGCGGGACACCGGAGCTGTTCGCCTGCGGGGACTGCGGCCTGATCAGCGGCGATCGACGGCCGGCCTCAGGGGTGTGGGCCGTGCGGGCGGCCCCGATCCTGGCCGCCAACCTGCAACGCAGCCTGCGGCCACCGGAAGCGGCGCTGCGCCCCTGGCGACCTCAGCGCTGGGCCCTGCAGCTGCTGGGAGCCCCAGGCCCCGGCGATCCGGACGCCAGGGCAACGGCGGACGACTCGGCCCTGGCCCAGTGGGGCCCCTGGACGCTGGGACCGCATCCATGGCTGTGGCGCTGGAAGGAGCGCATCGACCGCCAGTTCATGGCCGGGTTCACGACCCTCGGGACCATGGCAGTCAGGAGCCCCCTGAATCCAGAAGCGGCGGCGGCCGGACTGAAGCCGATGGCCTGCCGGGGCTGTGCCGCCAAACTCGCCGCCGGCCCCCTGAACCGCGCCCTGGCACGCCTGGAGAGGGCGGAAGGTGCGATGGCTCAGCCGCCCCAGGCCGAAGATGCCCTGGTGATCGGCACGGGCGGCGACGGCCGGCTGCTGCTGCAGAGCGTGGATGGGTTCCCGGCCCTGGTGGAGGATCCCTGGCTGAATGCCAGGCTCACCACCCTGCATGCCTGCTCGGATCTCTGGGCCAGCGGCGCCGAGGTGGCGACGGTGCAGGCCTTGGTGACGTTGCCGGAAGCAGGCAACGCGCTGCAGGAGGAGCTGCTGCTGCAGACCCTGGCGGGCGTGCGATCCGTGCTCGATCCCCTGGGGGCGACCCTGATCGGCGGCCACACCCTGGAGGGCCGCGATGGTGCCGGCCTGGCCCTGGCTCTGACGGTGAATGGCGTGGTGGCCGCAAAACGGCACTGGCCCAAGGGGCCCCTGCAACCGGGCGATGGGCTGATCCTGAGCCGACCGATCGGCACGGGGGTGCTGTTCGCCGGCGCGATGGCCGGCATCGCCGACAGCCGCTGGATCGATCAGGCGCTGGCGGTGATGCAGCAGAGCCAGGCGCCGCTGGTGGAGCTGCTGGCCTCCCACGGCTGCCGGGCCTGCACCGACATCACCGGCTTCGGGCTGCTCGGGCATCTGCTGGAGATGCTGCAGGGGACACGCGTGCGGCTGGATCCCACGGCGGTCCCGGCGCTGCCGGGGGCTCTGGAGCTGCTGGAGGATGGAATGGCGAGCACTCTCGCTCCGGCCAATGCCCAGGCCCTGACACAGCTGGGTGATCACGGCCCGGTGTGCAGCGCCACCCCCTTGAGCACCGCCCGGCTGGGATTGCTGATCGATCCACAGACCTGCGGTCCTCTGCTGGCGGCTCTGCCGGCTGATCAGGTCGACGCCGCGCTGGCCGCGATCAGGAGCGCCGGCTTCCACCGGGCGGCGGTGGTGGCGGAGGTGGTGTGAGGGACTCGGTGACGCTACAATCAGGGCGCGGGGCTGGTGGAACGCGACGATTCCACAGCGAACGGAACCGCCACGCGACGATCGAGCCAAACCCCAAGCAGCAGCGTCAGCAGCGCAAGCGGCAGCTCCGCCCGCCAACCACCCAGCAGCAGGGCGATCGCGAGAAGGGCCGTAGCCGCGATGTACAACCAGGCCACCTGGGCATGGGACCAGCCGGCCTGATGCAAGCGCTGATAGAGATGCAGGCGATGGGCCCGGAACACCGGCTGACAAGCAAGGACGCGTCGGATCACACACAGACAGGCATCCGCCATCAGGGGAGTGGCCACAAGCAGCAACCCGAGGGCCTCGGTCCAGCTGGAGGCCTGCAGCACCACCCCCGCGAAGACAGCACCGAGAAAGGTGCTGCCCACGTCGCCCATGAACACCTTGGCGGGCGACCAGTTCCAGATCAGGAAGCCGAGCAGGGCACCCACCAGCGCCCAGAGGGACCAGGGTGTCGCCAGCTGCAGGGCAGCGGCACTGAAGACAACGGCCAGGCAACCGGCCACGAGACCATCAAGGCCATCCATGAAGTTGGTGAAGTTGATCACCGCCGTCACCGCGATCAGGAGCAGAGGCCAGACCAGCCAGGGAATGGCCAGGGAACTGAGCTGCACCAGCCCCAGGGCCGTGAGCATCTGGGCCCCGTAGCGCCAGGGGGCCGGCAGGTTGTGACGATCATCCAACAGACCGACGAGCGCCAGAGGCAGAGGGATGAACAAGAGCGCAAAACCTTGTCGACCGAACAGAGCATCGGTGGTATCTGCATGCACAAGACCGACGAGAAGTGCCGCCACGACGAAAGCGATACCACCACCCCGAGGGGTGGGGGAGTGATGCGCACTGCGCTGATTAGGACGGTCGATCAGGCCCCATGAGCCAAGCCTGCGAAGGAACCAGCCAGTCAACGCCCAGGCAACAAGCAAACCGAGCAAAACACCAACCAGACTGTCGCTCATCTCAGGCTGACCCGATCCAGAGCCTGCTGTAGCAGCCTGAGCTGCAGCGCAATCACCATCTTTTCATCGTAAAGGCGCAGTGCACGCTCGCGGCCTGCAGCACCGAAGGCAAGGCGTTGTTCAGGCTCAGCACTGAGCCTCGCCAGGGCCTCAGCAAGGGCCACAGAATCTCGCACTGGAACCAGCAGCCCCGTCACACCAGGAACCACTTCCTCGCGGCTTCCACGGATATCGGTCGCCACGACGGGCAGGCCACTCATCATGGCCTCAATGATGGTTCTAGGCATGCCCTCGCGCCATGAGGGCAAGCAGAAGACATCCATGGCGTCGTAGGCACACTCCACCTGCTCGACGCTGCCGGCGTGCACCACCTGATCGGGATAGCGGGTGATCAAAGCCTGAAGCTGGGGCTCAATCGATTCAGCATGATCGCTGGCCAAGCGGCTGCCGCAAATCAGCAACTGAAGCTGCGGCGAAGTATCAGCCAGGTCGGCAAAGGCCTCAAATAGTTCCAAGTAGCCCTTTTCGGCCACCTGGCGGGCCACGACACCGATCACGATCGCGTCTGGACGCAGGCCAAAGCGGGCCCTAGCCGCCTGGCGACGCTCCGTCGTGGCCGGGGCAAAGCGGCTGGCCTGCACGCCATTGCCAATGGCATGGATACGATCGGCCCGCAAAAAATGCAGGCGACGGGCAAACTCGGCATCCTCGGATGACTGGGTCAGCAGCAGGTCGGTGAACTGGGCCAGAAACCATTCGCTTCCGGTATGCAGCAAGCGCTGCAAAGTTGGCATGCCCTCATGAAAATAAAAACCATGAGCTGTGTAGACCACCAGCGGAGTATGAGCCAAGGCAGCAGCAAGGCGAGCGGCGATCGCCGCTACAGGCGTATGCACATGCACCACCGTGAAACGCTCACGGCGAAACAGCCGCCACAGGGCCAGGGTGGCCCTCAGCAAGGCGAGGGGTGAACTGCTGCGGGCAATTGGCACCGCGTGGTAGTGCAAGCCCAGCTGCTGGGCGCTGGGGGTGGCGTCGGCCGGGCTGGCGCCGCTGTAGGCCACGTGCACCTGATAGCCCGCCTGGGCCAGGCCCAGGCACAACGGCTCAAGAAACTTGCGGTAGGTGAAGCCCACCGCACACACCTGACAAATCCTGATCACGACTACACCACGCCCTGCAGCACCGGCAGCTGCTCGACATGGTCGAGCCAGGCCTGCAGCATCAGCAGCGGCCACAGCTGGTAATGGCCCTCGAGGCGGCCCTGCTGATGGCCCTGCCAGCAGGCCTGCACCGGCTCGACATGCAGCAGGCCCTGCTGCTGCAGCCGCATAGGCTCGAGCAGGGCCTCGCCCCAATCGCGCAGGGGGCCGCGCAACCAGCTGGCCAGGGGCACGCCAAAGCCCATCTTGGGCCGCTCGATCAGTTCGGTTGGTAGGTGCCGCGCCAGCACGGCCCGCAGCGGCAACTTGCCCCGGCCAGCGGCGATCTTCTGATCCAGCGGCAGCGACCAGGCCAGGGCAAACAAGTCGGGGTCCAGCATCGGAATGCGCGTCTCCAGGCCCACCGCCATCGCTGCCCGGTCGACCTTCACCAGGATGTCGTCGGGCAAGTAAGTGAGGGTATCGAGCATCATCATCTGGTTCTCGAGCTCGGTGCCCTGGAGCCACAGCTCGGGATCCAGCACTGCCGGGTCGTATTCACGGCTGCCCACAACCAGCGCATCGGTGTTGGGCCATTGCGACACCAGTCGCACATAAAGCTCCTGGGCGCTGCTGCAGGAGAGCAGGCTGGCCACTTTGTGGAGCTTTTCGCCCACATTGCGCTGGCAGCGAGGAGCCGGCAACAGCCGATTGGCAGGCTCGAGCAGACGCTGCCACGCTGCAGCCGGCACGCTTTGCAGGCCCGCCGCCACGCTGCGTCGCAGCCGGCGAGGGACCCGGCCCAGCTTGCGCCAGAGGGCCGTGGCCAGCACATAGCGGTTGTAGCCCCCGAACACTTCGTCGCCGGCATCACCTGAGAGGGCCACGGTCACGTGCTGGCGGGCCAGGCGGGCCACCAGGCTTGTCGGGATCTGGGATGAATCGGCAAACGGCTCGCCATACATGGCCGGCAGCTGGGGAATGACGGCCAGGGCATCGGCCCCGGTAACCGTCATCTCGGTGTGATTGGTGCCGAGATGGCGCGCCACCGCAGCGGCATAGGGGGCTTCGTTGAACTCAGGGTCTTCAAAGCCCATCGAGAAGGTCTGGATAGCGCGGGAGTGCTGCGCCTGCAGCAGGGCCACCACCAACGACGAATCGATGCCCCCCGACAGAAACGCACCCAGGGGCACATCCGCCAGGCTCTGGCGCGCCACGGCGCTGGAGAGGGCGTGCTCCACAGCCTCGATCGCCTGCTGCGAGCTGCCGGCAAAGGGCTGGCGCAACCCCTGCTGGGCCGCGGCCAGGGCACTCCAATAGACCTGTTCGCGCTGCTGCAGCGCCTCAACGCTCGGGGGCAGCTCGTGGGGCCCCAAAACCAGCCAGCACCCGGGGCTGAGCTTGCGGGTCTGCTGGTGGATGCTCCAGGGCGCCGGCACATAGGCATGCCGCAGGTACAAGGCGGTGGCGCGGCGATCGAGGCTGCGGTCGTAGCCCGGGTGCACCATCAGCGCCGGCAACTCACTGCCAAACAGCAAAAGGGGCTGCCCGGTGCTGCTGCGCGCCACGGCGTAATAGAGGGGCTTTTCGCCGAAGCGATCGCGAGCGAGCACCAGCTGCCGCTGTTGTCGATCCCACAGGGCCAGAGCAAACATGCCCACCAGGCGCGGCAGGGTGGCGGCCACGCCCCAGGCCGCTAGTGCGGCCAGCAGCGTTTCGGTGTCGGAATGGCCGCGCCAGGGCGGCGCCTGGCCGGCCTGCTCAAGCTGCTGGCGCAGCTCCAGATGATTATAGATCTCGCCATTGAAAGCGATCATGTAACGACCACAGCCACTGGCCATCGGCTGGTGGCCAGCCGGGGTCAGATCCAGGATCGCCAGACGTCGATGGCACAACCCAACTCCAGTCGATGGATCAGACCATTGACCGCCGCCGTCGGGTCCTCGATGCACCAGCTGATGAGCCATCGCCCGCAACAGACGCTCGGCAGGTTCTGCCGAGCAGATGTCCCGACTCAGAAAACCCGAAAATCCACACATGGGCAGACCTTAGTTAGATCAGAGTAAGGCAGGCATCGCGACACCGCTACACCAACCACGAACCAACGTCTCGCCGAGTGGGCTCACGAGCCACCTCTGAGCGTGCAACGCTGACATTCGAGTATGGGGCGTGGTGCGGGTTCCCGAGGAGAAGAATCTGCCGCTGGAGACAGATCCTTGGAGAATTCGTCCAAGAGGAATCCATCCAGGGGGAAGCCATCCACAAGATTGTCCGTCCTGACCACGTCCTTGGTGATCACGAAGCAGTCAGGTGCTGGCGCGGCACCAGCTGATTGGAGATGGGACGCGGGCGCCGTTGCCGATCGTTCGTCCGCGAACGGGCATGGCGCTGGGGAGGAGCGCCCTGGAACAACCACATCGCGGGGTTGGCACCATTACACCCCGTCTCATGGGACAACGTGGAAACGACACAGACAGATCACCCTCATGCCCATTCAGGCGAACCGGGAGCGAATCCGAGCGCAGAGTCGAACCCGCACAAAGCCTGGAAACTCACGCACAAGCTTTCGAAAGATCAGACCGACAGCCAGCCAGCCCACCATCGGCCCCTTCAGCCGTGCGGTAGCCAGATAAGCAGCCACAAAGAGCCGATAAGCGGCATGCACAAGATTAAAGCTCGAGCCCAGATCTTGATACACGACTCGCTCAAGTCCCGTCTTGGGAATTTCGTAATAATAAAAAGAAATTCCCGGAACATACAGAAAAGGGCCCAGGCAGGAGCCAGCCATCATCACAGCAAGATCCGGCCACCACTGGCAATAGGCATCAGGGATGGCGCGAGCGGCACTGGTTCGCCACAAGCCATAAATGTGATAACACTGCAAACCAGATGCCTTAATGAGCCTGGCGACCAGACCCTTACCTTGCGTAGAGAAATCAAACTTCTTCCTTACGCCCAACATATTCTCAGGATTAGTGATAAAGAGATCGCCGAAGGCGAGGACAGCACTGGGATCTGCGTCCAAAGCCCTCGCCGCCTCGGCGATGAACGAAGGATCACGCGTGTCATCGTGCGCAGCCCACATGAAGTATGTTCCGCGAGCACGGGAAACTACATACCGAAAATTATCGTAAGCAGTCATGGGACTGTCATGTCGCACATAAATGATTCGCGGATCCCTGGCCGCCAAATCTTGAATATATGATGACGTACCATCCTCGGAACAATTATCCGAAAATATCATTTCCCAATCACTCTCTGCCTGGGCAAGGATTGACTCGACAGCGGCCACCAACATCGCGCCTCCGTTTCGAACCGGCATGCCAATAGAAACGCGGGGAAACCTGGGTTTTGACATCGCCGTAAAAAGGAAAATCAATGAATCAATGGCAGCCCCGAGGCTGCAAGATTAACCCTATCATAGAGGAGCAGATCTGGATGATCCCACGAATCAGCAAGACAAGATCAGCCCTGGATGCAACGTGGAAATCATAACGCGGAGATCAAAGCATTGGCCCACGAAAAGAGCGTGCAGCCAAGAGAATAAAATGGGAACAATCCAATGACCTCAACAGCACGACCGCAGCAGTCCAATCCCACAACCTACCCAGGCAACCCAATGCCTGGAACAATCCCGGGACATCCCAGCGGTCAAAGGTCTATCGTTGGACATGTTGCCCGAGACAAATCAATGAAGGCCAGCATCTGGAAACACCCACTGATCAGCACATGGCGCTGAAGCGCAATCTGATCGCCAATGTTCTGGGCCAAGGCTGGGCAGGTCTCATGTCCGTGGCCTTCATACCTTTATATATCAAATTTCTTGGAATTGAAGCGTACGGGTTGATCGGGATTTTTGCCATGCTGCAAGCCTGGCTCAGCCTGCTTGACATGGGAATGACACCAACTCTCAGCCGGGAAATGGCACGTTTCACGGCGGGTGAGCGAAGCCGACAATCCATCCATGACCTTCTGCGCAGCATCGAGCTCATTGCCATGGCTGTCGCGGCCACAGTCACTGCTTGCATGGCTCTGGCCTCCAACTGGATCGCTCATTCATGGCTCAACATCGATGGCATGCCCACAGCCATGGTGACGCAAGCGATTAGCGCCATGGGCCTGGTCATCGGACTGCGATTCCTGGAAGGGATTTATAGGAGTTCTCTCGTCGGTCTACAGCAACAAGTTCTGTTCAACTCCATCAACTGCGTAACGGCCACCTTAAGGGGCCTTGGAACAGTAGGCATTCTGAGCTGGGTATCGCCAAGCATCCAAGCATTCTTTCTTTGGCAAGGATTGATCTCCATCCTGATGGTGCTCACCCTGCGAGGCGCTAACTATGCCAACCTCCCCCACGCGGATCATCCGGCTCGGTTTTCAGTAGGAGCACTGCGTAGCGTCTGGGGCTTTGCAGGCGGGATGATGGGCATCACCATTCTCGCCTTGCTCCTCACACAAGTTGACAAAATATTTTTATCAAAACTATTGCCATTGCAACAATTCGGATATTACCCCCTGGCCAGCACAGCCGCCGGTGCCT
>JBJTBH010000071.1:0-8917 GCA_046091285.1 Cyanobacteriota bacterium | reverse complement strand
CTCTATAACGGCCGCAGGTGCCACATGGGCCTCGGTGGCCTCAGCCCTCAGCAGTCCCTCCAGCGGCTGCTGCTCGCTGAATGACCTGGTGAGAAAACACACCTAAGGCAACCGTCCTGGTCAGCGTGACAGGTGGCGGTGTTATAGGCGCTGTGGTCGCTCTGATCGCCTCTGATTACCTTTGGCACAGTTTTTTCCTGCATTGATGATTCCCATGGATCGACGCGCCTTCCTGGCGCAGGCTGGCCTCGCCACTGCTGGCATGCTCGGTCTGTCTCAGAGGCCCGGCAGGGCCGCAGACCCCCATACGGCCGCTGGCCACCAGGCGGGTCCGGATCCGGCCCTCAAGGTCTGTCGCCCCGCGGATCCGCTGCAGGCCCTGCTGGATGGCAACGCCCGCTTCGTGAAGGCCTGGGCCGCTGCCGATGCTGCGCCCACACCCGCCGCCCGCGCCAGGGTTCTCAGTGCTCTCTGGGAAAAGAACTGCTACACCCCCGCCAGTGTTCTCAAGGGTGGCCAGGCCCCCTGGGCGGCGGTGCTGGCCTGCGCTGATTCCCGGGTGGCGCCGGAGTGGGTGTTTGATGCGGCGCTCTCGGATCTGTTCGTGATCCGCAGTGCCGGCAACACAGCCTTTGATGACGCCATCGCGTCCCTGGAATATGCCATCAGCCATCTCGGCACCCAGCTGGTGCTGGTGATGGGCCACAGCAGTTGCGGTGCCGTCAAGGCCGCCCGCGGTTCTGATCCGCTGACGCCACTGCTCACGGTTCTGGTCAAACCCATCCGTGCCAGTTTTGTGGCCGGGGAGGATCTGGCCTCCACAATCAAGGGCAATGCGCGTTATGCCGCCGCTCAGATCACCAAGCGCAGTGACGTGATGGCCCAGGCCGTCGCCAGTGGGAAGGTGGCGATTCGCAGCAGCTACTTCGATATCGCCACCGGCAAGGTCTCGGTGCTCTGAGGCACTGATCTCCAGGGATCTGTCCCCCATCAGAGGGGGCGGATCCCATGCTCCGGCTGTTTCGATCCAGCACCACAGGGCCGGTTCAGTGCAGCTGTTCGTGCAGCACTCAGTGCAACTGTTCGTGCAGCACTCAGTGCAGCTGTTCGTGCAGTGTTCAGTGCAACTGGGGCGGCAGAGACTCCTTCGGTATGGACAGGATGGTGCGGAGCTCCTTCTGAATTTCGGGATCGCGGCGAAAACGCTGCCAGGCCTCACTGGCGATCACCTGTCGGGCCGCCGCTTCACCGAGGATGTCGCCGGCTCTGACATCGGAGGGGTAATGCACACCGCAGAGGCTGCGGTTGAAGCCCCCCTGGCGGCCGATCCACTCCAGCCGCTCGCGCCGATCAGGAAGGAGATCCACCAGCAGCAGCGAGGCCGCCCGGTACCAGGCGCTGTGGCCTGATGGGTAGGAATATCCCTGTTCGCGCGGAAGGCACGGGATCAGTTCCGGATGGGTGAGAAAGGGCCGTGGCCGGCGGTACTCGTTCTTCAGGGCATCCTTGGCCTGATTCACGGGATGGAGGAAGGTCGTCAGCCACTTGGCCAGGCGCGGCGTCGACTGGGACAGATCCAGGCCGAGGGCGGCGCTGAAGATGGTGACATCGCGCTCCAGCAGGATCCAGCTGCTGGCGATCTGCAGGGGCGTGCGGCTCTTCTGGAGCCAGCGGAGCACCACGAGATCCTCGGAGTCTTTCTGGCTGCCCGGGGCAGGGGGTGGGCCGATCAGCGTCCGGAGGGCGTTGAGATCCAGGCGGAGTCCGTGGGCAGGATCGGAGTTGGCGACCTCGCGACTGGAGCTGACCTGGGGTCCTGGATCCCGAGAGCCGCCGGTCAGACCCTGGCCACAGCCGCTGTTGATCAGGGCCTGCTGGCTGTATCGCTCCACGGTCGGTGCGGTGGCACCGGCTCGGTAACGCAGCACCTCCAGGCGGTCGAAGTCGTCATCGACGATCGGTGGCATGTGTATCCAGCCCAATCCCCTGGCCAGGGCCGGCAGGCGGCGATGTTCCCAGGCCATCACCACCCGGCCGCCCTCAACGGTCGGGTCGCTGAGGAGGGCCTGCCCCACCTGCTCCGACTGCTCCACCGCCGCCTCGGCGACGGTGATGCCCGCTCCGGTGTTCACCGCCAGGGGGACGACGCTCTGATAACTGCGGGCGTTCTTCCCATTGAGGCGATTGAAGGGATAGACCACGATCCGAGTCGGAGCCCCGAAGCAGGCTGGAATCACCCGGGCCAGACTCTGCATCCGTTCCAGACCCTGGGGAGAGAGGTTGCTGTCACCCCGTTCGACATCCTTGTGACCGTGGCGCAACAGCAGAACCTCGCTCGGTGTCGCCAGGCTCATCTCCCAGCAGAGGGTCAGGCCCAGACCGATCAGCAGCCCCAGGATCAGCCTGGATCGTTGCATGACCATGCTCGCTTCTCCTTCTGGCCAGCATCGTGAACGGTTCCGGGACGGCTGTCATCGCAGCGGGCCTGGGATGCTGGAGTGCTTGTCCGTGGGTTTCATGCTCAGACCGACCCAGCGCCTCCTGATGGCCAGCGTTCTGCTTCTCGGTCTGTTCGGGTGCAGCAGAGAATCGCCACCTGAGGAACTGAGACAGCTGCGGGCGGTCACCGATCCTCTGCTGGTGGCCAATCGGATCGCTACCACTCCGATTCATTTCACGTTGCAACTCGGTGATGCCGCTGTCTTCTGGGCTCTCAAGTCCGGTCTGTGCAAACCGAGCAATCCAGAGGACAGTGAGGCGTGCTCCAACTGGTCCCATCAGATTCCCGGCCCGGTCAGCTCAGAAACGGAGCGTCAGGTGCATCGTCTGGCCTATCTGCTCGGTTCGGCGAATGCGGTCACCTTCCCCCATGGCCTGATCGCCTTTGATCGTTCCTTCTTTCTCGAACATCAGGACGATCCTGCCGCCCTGCGTTGCGTGGTGGCCCATGAACTGACCCATTTCCTGCGTCGTCACTCCTATCTGAGTGCCCGGGCGGAGGCCACGACCTATCGCCATCTGCCCGAAGAGGCGCGCAAGAAAGCCCTGGCAGCCCTCTCCCAGGAACAGGAACTGGCAGCCGATCGCCAGGCCATGTTGATGGTGGCCGTTGCTGGTGACGATCCCGTCACCTGTCTGCACGAGCTGCAGCTCACGGCTGAGCTTGATGCCTCCTATCCCTCGGAAGATCCGCTTGGAAGCCATCCGGGTCAGGATCGACGTCTTGAAGCGGCTCGCCGCTATCTCGCGAGCGGATTGCAGCATGATCTGCGGCTGCGTCGTCAGGCCCTCGCTCAGCAGAAACTTCCTCAGGCACCGCCGCGCTGGAGCTGGAATCCGACCGATCACCTCTACACGGTCAGAACGTTTCCGCCCAGCGCACCCGTCGGCTGGAGATGGCCCTGGTCATGACAGGCCATTGTCATGAAAGGGGCTTGGATGATGGCTGCTCTCTCCGGCCCGCCGCCGTGGTTGTGAGGGCCTGATCGGCTCAGCGTTGAACGGACGACTGATTGCCCTGGCTCGATTGTGTTCCCTGATGACCATGAAGATGCCGTTCGCAGGCCGTGCCGGCGAGGCTCAGGGACATCACCGCCAGCAGAGCGAGAGCCCCGGCGAGGCCTGCCCGGCGTGCGAAGGATCGGAATGAAGACGGGCTCATCAGTGCAGGATCAGAGGATTCAGGGCTGTCGGGTCCAGCGCCGCGAGACGAGCTGATCCGCATGGTGGTGTTGCGGAGCGTCAGTGCTGGAGCAGTCATTGAAGGACGTCAACCCCGTCAACCCTAGACAGGCCATCTCGGTTTGTCAGGAGAACCGGCTTCCAGGGTGGACTGAGGGCAGTGCCGCACGCCTCATGGCGAGGAGTATCCAACTTTGTGATCAGACACTGGAGACCTGTGCCGATCCTTCTTGCCTGAACCATCTCTGAGGTGCTACAAGTAGCAATAGAGTTCTTGATGAATCAATGCTGACAGGATCGGAGCTTCTGGCCAAAGTCAAAGAGTTGGGTGATGCTTCAAAATCTGACCTTGTCCGAAGCTGCGGCTATGTCAGCACCAAGAAGGACGGCAGCGAGCGTCTGAACTTCACGGCGTTCTACGAGGCCCTGCTTGAAGCCAAAGGTGTCAGCCTCGGCGAGGGTGGAGGCAAGGCCGGTCGCAAGCTCAGCTATGTGGCCACGGTGCAGGGCAATGGCAATCTGCTGGTGGGCAAGGCCTATACGGCGCTGCTTGATTTGGAACCTGGTGATGAGTTCGAGATCAAGCTCGGGCGTAAGCAGATTCGCCTGATTCCCGCCGGAGGTGCTGACGAGGAGGATTGATTCTGCTCCTGTGGCAACCGGGTCTGAGGAGGGTGTCTTCAGGCCTGGTCGCCGATCCAGCCGGCCAGATGGGAGGCTGCCTTGGAGCGTGCCAGCGAGCGGGCCGCCGGCAAGGCCGGCTCGAGGTTCAGCGAATGGAAGGGGGGCAAGGTGCGACTGCGCAGCCAGGCTCCCCAACGGAACTCATGGAAGGGAATCAGGGGGGCGGAGCGGATCACCTTGTCCTTCTTGAGCTTCCAGACAAGACTTCGGTAGGGATCATCCTGAAGGTCCAGCAGGATGTCAGGCAGCTCCGTCGCTGCCCGCGGACCGTGCCCGCGTCCGTCGTGCAGGTACAGCCATCCCCGCTGCTCAAGTTCCGCCAGCACAGCCTTCCGATCGCTGGCAGAGCTCTCCATCGCGATGTAACCGAAGGCGATGGCGTCATGATCCAGTTCCATCAGGCCCCGCAGACGGTGATGTCGATCCATCATCCAGAGATCCCCGGCGGCACTGCGGACCAGGGGCACCGGTTTGGCGCGTAGGTACTCCAGCCGTTGCCTGAGGGAATCCCGACCAAAATCGTTGATCCGACTGCGGATTTCAGCCAGACCGATGCACAGTTGCGTTGGTCTGAGCTGCCGCAGGGGGATTTCGAGCAGGGGGATGGCTGGATCTGGAGCCGGCAGGGGCTGGTAGGGAGGCAGGTGCAGAGCCATCCCGTTCAATCGTGGATCCTCCAGTGTTCCAGAGATTCCGCCGATCGGATCGCCTGCGGTGGCGATAGGGTCCCTTCAGGTCAGGTACGGCATGACGTTTTCCCCCGCCTCGCTTCCCGTCGATGGCCCATCGGGCCGATTGGGGGTCCTTGTCTGTGGTCATGGCAGTCGCAATCGCCTGGCGGTGTCTGAATTCGCGGCCCTGGCGGAGCAGCTCCGTGAGGCCCTCGCTCCCGTGCCGGTGGCTCATGGTTACCTTGAATTCGCCCGGCCGATTCTTCGTGATGGTCTTGATGCCCTGAGAGGTGAGGGTGTTGAACACGTCCTGGCTGTGCCGGCGATGCTGTTCGCGGCCGGTCATGCCAAGAACGACATTCCGTCTGTTCTCAAGACCTACAGCGCCGAGACGGGATTGAGGATCGACTATGGGCGTGAGCTCGGTGTTGATCGCAACATGATCGGCGCAGCGGCGGCCCGGATCCGGGAGGCCCTCGCCGCTGCCCCGGAGGTTCCGCTGCACGACACCCTGCTGGTTGTGGTCGGTCGTGGATCCTCCGATCCGGATGCGAATTCCAACGTCGCCAAGGTGACGCGGATGCTGGTGGAGGGCTTCGGCTTCGGCTGGGGTGAGACCGTGTATTCCGGGGTCACCTTCCCTCTGGTGGAACCGGGACTGCGGCATGCCGTGCGCCTTGGATTCAGGCGCATCGTCGTGGCGCCCTATTTCCTGTTTTCCGGGGTGTTGGTCAGCCGGATCCTTGCGCATACAGAACGCGTCGCGGAGGATCACCCGGATGTTGAATTTCTGACCACCTCCTATCTGGGGGATCACCCTCTCGTGCTCGACACCTTCCGGGAGCGTGTCCTGGACGTGCTGCGCGGGGAGACGGACATGAACTGCTCGCTCTGCAAATACCGCGCCCAGGTGCTGGGGTTCGAAGCCGAGGTCGGGGCTCCTCAACACAGCCACCATCACCATGTCGAGGGGCTGACGGACGGCTGCACCCTCTGTGAACGTGAATGCACCGGAGCCTGTCAGGACGTTGGGTCGCTGCCCGGCGCGCTCCACCCCATGGCCCCCGGCTCAGGCTCCTCCACGGATCACGACCAGTCCGCGGGTCATCCGCATCAGCACGTCCATTCCCATGGAGTTGGCCATGATCATGGTGGGGATCACGGTCACGGTGATGCGCACGATCGGGAGGCTGCAGCGCGACTCCAGGAAGCCCCGGACCAGCCGCCGGTTCCGGACCCTGACGGATCTCTCCATGCAGCCTCGGCGGGTGAGGTTGCTGGCGACGACCCAGAGCTCGCTGGTGCTTCCGAGACCCTGACCTCGCCGCCATCCGTCGTGTCTGAGGCCCACCACCACCACCATCACCCGATCTATCCCCACGCCGACCACCCCCTCGGTCCACGCACTCTCAGAGGTCTCTGATCGGAGCTCTGCCGAGGGCTTGGTGTGAGCGATCGAACGGTCCCACGTTGCCCTCATTGATCCCTACGGATTGCTCTGGGTTCACTAGCCCCATAGGACAGTCGTCCCCGGATCAGATCCTCGGATCAACGAACTTTTCCCCAATGGCTGGTGTTTTTCCCCAGTTTTTTGGATGTTTTTCCACAGACTTGGCACGAATGTGGCGGCTTTCTTCCGAGTTTCTGGGGAATCCGGCGGCTCCATTGAGTCCTCCTTGACAGTCCTGCGGTGTTCAGCGACACCCTGATTTCAGGGTGCCTGTCTGAGAGCCGTCGCCGATGCACTTCTGTCTCAATCTGAGATTGGCGGCTCGGTTCACCGGGGCTCAGGCGCCTGGGACAGGAGGTCACCGGCGCATCGGGCCATCGATCACCCCAGGACCAGGCTCATGAACCCAATCGATTCTGCGCCAATCTGGTGACGGATGTCCCTGCCCTGTTCGTGTCGACTTCGGATTCGATTCATGCTGACCGTGATCTGGGGCGGCGGCTGGCCAGTCACCTGAGCCGCCTTTCCCAGCCCCAGCCGTCGGTGATCCAGGCGCTCCTGGCCGATCTCCTGGCGGAGGATCAGGCCTTTCTCGCCCCTGTCCGCGACCTGACGGGCCGCGCGGCCTTCCTGGCCCTTCTGGCCAGGAGCGGAAGCGGTGGCGGACGGCTGGAGCGCGACGCCTTGCTGCAGAGCCTCGCTCCGATCTACAGCCATGCCGTGCTGGTTCGGTTGTCGGCGTTTCTTGATGGCCTTCTCAATCTTCCCGAACAGGAGGCGTCACAACGCCAGACAGAAGCGCACGGCACCCAGGGCCCCCCACGAAGGCCTTCTTCGACGCCGGTGGCTGAGTCCTCGCTGCGTCAGCCGCCAACGACATTGCCGATGAGCGCAACGATTCCACCGGCGCCCCTGGCATCGACGGACGGAGCCGTTTCAATCTCGCGGGATCGTCGCCTGAAGCGCCGTCTGCTCCTGGTGGTGGTCTGTGGACTGACTGTCGGGTTCACGGCAGGGGCGGTGCTGCTGCTCCGCAGTGGCGTCTTCTGCGAACTCTCCGCAGGCCTGCCCTTCTGTCCCGCCAGGGCGACAACAGGCCTGGGGACCTCGGAGGGTCGTTCCCCCGAACAGGCCATCAGCGCCAGCCTGCAGGCTGCCAGGGATCTGGCCACAGCCACCGATCTCAACAGCTTTGAGCATGCCCTCGAGCAGCTGGAGGCCAACCTGCTTCCTCTGGCCTCAGCCTCCCTGTCGCCCTCACTGCTGTCGCAACGTCAGAGCCTGGAGGCCATCGAGCGAACGGCGCGGGAGCGGTTACAGCAGGAACAGAGCGATCGCCACAGCGTGGAGATGGCCCGTGAAGCGCGTGATCTTGCTCTGCGCCAGACCGACACCAAGGCCATGGCGGCGGTGGATGCGGCGATCAGTCAGCTGCAGTCGATCAGCAGTGGCAGTTTTTCAGAGGCCGATGCCCGCTCCGTTTTACGCGATCTTGAAGCTGCCAGGCTGCGCCTCCAGCCGAGTGCGCCAACACAGACGACCCCAGCCCCAACGGATCCCCTCCTCACCCCACCACCGCTTCCCAATCCATCACCAAATACCCAGGGAGCGGATTCCGGAGCAGCGAAAGGTCGTGACGCCACCTCAGGTCAACGCCCAGACCCTTTGTTCTGAACCCTGGGAGCGGGATCAGGACCTCGCTTCCCTGACAACGCCGCACAGAACGCCCGGGCCATCGCCGCTTGAGGCGCTGGTGGCCTGGGGCGACGTGATCGTCGCCTTTCTCATGTCCAGGTCACTCCAGCCAACCAGGGGTGTGCCAGACGATGAACCCTTCCACTGTCGGACCGTTGTCGTCGTCAGGCAGGGGCAAGACCGCCTCCCGCTAAGCTGAACAAACGGGGCGTGGCGCAGTTTGGTAGCGCGGGTGCTTTGGGAGCACTAGGTCGCAGGTTCGAATCCTGTCGCCCCGATTCAGTGATACCAAGGGGTCTCGGCGATGCCGGGGCCCTTCTTTTTGCCCGTTGGGGGGCAATGTACGGAAAATGTACGAATCGGACCCCTGTCGGGGGCCTGGATCCGGTCTGTCTCGCCTTCGTACGAATGCCGCGAGCCCCTGCTCCGATCGCCGGGCTTTGGGGGCCTTGACGATTGGAGCAGGGGCTCGTGGCGAGAGCTGCAGGGGGCCGCTCTTCAGTCGTTTTCCAGTAGGTGGGGGGTGCGGGCCACGGACTCGCTCATGGCCGCATCGCAGCGATGCAGGTGATACAGGACCGGAGAATTGCTGGTTGGGAACTTGCGGCGCCAGTGCACACCCGGTTTGAACAGCCCTGCTTTGCGCCAGCGGCAGAGAGTTTTTTCGCTGACCCCCAGCACCTTGCCGAGGGAGCGGGCATCAACCCATTCGCCGGCAGTAGAAGGGGCTCCTGCT
>JBJTBH010000070.1:0-3717 GCA_046091285.1 Cyanobacteriota bacterium | reverse complement strand
CTGCTGTAGCAACCATCAGCCAGAACTGCTCAGAGGTAATCGCCTGAAATTTCCCCAATACCAGAGCGGTTGAGCAGGCTGTTCCTATCAACAGAAAGTAAAACATCTGAGTGATTGGAGTCTCTGTTTCATCGAGGTGCTTGACCACCAGGAACTCGATCGCAGTCACAAATCCAGCAGCCAGAGCCACGAGATTCCCCGGATTCGTGAACAAAGAAGCATCCGGTTTGACCACACTGATCATTCCCGCGAATCCGAGGGCAATCGCCAACCATATCTTGCTGGATATTTTCTGACCCAGAACCAAAAGCGCGAGCAGCGGAATGAAGATTGGCGTTGTATTCAGCAGTACATTTGCATTCACGAGACTCGTGAGCTGAGCGGCTGCAATGAATAACAGAAAACCCGCAATACCGGTGGCACCTCGTAGCAGGTGAAATGTCGCGACTTGCGTCGGCAAATCCTTGAACCCACGACTGGCCACGATTGGAATCATGATCAACAGGGCCCCTAGAAACGTCCCCCAGGTGAACATTTGGACACTTAGTTGCGTCTCTACAAATTTACCGAACACGCTTTGCAATGTATTTGCAAAGAAGGCAAGGACGATGCACGCCGCCCCTGTCGCAATGGATGCGGCACCCTTTGCAGCCATAAAATCTAGTTCACTACTCTTAAGCTAATTCGCTCAACCCCGGCCGCCTCAATGGTCACAGGATGTAACCATTCGGTCCTCCTTCCGGACTGCATCGACAGGGAACAGTGATCACCACGTCTTCACCCTCCTCCGATCCCGCTTCGCTGTTGTGTCTCACCAGGTGCGTCAGCCGTGTGGCGTCGTCAACCGCGACATGGACCTTATCGTCGCCAACGCCGCAGGAGCGGCCCTGTTGGTGATCGCCGGATCAGGGATCAGGGCAGGCCTCCTCGATCAAGAGCACCCACGCTTCAGCCGACCAGCGCCTCCTGACGCACACAGCCCTCAAGATGCTCCATCCCCCGGCGATGGATCTCCCTGGCGTAGTCCGTCCAGGCACCCTGGCCCCAGTAGCGGAAGCAGCTGGTTTCCAGGAGCAGCACAGAAAGCAGCGCCTGCTGATAGGCCTCTGATCGGGTGATCAAGGGATCAACCGCCACCAGGGGATCAAAGTGCCGGTGAAATTCGGCGCTCAGTTGAAGCATCGGCTCGAGCACATTGGCGTAGCCGTCCACCCAGCTGAGATGGTTGGTCCAGGAGGCGCCGGCCATCGAGAAGGAGGGATCGCTGGCCTGAAGATCGGCAATCGCCGCTTCGGTGGCCTCTGGTGTGATCGCGCCCTGAAGATGCGTCCAGAGCTTGTGTTGCTGGGCGGCCTGAATGATCGGGAGATCATCGGAGCTCACCCCGGCAGCCTCCAGCCGTTCAAGATACTCCGTGCCATTGATCGCCACCGTGCCTGACGCCTGGCCATCTCCGGAAGCGATTCTCTGATGGGCCTGGATGAAGGCGGAAGGGAACTCATTCATCATCACGCCACCATTTTCGCCATCGGCGATCTGCGCCACGATCGCAGGGATTTCCTTGCCGCCAAGAGGCTGCCGGCCCAGCCCCATCGCTTCATAACAGGGCTGCATCTGCCCCACCAGCTTGGTATCCGAACCCTGGGTCTTGATCAGCACAACGATCGCCGTTGTTTCACCGCTGGAATTGCGGGCCACCAGCCGGTTGGGAATGTAGCGCTGGTGATCGGGCAGGGGAGCCCCCTCCGGGGTTTCAACGCTGTGCTCCTGAACCAGCAACCAGCGATAACCGCAGGAGTTCAGCGCCTCCACCAGCGCATAGAGCGTGTCTGGATGGTTGGGAAGATGCATCTCCGGCAGGGAAAAGCCCCGCACCCGTTGCAACGCCTCATGGCCGAAAAGGGCGGCAAAGTGATGCTGCCAGGCCGTGATCTGCAGCTTCAGATCCGGAATCGGTGTCGAAGGAGCCACCGCATGGCTCCAGAAGGTTCCGAGCCATTCCACATGGGGCTGCAACAGGGGATCGCAGGCGAGCGTCTTCAGGGCGTCAAGAATGTCGTGGCGCCCCATCTGCTCAAAGCCCCAGAGCAGATTGCCGGAATAATCAAGCATGATCCGCGGATCACAGCCCTCACGAATCAGCTGGGGCAGAATCTCGGCCAGGCGCTTGTAGCAGTGGGCGAAGGGTTCAGCGTTGTGATTATCTCCTTCACCCGGATGCTCGAGCATGTACTGAAGATGGCTGATCAGCTCACCCCCGGCTCCCGCCGGAATCGTGGGTTGGTGCATGTGCAACGCACAGGCAAACGCCGAGCGAACCGTCTCCAGCCGCAGCGTCGTGCGTGTCGGCGCCACAGGCCCCGCCCGCTGCATCACCCCCTGGAGCTCGGCCTCACGGCCCGCGATCGGTGGCAGGGCCGGGGTGGTCATGGGCTCGGGTGTCATTGCCCTGAATCCTGGCCCGCTCCGCCAGGTCTGGCAGCAGACCTGCCCCCAGGCCCTCCCTCCAATCCCACACCCCACAGATCAGAATCCATCCAGACAGCCTGAAGCGCCGCCCTCCAGGCCACCGGCCCTGACACCCGATTCAGCGCCGCCCCCAACCGTTCTGCCCCGCCATGTCGATCGATCACACCGCTGCCGTCCAGGCGCGCTACGGCTCCGCCGCCAGAGAGCAGGAGGCCTGCCTGTGCACCCCGGTGGGATTCAATCCCGCGCTGCTGGAGGCGATTCCCGCCGAGGTGGTGGAACGCGACTACGGCTGCGGCGATCCCACCCGTTGGGTGCAACCCGGTGATGTGGTGCTCGACCTCGGCAGTGGCAGCGGCAAGAATGCCTTCATCTGCTCCCAGGTGGTGGGGGCCACCGGTCGGGTGATCGGCCTCGATCGCAACGACGAGATGCTGGCCCTCTCACGCTCGGCCGCTCCCCAGGTAGCCGCCACGATCGGCTGGGCCAACGTCTCCTTCCGGCGCGCTGCCATTGAGCAGCTCGATCAGGATCTCGATGGCGAAGCGCTCCTGGCCGATGGCTCGGTGGATGTGGTGCTCAGCAACTGTGTGCTGAATCTGGTCAATCCCCAGGCGCGCCCGCAGCTGCTTCAGGAGATCAGGCGGGTGCTGCGTCCGGGCGGCCGTGTCGCCATCAGCGACATCGTCTCGGATCAGCCGGTGCCGCTAGCACTTCAGCAGGACAGCACGCTCTGGAGTGGCTGCATCAGCGGCGCCTGGCAGGAAGACGCCTTCCTCGCTGATTTCCGCGCCCTCGGCTTTGAGGACGTGTGCTATGTCGATCGCTCCGAAACCCCCTGGCAGGTGGTGGACGGCATCGCCTTCCGCTCCGTCACCCTGGTGGGCATCAAGGCGGGTGCCTCGCAGCCGGGTAAGGGGTGCTGCGGTTGAGGAGCACAGCAGAACGGGCGACAGGGGCTGCATCGGACAGCACCTCGGCTCGGACTGACGAAGGAGCAGGTCCTGCAACACGGCCCTTCAATGCTCTTCCTCCAGCCCCAGCACCGCCCCGGTGAGATCGGCGCCATCGAGCTGGGCACCGGTGAGCTGGCAATCACGCAGGTCGCACCCCCAGGGCTCATTAGAAGTCAAGCAGAGCTCAATGCCTGAGCCGGTTCTCGCCAGCCCAGCAGTGCCAGTAAGCCTGGGATGTCATGGGCCAGAGCGGCCAAGCCCTCGGTGATCGACCAGAAGCCATCCAGACGCA
>JBJTBH010000069.1:0-13050 GCA_046091285.1 Cyanobacteriota bacterium | reverse complement strand
ACTTCCGCCACTTCCTCGTCCTCATAGGTGCGTGGCCGGCCGGGCCTGAGCTCGTCATGCAGGCCTTCCAGGCCCTGCTCCAGATAGCGCTTGCGCCACTTGCCGACGGTCATCCCCGTCAGGCCCATGCGTTTGGCGATTGCCGTATTGGTCTCACCAGCCCCGCAGGCCAGAACGATCTGAGCGCGCTGAACGATCGAATGCGGCAGTGAGCTTGAGTTGGCGAGGGCCTGCACCTGCTGGGCTTCGACCTCGTCGAGAAGCAGCGGAGACATCGGACGACCAACCACGAGAAGGCACCTCGAACGACACCTTTATTCTAGTTGCTATTTCCGGGACGGGACACTAGGTGGGGAGCGGCGTCAGACGCCAGGCAGCCGGGCCAGGACAGCGGCCCGCATCGTCGCCACCGGCACCTCTTCCCTGCCGCTCCAGAGCCGCAGGGCCGCGGCCCCCTGCTGCACCAGCATCTCCAGCCCATCGTGGGTGCGACAGCCACGCTCCTGCGCCAGCTGCAGCAGCCGGGTCGGGCGGGGCGTGTAGATCAGGTCGTAGACAACCGTTCCCGGCGTCAGGGCATCCAGCGCCTCGGCCGTCAGCGGGCTGAGCCCGGATGCGTTGGGATCCTGCGCTGAGGCCATCCCCACCGGTGTCGTGTTGACCACCAGGTCGGCCTGCGCCAGAGCCGATCGCAGGGGAGAGGCCGTACCCGGCTGACCTGCCGGCCATTCCAGGGTCTGCAGCTGAGGCGCGAAGGCGCGGCAGTCGGCCGCGAAGGCCTCCAGCATCGGGCGGCGTCGGGCCGCCACCGTGATCGCCTCCAGTCCGAGTTCCACCAGGCCGGCCACCACCGCCCGGGCGCTGCCGCCGCAACCGAGCACCACCGCCCGACGGCCTTCCCAGACCTGGCTGTCGCGGCGCAGGGGGGCGAGGAAGCCTTCGGCATCGGTGTTGGTGCCGATCCAGCCCCCTTCCAAGTGCGGCACCAGGGTGTTCACGGCACCGATCCGTTCCGCCAGTGGATGCAGCTCGCGCACCAGGCTGGCCACCGCCTGTTTATGGGGGATGGTGACACTGAGGCCGCGGCAGCCCATCACCTCCAGGGCCCGCAGCACCGTCGCCAGATCTCCGGCCGGTACGGGCAGGGCCAGATAGACCCAGTTCAGACCGAGTTCCCGCAGGGCGGCGTTATGCATCGCCGGTGAGAGGGAATGGCGGACCGGATCGCCCAGAACGCCCAGCAGGGCGGTGGCGCCATCGGTGGCCATCGGCTCAGGCGGGACCATCGGCATCCATGGAGAGCCCTCGCACCGTACGGCCGGGTTCGGCAACCACCCCTAGCCCCCACCGGCTCCCGCTGCGGAGGATGCCCGCAGTTTGATCCCTCTGAGGAGGACCACCCATGGGCAAGGTTGTTGGAATTGACCTTGGCACCACCAACAGCTGCGTTGCGGTGATGGAGGGCGGTAAGCCCACCGTGATCGCCAATGCCGAGGGCTTCCGCACCACGCCCTCGGTGGTGGCTTACACCAAGAACCAGGACCAGCTCGTCGGTCAGATCGCCAAGCGCCAGGCGGTCATGAATCCTGAGAACACCTTCTATTCCGTCAAGCGTTTCATCGGCCGCCGCGTCGATGAGGTGAATGAGGAGTCGAAGGAAGTGAGCTACGGCGTTGAGAAGGCCGGCGCCAATGTGAAGGTGAAATGCCCGGTGCTGGGCAAGCAGTTCGCCCCTGAGGAGGTCAGCGCCCAGGTGCTGCGCAAGCTGGCCGATGATGCCGGCAAATATCTGGGCGAATCGGTGACCCAGGCGGTGATCACCGTTCCCGCCTACTTCAACGACTCCCAGCGTCAGGCCACCAAGGATGCCGGCAAGATCGCCGGTCTCGAGGTGCTGCGGATCATCAACGAGCCCACGGCCGCAGCGCTCGCCTATGGCCTGGATCGCAAGAGCAATGAGCGGATCCTCGTCTTCGACCTGGGCGGCGGCACCTTCGATGTGTCGGTGCTGGAGGTGGGTGACGGCGTGTTCGAAGTGCTGTCCACCAGTGGTGACACCCACCTGGGCGGTGACGACTTCGACAAGGTGATCGTCGACTATCTGGCCGACAGCTTCAAGGCCAACGAAGGCATCGATCTGCGCCAGGACAAGCAGGCCCTGCAGCGCCTCACCGAAGCCGCGGAAAAGGCCAAGATCGAACTCTCCAGCGCCACCCAGAGCGAGATCAACCTGCCGTTCATCACGGCCACCCCGGAGGGTCCCAAGCACCTTGATCTCACCCTCACCCGCGCCCGGTTCGAGGAGCTGGCCTCCAAGCTGATCGACCGCTGCCGCGTGCCGGTGGAGCAGGCCCTCAAGGACGCCAAGCTCGCCTCCTCGGAGCTGGATGAAGTGGTGATGGTGGGTGGTTCCACCCGCATCCCGGCCGTGCTCGAGCTGGTGAAGCGGATCACCGGCAAGGATCCCAACCAGACCGTCAACCCCGACGAAGTGGTGGCTGTGGGTGCCGCCATCCAGGGCGGTGTACTGGCCGGTGAGGTGAAGGACATCCTGCTGCTCGATGTCACGCCGCTCTCCCTCGGGGTGGAGACCCTCGGCGGTGTGATGACGAAGATGATCCCCCGCAACACCACGATCCCCACCAAGAAGTCGGAGACCTATTCCACGGCCGTGGATGGGCAGACCAATGTGGAGATCCACGTGCTGCAGGGCGAGCGCGAGATGGCCAGCGATAACAAGTCGCTCGGAACCTTCCGTCTTGACGGCATCCCCCCCTCGCCCCGTGGCGTGCCCCAGATCGAAGTCACCTTCGACATCGACGCCAACGGCATCCTCAGCGTCACCGCCAAGGACAAGGGCAGCGGCAAGGAGCAGACCATCTCGATCACCGGCGCCTCGACCCTGAGCGAGAACGAGGTGGAGAAGATGGTCAAGGATGCCGAGGCCAATGCCGCGGCCGACAAGGAGAGACGCGAGAAGATCGACCTCAAGAACCAGGCCGAGACCCTCATCTATCAGTCGGAGAAGCAGCTCGGCGAACTGGGCGACAAGGTCAGCGCCGATGACAAGTCCAAGGTGGAGGAGTTCACCAAGCAGCTCAAGGATGCGGTCGCCAGCGATGACACCGCCACGATCAAGAGCGTGCTCGAACAGCTGCAGCAGGCTCTCTACGCTGCCGGGGCCTCCGTGTACCAGCAGGGTGGTGCCGATGGTGCCGCCGCCGCCGGTACCGGCGATGCCGGTGCCTCCGGTGCCGATGACGTCATCGATGCTGAATTCACCGAATCGAAGTGAGTTTCGACGTCTGATCGCCAGGGCTGAAGTCCTGGCCGGCCTCGCCCCCCAGTCCGGGGGGCTTTTTCATGGACCTTGAACGCGTCAATCAAGCCAGAGGGCCTGGGAGGGATCACCATCGCGCCTAATTGGGCCTCCGGCCAGCGGCTGATTGGGCCTCCGGCCCAGCGGCAGAAAGGCCGCCACTCGCCAGCCGTGGTGATGATGACAAAAACATCAAGCCTGTTGAAGACGTGGCGCTTGCTGTCTACCTTCGGGTCATCGTGCTCTTTCCATCGACAGGGAAGCTTTTCATGATCATCAGGATGTTCGCTGCGATCGCAGCCGCTGGTTCACTGTTGACGGCAACGATGCCCCTTGCCTCCTGGGCGGAGCCGTCCGAGGGCCATGGCCGGAAGCCAGTTTCTGATGCCCTGGTGCAAGGGCAGAGAGCCGCCTTGCTGCAAGCGGCCAGCGCTGCTCATTCGGGACCGCAGTCACCACGCGACCTCTCCAAGGCCAGGGGGGCCAACCCGATCGTGTTCAGTGCGGCCCCGAACCGCGCTTTCATGAATCTCTGCAATATCCATTTCCACGAATCCGCTGAGCATCGGGGCGGCGATTACACGACCTATGCCGGCAATGGCGATGGCGATGGTCACGGCAGCGGGTATCGCTACAACGGTGTTCTGACAGCGGCGGAGCTGAAGCCTGTCTCGGAGAAGGTTGGACGGACGGAGCATGGGGAGCTCCTGCTAGGCAGCACCATCGAGATTCACTTCGTTCACAGCACGGCTCCGGTGAAGCCTGGACCGACCCTGGCCTCATGTCTGAGCAAGGAGAATGGCAATCCACAGCTCAGGGTTGAAGCCGTTGTGGCCGTGCTTGTGAATGATCGCAAGGCCGCAGATTTTGTTCGGATGGCTGATCTTGGAGTCGTGATGGGCTATCAGGCTGCCCCCACTATTCCCGAGAACCTCGGCAAACCCGTTGTCTATTCCGGCTCAACAACAGGGCCGAAATACAATTCCATTCCCTCTCCTCTTCAGGTGACCTGGAGTGTCAGGCCCAAGGTTGTCAAGGTCGACATTCTGTCGGTCGCCAAATGGCTCAAGGCCAATCCCTTCCAGGAAGACCATGCCCATGGCGTGCGCAATCTCGTTGATGATCCCGCTCTGCTCTCCCCCATCTCAGCCGCTCGTTAGGGATCAGCCTGGCGGTTGATCGCTGAAGCCGGCCTCGCCCCCCAGTCCGGGGGGCTTTTTGATGGTCAGGATCATCCGCCGAGAGAGTGGCACCGGCTGGCACCGGCAGCCAGCATCAAAAACCCCTGGTAGCGTCCGCCCGATCCGCCGTGAATGAACCGTGGGCCCAAGGCATGCGATCGGGATCCCCCCCTCAAGGCCGCCGATTGGCGGGTCACCCTGTCAGCAGCGGTTGCCATCGGGGCCTGCCTTGGCCTTGGCCCGGCACCACTGAGGTTCGGTGCTGCTGATGCCGAACCAGCCGCGCAATCTCTGGTCGTGTCGATCGCCCGCTTGCATGAGCAGGGCGTAGGACCCACCCTGGGTCAGCTCACCTTCCGGGCACGTGCTGGAGGAGGGCTGGAGCTGATCCCCGACCTCTGACAACTGTCGCCGGGTTCCAACGGCTTCCATCTGCACGAGCATCCGGATTGCGGACCCGCCCAGGTCGATGGTCGGATCGTTCCTGGTGGTGCCGCAGGCGGCCACTGGGATCCAGCCTCAGGAGGCGCGGCTCACGGTCACAGTGACGGCCATGGTGACGGCCAGCACATGGCTGCCTCCGGCGCCCATCCGGCATCCCAGGGATCCCTCCCCCTCGGCGACCTCCTCGCCCTGCTGGTGAATGCGGACGGCCGCGCCACCACAGCGATCCGATTGCCTCAATTCAAGGACCTGGCGATGATCCGGGGGCGGTCGGTGCTCATCCATGCCGGGCTCCACGGGCCGCGATTCGCCTGCGGGGTGATCCCCTCACGGGGCTGATCGATCAGAGCTTCTGGTCAGCTCAGGCGCCCCCAGACCTCGAGATAGCGATCCTCCAGGGCACGCACCTGCAACGGCAGGCCGGCCTGGAGCAGCTGCTGCTCCACCTCCTCGGGCCGGAAGGCGGCGTGCAGGGAGGCGCGGTAATCGCGTTGCAGCACCGGTGGAGCCGTTGCGGCGTGGCGCTGCACCAGGGCCTCCACCGCCTCGGGATCGGCCGGGCGGCGCAGGTCCTTGACCACCACCACAGCTCCCGGGGCGGCCAGAGCGGAAAGTGCCGCCCAGAGCACCCCCGGATCATGGAGATGGTGCAGGAGGCTGTTGCTCACCAGCAGCTCAAAACGACCGAGATCGGCGGGCAGATCCGGAAGCGTGGCCTTGCGGAAGGCGGGGCGGGCGCCGGGGCAGCGCCGCCGGGCCTCGGCCAGCATCGCGCCTGAGCCATCCAGTCCGAGCACCTCCGCCTGCGGCAGGTGTTCGGCCAGGGGGAGCGTCAGGTTGCCGGGCCCGCAGCCCAGGTCCACGATCCGCTCCGGGCTCGTCGATCGGCCCTGCTCGGCCCAGAGCTCGAGGATGCGCGTCACCGCCGCCTGATCACTGCTGGAGAAATCGGCAGCGGCATAGGCCTCGACCTGCTCCTCCCCCTCCATCAGTTCTGGTTCACAGATCCGTTCCATCGCCGCGGACGTCAGGAGGCCTCCAGGCATTCCACCACCAGCTCCGCCAGGGCCGGTGCCAGCAGGACGCCATTGCGGTAGGTGCCTCCGGCCACCACCAGACCCTGAGCGGGCTGCAGCAGCAGCGGAGCGGGCTGGCCCTCGGGTTTCACCCGCAGCCCCTGCCAGTGACGCACCACCTCAGCCCGCCGCAGCCAGGCGGGTGCCTGACCGTTGAGGCTGCGCAGGCGCTCCAGGGCCTCGGCATCCGCCGTCTGCCCCGGCTCCAGCGTGGCCCCGAGCCAGAGGCGCCGGCCGGGCCTGGGCACGAGGTTGAGGCCGCACCAGGCGATCGAGCCGGGCCAGAGCTCTGGATCCGGATCGCCAGGGTGCAGCTGCAGCTCCAGGGCCTGACCGAGCACCGCCGCCAGCCGCGGGGCGGGATCGGCTGCCGCCGCTTCCGGCCAGAGGGTTTGCAGGCTCCGGCCCGCCGCCAGCACGATTCCTTCGGCGCTGCGCGATCCGCCGGACTCGAGAGCGACGCACCATCTCTCCTGATGCCGTTCCAGCCGGCAGGCCGACTCCGCCAGCAGCTCCAGCCCCTGGCCCTGGCCATCGATCCGCAGCTGCCCCAGCGCCACGGCGGGATCGCACTGGCCATCGCGTGGCGAATGCAGGCCACCCAGGCAGCCGGCAGGCAGCTTGGGTTGCAGCGAGGCCAGGTGTTCCGCCGACCAGAGCTCGAGGGGGATGCCAAGCGCTCGGCGTTCCGCGACCAGGGCCTGCTGGCGCTGCCACTGAGCCGCATCCTCCGCCAGCAGCAACAGGCCAGATCTGCGGGCCAGCGGCAGACCCCGCGCCTCAAGCTGCTGCCCCCACTGCGCCCAGAGCTCCCGGGAGCGCTGCCGCAATCTCCAGGCGCGGCCGCTGGCGCGATGAAAGACGTCGGCCATCAGCAGGCCGAGCGCTGCTTCACTGCCGCTGAGCCGTTGCGCCTGCGGCTGGGCCGTGGTGGCTGATCCGGCCCCCGGATCCCAGGGGCCCGGTTGCCCAGAGGCGAATCGGGCCAGGGAGGGATCCAGCAGCGTGACGCGATGGCCGCGATGCACCAGCTTCCAGGCCGAGGCCATGCCGACAATGCCGGCCCCGATCACGATCACGGAACGGGGCCGATGGACGAGCGGCTGAGGGGCGCCGCTCACGGTGTCAGGACCAGGGAGCCAGGACGCTCAGACGATCGCCCAGGAAACGGACCGATCAGGACTCAGGCCTGCTTCAGGGCGTCCTGCACCTGGGAGGGCAGGATCTGGGCATAGAGACCGAAGTCACGCGCCACCTGGATGTAGGCCTTGCGCAGGCGTTCGCCATCCTGCAGACGGGCCGCCTCATCGAGCTGGGCCAGGGCGGCCTTCAGGTTGTCGGCACGCTCATTGGCCTCGGCCCGGTCGCCGGGAAGCAGGCGCTGGTTGATGTAAAGCATTTCGCGACCCACTTCCTGCATCGGACCGTGGATCAGGTTGCGGGTGAACACCCAGTTGCGATCGTTGACCAGAGCGGCCAGATCGGGCAGACGATCGCGGGCCGCCAGGAAGCCTTCCGCCTGGCGTTGGATCGCGGCCAGATCATCGGCGGAAAGGGTGGGAGCTTTGCGGGCCTGGGAGCCGTCACAGGCGGCCAGCCCGAAGCAGAGCACCAGGGAAAGGCAGAGGACCGCCAGCCGCTGGAGGTTGGCGCGCAGTCGGGAGACCAGGGAGAGGGTCATGGCGGCAGGAGGTCGTGCGGCTGAGTTTACCGGGGCCCTTCCAGGACAACGGCACAATGCCTGCAGTGCCTTCTCCCGCTGCGATGTCCGGCGCCACCGCCATCCTGCAGATGATCTGCCCCGATCAGCCCGGGCTGGTGCGGGAGCTCTCGGGCTGGGTCGCGGCCCAGGGGGGCAACATCGTCCATGCTGATCACCACAGCGATCAGGGAGCTGGCCTGTTCCTGAGCCGGATCGAATGGCAGCTCCAGGGCTTCGGCCTGCCCCGGGAGGCGATTCCCGGCGCCACGGCCGCCCTGGCGGAGCGGCTCGGCGGTGAATCACGGGTCACCTTCTCCGATGAGCGGCCGCCGGTGGCGATCTTCGTGAGCAAGCAGGATCACTGCCTGCTGGATCTGCTCTGGCGCAAGCGCACCGGCGAACTGCCGATGGAGGTGCCGCTGGTGATCGCCAATCATCCGGATCTGGCGCCGATCGCCGCTGAATTCGGGGCCCGCTTCGTGCATGTGCCGATCAGTGCCGACAACCGGGCCGAGGCGGAGGCCCGGCACCTGGAGCTGCTGGCCGAGCACGGCATTGAGCTGGTGGTGCTCGCCAAATACATGCAGGTGCTCACGCCCACCTTCCTGGCCGCCTTCGATCCCCCCGATGCCTTCCACCGGGTGATCAACATCCACCACTCCTTCCTGCCGGCCTTCAAGGGGGCCCAGCCGTATCACCGCGCCTGGGAGCGGGGCGTGAAGCTGATCGGCGCCACCGGTCACTACGTGACCGAGGAGCTGGACGGGGGACCGATCATTGCCCAGTCGACCGTGGCCGTGAGCCATCGCGATGAGGTGGGCGACCTGATCCGCAAGGGGCGCGACACCGAACGGCTGGCCCTGGCCCGCGCCGTGCGCCTGCATCTCACTCGCCAGGTGATGGTCTATCGCGGTCGCACCGCCGTCTTCGACTGAGGCGCTCAGGCCGGCAACGCCCCGGCCTCCAGGGAGTCCTGGCGATGCCTGATCAGCGTCGCCACCGGCAGGGGCCCCTGCAGATGGGCCCAGGGCAGCACGCGATCCGTGCTCCAGGCTTCGTGGATCACCGAGTCCCAGGGGGGTGGCGGCTGGGTGTCCCAGGTGCGGGACACCTCCGGCGGCCAATCACACGCCTCACCCGCGAGCACCTGGCGGTAGGCCGTCTTCCAGCCGCCCAGGCTCTCGTGGCGACCGCGGGCGGCGGCGATCACCGGCGCCAGGCGCCGATCGCTGCGGGAGAGCAGGGCCTGGATCACACTCCAGCCGTAGCTCTCTGGCCGCAGCTCGATCCCCTTGGGCTTGAGGCGCCTGGCCAGCAGCTTCAAGCGCTTCTCGGCGTCAGGGCGTACCCCATCCCATTGGAAGGGGGTGTGGGCCTTGGGCACGAAGGTGCTGACGCCAAAGGAGAGCCGCAGGCCAGGGGTGGCTTTTTTGAGGGCCAGCAGCAGCTCGGCGGTGGCCTCCACATCGGCGTCCTCCTCCGTGGGCAGACCCACCATCCCGTAGAGCTTCAGGCCCGTGAGACCACCGTCTTTGGCATGGCGGGCGGCAGCGTAGATCTCCTCGCTGGCGAGCTTCTTGTTCACCACCGTGCGCATGCGGTCGCTGCCGCTCTCGATCGCGATCGTGAGCGATTTGCTGCCCCGCTTGGCCAGGATCCGGCCCAGCTGGGGTGTCACCGTGGCTGCGCGCACGGAGCTGACACTCACCCGCGTGCCCTCGAAGCGGTCCTGATCGAGCCAGGTGAGCAGGTCGGCGAACTGCGGGTGCTGGGTGACCGAGGCGCCGAGCAGGCCGAGGCGCTGGGTGGCGGCCAGCCCCGTCTCCACCGCCGGGATCAGACCGTCCTCCAGCGACGGGGTGCGGAAGGGCAACGTGAGGTAGCTCGCCAGACAGAACCGGCAGAGCTCCGGGCAGCTGCGCACCACCTCCACCATGTGGATCGAAGGCCAGGCGGCCTCGGGGGTGATCACGGTGGAGTGGCTGAGGGTGTTGCCGCGCCAGGTCTGCTTGGCGATCACCGGGGCGATGGCAGGATCGAGGGGTTCCACCGCCAGCAGCTGACCGTCGGCGGAATAGCGGGGGGCATACAACGCGGGCACATAGATCCCCTCCACCTGCGCCAGCCGCCGGAGCCGCTCCGCTCGCGGGGCGTCCCGACAGTCCTTGAGCGCCTCGATGAAGGCCGGCAGCAAAAGCTCACCGTCGCCAAGCAGCAGCACATCAAAAAAGGGCGCCAGCGGCTCCGGGTTGGCGGTGAGCACCGGCCCACCCCCGAAGACGATCGGATCGCCATCGCCCCGCAAGGCCGCCCAGATCGGGATGCGGTGCTGCTCCAGCAGATCCAGCAGCACCGGCCCATCCAGCTCCCAGCTCAGCGACAACCCGAAGAGATCAAGCGCGGGCCCGCGACCGCGCTGACCGCCATGGGACGGATCAGCGCGATCGGTGAACAGACGCCGCACGTCCACATCTGCCCGCCGCGCCAGGGTGGCCCAGACCACCTGATAGCCAAGGCTGGTGATCCCCACCGAATAGGTGCTCGGAAACGCCAGCACCGCCCGCAATGCACCGGCCTCGGGCACGGCAGGCTCAAACAGCAGGATTTCCTGGTTCAGGGGCGGGCCATCGGCAGCACGACCTCCAGCGTGTCATTTGACCTGGCGGGAATCGCTCCGCCAGCTCCAGCGCGGGTCCCTGGAGTCGGGATTCGCTCCACGAGCGCAGCCTGGGCTGAGCGTGCGCGTTTTTGTTGATGCCAACCTCTGGGCTTACCGCCTCGATCGGAGGGAGCCCCACAAAGGCCCATTCATCAAGACATGGCTGCGGCAACTGGCGCAGGATCACGAGATCGTGATCAGCGCCCAGGTGCTGATCGAACTGCGTGCCGTGATGACACGAACGTTGCAACCGGCCCTATCAGCGGCTGATTGCCTTCAGGCTCTGGAGGCGTTGGCACAGTTTGATGTTGTGCCAACAGATGCGGCCTTGGTTCTTGATGCCCACGAACTGGCCGCAGCCAATCAGCTCTCCTGGTTTGATGCCCTGATTCTGGAAGCAGCCATTCGACATGGCTGCACTGTTCTCTACAGCGAGGATTTCAGCTCAGGCCAACAGTTTGGTGGTCTTGTTGTCGTCAACCCGTTTGAGGTTGCTTGAACGAGGAGGTGTATGGGGCCCGTTGTGAGCGGAATCCTCCATGGTTCTGCCAGAAGCTGCTTGCCTTGATGGCATGAAGCCGCTGAACTCAGTCACTCCAGTTCACGACGCAGTCGCAAAACCATCCGTTCTGGATCGCGGTACTGCCGTGGCGGGCTGGTGTGCAGCAAGGCCAGCCGCTCCCAGCAGACGGTGCGCTTGACCTTGGCTGAGTCGGCGCCTCCATGGATTAGGGTCCGCAAGGCTTTGCAGTACTGCGGGAACTGGGCTTCCAGCTTGCCGATCCTCAGCCCATCAAGGGGCGCTGGGAACACAACGCGGGGCGACAGGT
This sequence comes from Cyanobacteriota bacterium, assembly GCA_046091285.1. GTDB lineage: Bacteria > Cyanobacteriota > Cyanobacteriia > PCC-6307 > Cyanobiaceae > CAIXOZ01. The sequence goes on along the minus strand of JBJTBH010000069.1, from coordinate 1,839 downwards.
GGAGCCATTGATGCGTCGGGCGAAGTCGCGATCGGCGAATGAGGCGATCGCATATTCCCCGCAAGCCACTGGAGGATCGGCAGCCACTCTTCGATCAGATGCTTGGTCAAGTGGATGCCTCCTGAGCGATCCAGCGGGGATCGAGAACCACAGCTGCTGCATTCCCTTCTGGCAGCAACAGCTGCTGCTTCAGATCCGTGGGCTTCAGCCCTAATCGTTCCATCTCTTCGAGTTGAAGCACCTGCGCCATCAATCTGTCGTGGGCTTCCACCAACGCAACGATCTTGTTCAGGCCTTCGGAAAGCTCCTCTTTCACCTGTCTGAATCGAGCCGCCTTGTCCGTGCCCTGGTTGAGAGGACCAATCCACCAATCGGGCACATCACTGGTGTCGACGATCACTTGAGGGATCTCGCCATGCCAATCCTCGTGGCTCTTGAACACCTTGGTGATGTGGGGCCGCATGATCTCAAACAGTTCTGAGGCGCTGAGCTGCTCAGCTGATTCCCCTGGCTTGCACTTCATGCGCCTGAACCCGTTGTGCAGCCAGAGCATCAAGTCGAGATCGACCTCACCAGCAAACTCAGGCTTGAGGTAGTGGCATGTGCAATCCAGCACGGCATTCATCAGCTGAGTGAGGCCTGGTCGCAGTTCATCGAGACCCTGAGCCAGCGTTCGTGCCGCCTTCTCGCCTTCATCGAGCTCCAGATAGGTCTGCACCTCGGCGGCCAGGGCCACAAAGGCCAGGATCACGTATTCGGCGCTTGCGGCTTCCGCCTTGCCAGCGCTACGCACCACCTGCTGATTGAAGAACTGCCTCGCGGCATGCAGGGTGGTGAGCGCCTGGCCAGCCATCTGGATCCGCAGGGTTGGATCCTGCAGCTCCACCGCGTTCTGACAGGCGTTGATGCCCGCCTTCAGCTGGGCCAGAGCCTGATCGTCGAGCTTGTGGCTGATCCGATCCACCTTGGCCTCCACCGCCCGGATCTGATCGCTGATGCGGTTGAGCTGCTGAAGCACCATCGCGAAGCCAGCCACCGACACGCCGAGGTTGGCGGTGGCCAGTACTGGGTTTGCCGCGGCCAGGAGGGCATTCGCGCCCCCTGCCATCGGTGGGTTGGCCAGGGCCTTGGACACTTCGGAGCCGCCCTCCTGCAGCCACATCACCACCTGCTTGCTGGAGGAGTCGCGCACCACGCCACCCACCCGCTCCAGCGAACCATTCATCAGGCCCTGGGCGACCAGGGCTGGGACATCAAAAAGGACGTTGATGTTCATGGCAAAGCGGGCTCTTTTTTCACGGTGGCTTGATCTGCACGTTCAAAGTTGACACGTATTCTGCATCCCATGGCGTCTGCGAGTCGCTGCAGCGTGTCGCGCTACGGATCCACCTGGTCGGTTTCCCGGCGAGCCAGTCGCGCTGTTCGCGCAGCGCAATCAGCTCTCGCACGATGGCGAAACGAGGAGCGAGCTCCTGATAGGCCTGTTATACCTTGGGCTCAATCAGAAAGGTGTCGCGCACCTCTCGCCAGCTGGGGTGGTGTCTTGGTGTGGCGGTTTCAGCGGCGCTCATTTCAGGAGGTAGGGTCGGTGGAGAGGACATCGGCCATGCGCTTCTGAGTTTTTTTGAGCTCGGTCTTGGGCGACTTCTGGGTTTTCTTCTGGCCGCCGTGCACCATCACAAAGTGGCGACCGCGAGCTGCTAGGAGCGTGTCGCACATTTCGTAGGCACAGCCCCCCTTATCCCACTCCTTGTAGGAGTTCTGAGCGCTGCTCTCAGCCTCGGGGCTGAGCGGCCCTGAGCGGTGCTCCCTCCCTCAGCTTGCTACCAGGGCAGCCCG
>JBJTBH010000068.1:0-6851 GCA_046091285.1 Cyanobacteriota bacterium | reverse complement strand
GGGCCCGCCTGCTGGAGCCCGTGCTCGCCGCCGGGGGGGCCGTGGGAGTCGCCCTGGCGGAGGTCACGGCCGTGCTGCGTGTCGGGGGCGGCCGCCGGCTGCCGCTGATCCAGACCTGGCTGCAGGAACGCTGCCCAGGGCTGATGATCCGTGCGGAGCGTCCGATCGAGGCCGTGGTCCTTGGGGCCCTTGCCCTGACCCCAGGCGTGGCGATCAAGGATGTCCTCAGCCGTGGAGTCAGCCTCCGCTGCTGGGATCGACGGCTGGGGGGACACCGATGGCACCCGCTCTTCCTTCCAGGGCAAAGCTGGCCCACCGCACAGCCTCTCGAACTGGTGCTGGCCTGCAGTGAGGCCGGACAGACGGCCGTGGAGCTGGTGCTGGGGGAACCGGACGCCGATCAGCGTCACGAAGTGATCTATTGCGATGGGGTGCCGATGCTGCGCCCCCGCCCTGCCGGGGAGAACGCGGTCACTCCATGGCCGGCTCCCGCGATCAGCCTGCCGCTGCAGTCCCCTGGTGATGCCGGCGAAGACCGCCTCCGTCTGCTCTTCGCGATCAATGACGACGCTGAGCTGACCGTCGAGTGGCAGGAGCTGAACGGGCCGGCTTCAGGGCCCACGGAACAGCCCCGGAAGCCGCTGCTGGCGCTCGGTATGGTGCGTTAGCGGAGCACGGATCACGGCTCGGCAGAGTGTCATGCAGCGCGCGTCTCTCCCCACCAGCATCCAGGCGCTTCGCCGTCATCGCCTGCCACGCTTCTGGCTGACCGCGACGCTGGGATTGGTGGTCGGCGGCATCGGACTGGTGTACTGGTGGGAGCGTCAGCTGCCGGCCAGGCTGGAGACAGCGGCGCGCCAGGGCGATCTTGATGCCTGCCTCCGCTACAGCGATCAACTGATGGCTCTGCGCTGGATGGCGGGAGCGGTCCCGATCCAGCAGGGCCAGTGTCGACGCCTGAAGGCGGAGACGCTATGGGCTGCGGATCGCTGGCGACAAGCCCTCGAGCTGCAACGACAACTGGTCCATTCACCAGCCGCCAGCGAGCAGGATCGCGATCGGCTCCTGCTCTGGCAACACCGTCTGGAGAGCAACGCCATGCGGCTCTACCGCGATGGAAATCTTGCGGGGGCCCTGAAACGCCTGGAGGCGATCGGCGAGAACACGCGTCCAGATGGCTCAGCGCTCGGCAATGCCCTGCAGGATCGTTGGAATGCCAACCGGTTCTACAGCGAGCGGGCCGCACGGCTGCTGCGCAACCAGCGCTGGTGGGAAGCTCTCGATGCCCTCGATCGGATCGACCATCCGTGGTGGCGCCGACTGAGCGAGCCTCTGCGGCGCCACCTCGAGCAGCAGATGGCACGTCTGAAGGCCGATGATGCCGAACATGATGGGCACGGAAGCCTGCCCCATTCGGTGCCGGCGGCACAACTTGATGCTCTGGTCCAGAAGAACCTGGCCCGTGGCCTCGAGGAATGGCAGGCCTTCCGCAGCGCCTGCGCCGATCTGGGTGGGAAGGTGGTGGAAGCGGGCCCGGAAACCGCCTGTCAACGCTGAGCGGCAACGGACGGAGGGCCTGGCTCTGGCGTGACAAGATTGCTGGGAATCAGCCTTATGAGGGATGCAGGCGGGCGATCAGGTCAAGGTCAGCCAGAACGTGGTGGTCTACACCCATCCCGAACATCGGGGTCAGGCCTTCGATCTGCTGGGTCTGGAAGGAGTGGTCTTCCAGGTGCTTCACGACTGGAAAGGCAGGCCGATCAGCCCGACCTTGCCGGTGGTTGTGGCCTTCGGGCGCTACAAGGCCCATTTCCGCAGCGATGAGCTGGAGCCCATCACCTGAGCATCGTCTGATCCCTGGTTCCGCCGGCTGTCGGCCGGAGCAGGACAACCCCATCGGTCCCGTCCACATCGTGCAGGCGGAGTTCGATGCTTTCCTGACGGCTCGTAGGAACGACCCGCCCGCAGAAATCAGGCTGGATCGGCAGCTCCCGGTGCCCGCGATCCACCATTGTCAGAAGATGCACGCGGGCGGGACGCCCCCAGACCTGAAGGGCCTCAAGCGCGGCACGCACGGTCCGGCCCGTGAAGATCACATCATCGACAAGCACCACATGCCCTCCATCGAGCCGGGACGGCAGGTCCGTGGCCTCCACCAACCGGGTGCCGACCCGCTGCAGGTCGTCACGATGGAAGGTGGGATCCACCGATCCCCAGGGGATGCGTTGACCGCAGATGGCCTCGAGCCGGGCAGCGAGGACCCTGGCCAGAGCGATGCCTCGCGTCGGGATCCCCACGAGCAACAGGCGGCCAGGATCACCGGCGGACTCCAGCACCTGGGAGGCCAGGCGGTCCAGGGTGCGGCCGAGTTCAACGCCCGAGAGGATCTCAATGCGCTCGATCGACTCCTGGCTGGCTCTCTCCATGACAGACAAGGGGGAGGGTTGGAGACGGGGGAAGGGAAACGTTATCGAGACGATCGCCCTGAGACGGAGAAGTCCGTCACGACCGGGACCCATCCCAGCCAAAGATGTCGGAAAAAGCTGACCCGACGATCCCAGACTGGGAGCATGGACTGCCCCCCTGTAGGTTGGCAGGGGAGAGGTGCGTAACGGAGCGGTTGAACGGGTGACAGGAGTTCCATCCACCAGTCCCGCAGCCCCGGCCAGCGATGGCAGGGCACGGTCCGGACGCCCCCAGGATGGCGCTGTGGCCCCCGTTGTTCTTGCCATCCTGGATGGCTGGGGGTTCCGAGCCGAAGCCGAAAACAATGCCATCCGCATGGCGAACACGCCGGTGATGGATGCCCTCTGGCATGCCTATCCGCACACACTGATTGAGGCGAGCGGGGCCGCGGTTGGATTGCCCGACGATCAGATGGGGAATTCAGAAGTCGGTCATCTCACCATCGGTTCCGGCCGCATCATCCGCCAGGAGCTGGTCCGCATCGGTCAGGCCGTCCGCAATGGATCCCTGGCGGCCAATCCGGCTCTGAATGCCCTGGCGGATGAACTGAAGGTGGCACAATCCACCCTTCATCTGATCGGCCTCTGCTCAGACGGAGGGGTGCACAGCCATATCGATCATGTGGGTGGACTGTTGCAATGGGCGGCGGCGAGGGGGCTGGAGGATGTCTGCATTCACGTGATCACCGATGGGCGTGACACACCAACCCACAGCGCCGCCCAATTCATTCAACAGATCCAGAAACAGATTGAGGCCGCAGGAGTCGGCAGGATTGCCACCATCTGCGGTCGCTACTGGTCGATGGATCGCGATAACCGCTGGGAACGCACGGAGAAGGCCTACAAGCTGATCTGTGAAACCGGAGCAGTCAGCCCATTGAACCCCCTTGAGGCTCTTGAAGACGCCTATAACAATGAGATCACCGATGAATTCATCGAACCAACCAGAATCAATGATGGACATCTCAAACCAGGTGACGGCCTGATCTGTTTCAACTTCCGGCCGGACCGCGTCAGGCAATTGATCCGCAGCCTGGTGTGCGATCGCTTTGATGGCTTCGAGCGAGAAGGCCTACCCAATCTTCGAGTTGTCACCTTCACCCAGTACGAAGCCGGCTTACCGGTGGCTGTAGCCTTCCCACCCGAATCATTGGATGGGTTGCTCGGGCAGATCGTCTCTGCCGCAGGGCTGAAGCAGTTTCGAACGGCTGAAACTGAAAAATACCCTCATGTCACCTATTTCATGAATGGCGGCATTGAGCAGCCCTATCCAGGTGAAGACAGACACCTTGTGCCCTCGCCACGGGTGGCCACCTACGACCAATCCCCAGCGATGTCTGCGGACACCCTGACCAATGACTGCATCGCTGCCATACAGAAAGGCATTTACTCTTTGGTGGTGATCAATTATGCCAACCCGGATATGGTGGGGCACACAGGACAGATGAAGGCCACCACCGAAGCCATCAATACCGTTGATCTGTGTGTCGGTCGCTTGATGGAAGCCACCAATCGGATGGGGGGAACATTGGTGATCACCGCCGATCATGGCAACGCCGAGATGATGGAGGGTCCGGATGGACGCCCATGGACGGCACACACCACAAATCCAGTTCCCTTGATTCTTGTGGAAGGTGAGAAGCGCAAAGTGCCAGGCCATGGCACGGATGTTCATCTGCGATCCGGTGGTGGTCTGGCGGATGTTGCACCGACTCTTCTCGACATCCTCGGCCTTGAGAAACCGGCCACGATGACCGGATCATCGCTGATCCAGCCAAACGATCAGGGGGTCGTCCCCAACACACTGGCTCAGGCCATCGGCGTCTGAGTCTCAACCACAGCCGTTGGCAACAACGCTGTGCACGCCGATGCCGTCAGGAATGCACAAGGCAGCCCTGATGATTCCCCTGGCGACTGCGAGATGATCATCAACAGCGCATGCACCAGGTCAGCCATGCGTGCGGCATCAGGCAGCGAGGGGGCATGATCAGGGATACTGGTCTTGTAGGAATCTTCGGGTCGTCTCGATGCTCACAGCGATTCTCTCCTGGATCTGGGTGGCCAGCGGTATGCTTCTGATCCTGAGTGTGCTTCTGCACAGCCCGAAAGGCGACGGCATGGGAGGCCTGGCCTCGAGCGGTGGCTCGATGTTCACAAGCGCCAGAAGCGCTGAAAACACGCTCAACCGAATCAGCTGGACACTTCTCGCTTTATTCCTTGGTTTGGCCGTGGTTCTGAGTGCAGGCTGGATTCGCTGAGGTGAAAGCCGCGGCAAGGTGATTGATCACAGGATGCAAGCGTCCATCAGCAGTCACTGTCCTTGCCTTTTCTGGCTGAGCCGCGCAAGAGAGACAGACGGCGAATCACCGAAGAGTCTCCCTGTAACGGCAACCCACACCCTTTGAGATCAGCCCCTCAGAAGATAAATCAATCGAGACAATAGATGCATCCTGCATTGCATCCGTGGGTGTTGTCAACTCACCTGCTTCAGGAAGACATCAGTTTCAGCACCGTCACCAACACCCCCTGAACACCAAAAGGATGGATCGTCGCAGCTTTTTGCAGACATTGACAGTCCTGATCCCCTGGGCAAAGACTGAAGCCGTGAACGCGGCAACGCTGGAAGAGTATCCACGCTGGAAGCTCAGTGAATCCGAGTGGCGCAAAAAACTTTCTCCCGAGGCCTTCGCCGTTCTCCGCCGAGAAGCGACAGAGCGGCCTTATAGCAGTGCACTGTATCCGGAGAAGCGCACTGGAATCTATCAATGTGCAGGCTGCAATCTTCCATTATTCAGCTCCACCACTAAATATGACAGCGGTACAGGCTGGCCAAGCTTCTGGGATGCACTCCCCAATGCACTGGAGACCAGGCTCGACTTCCGACTCCTTTTACCCCGCACCGAATATCACTGCAAACGCTGCGGTGGTCACCAAGGCCATCGCTTCAACGACGGCCCGAAACCAACAGGCTATCGCTACTGCAATAACGGCGTAGCCCTGACCTTCCAGCCAAAACAATGATCTTCCTCTTCGAAAAGAATTTTTTTCACCAGAGCAGACACCGAAACAACATCTCAAGCCCCTGCAACGCGGCGCATTTGACGCCAAAACCAAATAATAATTATCCCTAATTTTGCAGATACTTCACGCCACGAAGACACATTTTCCAAGCCCCTCCCTCACAGAGCCCCACCAAAGCGTCAAACGACTTGAGCAGGTTGACATTATTCGTCGATATATAGAATCACAAGTCGTCGCCCAAGCCAGGATGAACCACTGAGTCACGAATAGACCAAACTTGGCGCTGATCACCACAGTGCTCCGGCGATCCTTGAACAATTTCACCATCTGTGGAACAACCTTACAGTGCGCACAAGCGCTCAAGAAAAGCGGCAGACCCCGGTCGCACCAGTACAACTCATGCAAAGATCATCCCCAGGTGCAACAACAGAGTCTGGGGATTCCATTGATGGTGCTTTTTAAGTAAACGATTCACGTCAGCCTCTTGGACTTTGTTGGCGGCACAGCGTTTTCCCGATCTCGATTTGACCCGGATAAGCAAATGGCGATTGCATTGCCACAGCAGCCCTCAAGCGAGTTGAACGCACCACCTATTCCCTGCTGGCCAGCACTTTCTCAGGAGCCAATCCTGCCTTCCGGCGAGACAGCATCACGCGATTCAGCCCACTTCCATCAGCCCACTCCCAATCTGCGCGCTGCCACCATCCTGAGCCCTGCATCCACAGCCCTGCATCCACGGCCAGCAACAGCGCTTTAAAATCAGCATCCGCCAAAGGATACTCCTACCCACAACAAAACCACCCTTACGGGTGGCTTTATTGTCGCTTCAAGAGGAAGGCAGAAGATCGCCCAACAACTCGTCGCAACGTTACAATCAATTGATCATCCAAAAACAAAATCCACCAATCACTCTCAAGCGACTGGTGGATATTGCAAGACAAAGTTTTACCTGGCATCGAGCTATTTTTTCAGGGGGCTACCCCCCAAATATCGTCGCCGCTACTGCGTTTCACAGCCGAGTTCGAGATGGATCGGAGTGGGACCACAGCGCCATGGACACCAGGATAGTCTTTGTCCCCAGGTGAACCCTGAGAACTGCATAGGTGATTGCTTGCTGAACATCACTGCTCAGTCAAGCTCTGGAAAAAAAATGCTTCAACGCAAGCGCCGTTTGATGGTCAAGCCCTCGGTCTATTAGTACTCCTCCGCTTCACACATTACTGAGCTTCCACGTAGAGCCTATCAACGGGTGTTCTGCCCGTGACCTTACTGGCTTAAGCCATGAGAACACTCATCTTGAGGTGGGCTTCCCACTTAGATGCTTTCAGCGGTTATCCGCTCCGCACATGGCTACCCAGCGTTTAC
>JBJTBH010000067.1:0-29062 GCA_046091285.1 Cyanobacteriota bacterium | reverse complement strand
TGAGGCCTCGAGCAGGCAGCTCCAGCGGGGCAAAACGTCTGAAATCTGGTGCTCTGAACCGCTGAATCGCTGAAAACCAGCCCGAACGGAGCGCTATCAGCGCTCAGGAGGAAAAACTGCGCTCAGCCAGGCGGTTTTTCCACAAACTCTTAAGGACAGTCCACCGGACAGGCCTGGGCCTGAACGCGGGAGTTGAAGCCGGAGACGCTGAACCGCCGCGATGGCGGCTGAACATTCAGCGGTTCCGAGGATCGATCAACGGGCCTGGGCGGCGACGTAGGAGAAGGGAAGATCGAGAAACTTCCCGGTACGCGGCACGTAGGCGCGGTGATGGAAGACATCGTAGTCGAGGCGTTTGATCGCATCGAGGATGCCGCGATACAGCCGCAAGGACGCCCAGACCGGCCAGCGGGCGTCGGCGGCAAGCCAGCGCACCCCGGCTTCGGAGCGGGCGAACCAGTCCCGGGCGCGCTCCAGCTGAAACGCCATCAGGGCCCGCCAGTTGTCGTTACAGACCCCGGCCATCAATTGCTCTTCGCTATAGCCGAAACGTCGCAGATCTTCCTGGGGAAGATAGATGCGACCACGACCGCGATCTTCGCCCACATCGCGAAGAATGTTGGTGAGCTGATTGGCGATCCCCAGGGCCACCGCTGCTTTCGAGGTATCCGGTGGTTCACTCCAGGGGGCGGTGGTGTAGGCCGGATCCAGACCCATCACCTCCTGAGTCATCAGGCCGACGGTGCCGGCGACGCGGTAGCAGTAGAGCTCAAGATCGGCGAAGGTGGCGTAACGGGTCTGATGCAGATCCATGCGCATGCCTTCGATCATGTCGAGATAGGGCTGCAGCGGCTGCGGGTAGCGCTCGATCGTGTCCACCATCACCCGATCGAGACCATCGCGGACGGTGCCGCGGAACAGGGCCCGGGTGCGCTCCTCCCAGTGATCGAGGCGGACGGCCAGCTCCTCCACGGGCCGACTCATCGCCTCAGGGCTGTCCATCAGTTCATCGGTGCGGCGGCACCAGACATAAATGGCCCAGATCGCCCGGCGCTTGGCCGGCGGCATCAGCAGCGTGCCGAGATAGAACGTTTTGGCCCACTCAGCTGTTTCCCGCCGACAGGCCTCATAGGCCTCCTCGAGGCTGGGAAGTCCTGGCGCGTCGACCGCCACGGCGCTCAGGCTCCCGGGGCGCCGGCGGCGGCGAAACTGGAGACCGGGACCCCGGCGATGGCGGAAGCGCACTGCTTACCGCTGAGCACCGCCCCTTCCATCGAGGCCAGGTATCGCTGCATCGTGTAGCAACCGGCAAGGAAGAAATTAGGAATCGGTGAGGCCTGATCGGGGCGCAGCTGCTGACAGCCCGGAACGGTCTTGTAGACCGACAGGGGCGTCTTGACGACGATCGATTTACGGAGGGTGGCCTGTTGGTCACCGGTGAAATGCATCGGGAAGAGACGCTTGAGCTCCTCCATCGTGGCCGCGACGATCTCCTCATCAGGACGACCGATCCAGTCCTTGGCGGGAGCGAAGACCAGCTCGAGCATCGAACGATCGGGATCCTCGTATTCACGGCAGGTGTTGCTCATGTCGGCATAGACGCTGAGCAAGGGGCTGCGGCTGAAGAGCAGGTGGTCGATCTCGGTGAGCTTGCGATCAAACCAGAGATGGATATTGATCACCGGCACTCCGTTGAGACCATCGAGTTTCTTGAAGTAGGGGATCTCTTTCCAGGGCTCCGGCAGGAGAAGCTTGAACGGATCCACCGGCAGGGCACTGACGGAGGCGTCGGCCTGCCGGGTATATCCCTCCTTGCCCTTGATCCCGCCGATACGGAAGCCGCTGACGCTACCATCATCATTCAACAGAATCTCGCGCAATGGAGCGTCGAGATGGACCTCGCCGCCGCGGGCGGTGACGTAATCGACGATCGGCTGGCAGAGGCGCTCAGGCGGATTCCCATCAAGAAACGCCATCTTCGAACCATCGGATTCCTGAAGGAAGCGATTGAGCGCCGTCAGCACCACGGTGCTGCTGATTTCATCAGGATCAATGAAGTTCAGCGCCTTGGCCATGGCGATGAATACTTCATCATTGACACGATCAGGAATGTTGTGAAGCTTCAGCCATTCCGTCCAGGAGTATTGATCACACTCTTCGACATAGCTCTGACCCCGCAGCATGGCAGGCACCAGACCAAGACCGAAGGAGATCTTCTCGGACCAGGTGAGCATGTCGTTGTTGCCCAGGATCGCCGCCACGCCATTCAAGGGGGCCGGAAGATCAGGGAAATCAAAGCGGCTGTAGGTGCCGGGTGTCTCCTTCTGATTGAAGATCATCGAATGGCTCTTCCACTGGAGCCTGTCTTCGATGTTCAGCTCCTTGAAGAGCTGACGCATGTTGCGGTAAGCACCGAAAAAGATATGCAGCCCGGTTTCGTACCAGTCACCGTCGGCGTCCTGCCAGGCCGCCACCTTGCCGCCGAGCACATCGCGGGCTTCGACAACGATCGGGGTATGACCCGCGTCGCTGAGGTACTTCGCACAGGAAAGACCGGCCAGCCCGGCTCCGGCGATGGCGACGCGCATGAATCACCCAGAATCAGCCGCAACCTTAAAGGTCTCCCTGCAACAGCGGGAGCCGCGGAGGACAGCGACCCCAACGGCGCGACCGCCCTCAAGGCCCGGCCGGCCGTTGCGAGCGCACCGGATCGGCCGACACGGTTCCTACACTGCCAAGGCGGATGACGTCATGGCGGCCCGCTCCCGCAGCGCTGATGCCGTCCATGGTGCCGATCCCGCCCCTGCGCCCACCGACGGCGCGGCTGACGTTCCCCTCACCGCTGGCGCCTGTCGCGATGGCTGACATCCTGCTCAAGTGCACCACCCGTCACATCCGCCTGTTCACCGCCCGGGTGGAAGGGCTGGATCTGGTTCAGGATCCTGACCAGCTGACCCTGGATCTCGATCCCGACAACGAATTTCTCTGGGACACCGAGAACATCGAAGCGGTTCAGAACCGCTTCCGCGAGCTGGTGGCCAGCCATGCCGGCGCCGAACTGAGTGAATACAACCTGCGCCGCATCGGCTCCGACCTGGAGGGCGTGATCCGTCAGCGCCTGCAGGCCAGCCAGCTGCGCTACAACCCCGCCGCCCGGGTGCTCAACTACTCGATGGGCCTGCCGCGCACACCGGAGAGCTGATGACCCGCAGCCGCTTCAACCGGAACGACGATCCGCGCGACGATCAGCGTCGTGATGACGGCGGCTGGACGGATCAGGGCCGGACAGACCGGGGTCGGACCGATCAAGGGCGACCTGATCGGGGCTGGAGCGAGCGCTCCTGGAGAGAGGGCGATGACGGCGGCCGCGATCCGGGACGCTCCGCCGGACGCCGGGAAGCCCGCTACCGGCCCGATGAATCCATGCCCGACGAACGGAGGGTCCAGGGTCGGGGCGGCAGGGAAGGTGGTCGTGGGGATGGCGGCCGCGACCGCGGTGGCCCCGGCGGCTATGGCCCCACAGGCGGCTATGGCCCCACAGGTGGTGGCCCCGGCGGCAAGGCCCTGCCCTTCAATGTCAGTCAGATCGCCGTTCTGGCCGGGGTGCTGGTGGTGGGCATCGGCATCGGCACGGCCATTTCCAGCACCACCCAGGGCAACCAGGGCAACATCGCCAGCAGCCAGCAGCTGGACATGGCGGTGGCGGATCCCGAATTCTGCAAGCAGTGGGGCGCCAGTGCCTTCGTGATGGACGTGCAGATGTACACGACCATGAATCCCTCCACCAGCTTCGTCACCCAGCCGAAACTGCAACCGGGTTGCGTGATCCGCAGGGAGAACTGGTCGGTGCTGGAAAAGGAGGGGGCGATCACCTCCGAACAGATGCGTCAGTGCAAGCAGCGGATGAACACCTTCGCCTACACGGGTTCCGTCAAGGACAAGCCGATGGTGCGCTGCGTCTATCAGACCGACATCGTCGACAACAAGTTCCAGACCAAGGGCGTGGCCGATGACACCGTCGGGGTGACCCCGGAAGCCGACCAGTTCTGAGCCCTCAGCCGGCCGGCAGATCGGCGGAGGCCTGGGACTGCCGCTGGGGCTGGCGCAGGGGGCTGTCGGGGCTGGCGAACACCGGCAGCACCTCCTTGCGGAAGGCATCGGCGGCCCTGGAGCAATAGCGGGCGGGATGGGTGATCAGCTTCAGCTGCCTGCGCACCTGCAGATCCGCCAGGGGCGGCCGGTGCAGGCTGCCGGCGGAAAGCTCACGCTCGATCGACACCACCGGCAGGAACGCCGCCCCCAGACCCGACTGAACGGCGTTCTTGATCGCCTCGAAGGAATTGAGCTCCATCTCGATCTTCAGCCGGCCGACATCGAGACCGGAACGGGCCAGAAGCTGGTCCACCATCTTGCGGGTCGTCGACTGGGCATCCAGGCAGACGAAACCGAGCCGGTAGAGGTCGTCCTTGCTCAGCTCCGGCAGGCGGGCCAGGGGATGCTTCGGGGGCAGCACCAGGGCCAGCTCATCGCTGGCATAGGGCAGAGCCTGGAGCAGGTCGGCCAGCTCGGGCGGAAGCTCACCGCCGATGATCGCCAGATCGATCTGACCGTTGGCCACGCTCCAGCCGGTGCGACGGGTGCTGTGAACCTGAAGCTGGACCGCCACATCCGGATATTTCTGCCGGAACAGGCCGATCATCCGCGGCATCAGATAGGTGCCGGTGGTCTGGCTGGCGCCGACCACCAGGGAGCCGCCCCGGAGGTTGTGCAGATCATCGAGGGCCCGGCAGGCCTCCTGGCACTGGCTCAGGATCCGGTCGCAATAACTGAGCAGCAGGTGACCGGCCTCCGTGAGCTGGGCCTTGCGGCCACCCCGGTCGAACAGGGAGACATCCAGCTGCTTCTCAAGGTTCTGAATCTGCAGGCTCACCGCCGGCTGGGTGACATACAGGCTGTCGGCGGCCTTCTTGAAGCTTCCTTCGCTGGCGATGGCCCGCAGGATGCGCAGCTGATCGAGAGTGAACGGCAGATCAGCCATGGGGTGTCCGTTGGACCGATCCGACCGGGAGGACGAACTCTAGAAGGACGGGCCGTTCGTCAGAATCCGGACCGGCCCTGAGCCGCCCTCCACCCTGAGGCTTCGCCCGATGGCCCCTGCCCTGGCCGCTGCCGCCACCCCCCTGGCCGGCGCCATGAATGATCCACACCGCAGCAGCCTGGTGATGCTGGCGCTGCTGCTGGCCTTTGCCGTGATCCACAGCGGCGGAGCCTCCCTGCGCCCCTGGGGCGCCGCACGCATCGGCGAACGGGCCTGGCGGCTGCTGTTCGCGGCGGTGAGCATCCCGTCGGCGGTGGTGGTGATCGGCTACTTCCTGGCCCACCGTTACGACGGGCTGCGGCTCTGGAATCTGCAGGATCAGCCCTGGATCGTGCCGGTGGTCTGGGCGGGAACGGCGATCAGCTTCCTGTTTCTCTATCCGGCCACCTACAACCTGCTGGAGATCCCGGCCGTGCTCAGGCCGCAGGTGCGGCTCTACGCCGAAGGGATCATCCGCGTCAGCCGCCATCCGCAGGCGGTGGGCCAGGTGCTCTGGTGCGCCACCCATCTGCTGTGGATCGGCAGCAGCTTCATGGTGGCGACCTGCATCGGCCTGATCGGCCATCACCTGTTCGCGGTCTGGAACGGTGACCGGCGCCTGCGCCAGCGCTTCGGTGACGCCTTCGAGGAGCTGCGGGCCAAGACCTCGGTGATCCCCTTCCTGGCGGTGCTCGATGGGCGCCAGCAGCTGGTGCTGCGGGAATTCCTCAGGCCGGCCCAGGTGGGAATCGCGATCGCGATCGGGGTGTTCTGGTGGGCGCATCGCTACATCGGTCTCGGGGCCACCGCCTTTGCCCGCACCGACCTGGCCCATGCCCTGGGCTGAGCACCGGCGAATCCCAGCAAACCCGCACGGAGGGAGGACGGATGACCGACGCTGCCTAGAGTTGGTGCCAGAAGAGAACCAGCAGGATGCCCACTGCCGCTGAGATCGCCTGGCTCATCCCGGTGCTGCCGCTGTTCGGGGCCTGCCTGAGCGGCCTGGGTCTGCTCAGCTTCAACCGCACGGTCAACCGGTTGCGAAAACCGGTGGCGTTGCTGCTGATCAGCTGTGTCGGCGCCGCCGCGGTGCTGAGCTATGCGGTGCTGGCGGAGCAGCTGGCCGGGGCCGGACCGACGGAGGTGCTGTTCAACTGGGCCAGTGCCGGCAGCTTCAACCTGCCGATGGGCTTCCGCGTCGATGCGCTGGGCTCGGTGATGCTCTCGCTGGTGACCACCATCGCCGTCCTGGTGATGATCTATTCCCACGGCTACATGGCCCACGACAAGGGCTATGTGCGCTTTTTCACCTACCTGGCGCTGTTCAGCAGTTCGATGCTGGGCCTGGTGATCAGTCCGAACCTGCTGGAGATCTACGTCTTCTGGGAGCTGGTGGGGATGTGCTCCTACCTGCTCGTGGGCTTCTGGTACGACCGCGACGGCGCCGCCCATGCCGCCCAGAAAGCCTTTGTGGTCAACCGTGTCGGTGACTTCGGACTCCTGCTGGGCATCCTCGGCCTGTTCTGGGCCACCGGCAGCTTCGGGTTCGAGGAGATCGGCAGCCGCCTCAGCGGAGCGGTGGCTGAGGGCAGCCTCAGCAACGGCGTCGCGGTGCTGCTGTGCCTGCTGGTGTTCATGGGGCCGATGGCCAAGTCGGCGCAGTTCCCGCTGCATGTGTGGCTGCCCGATGCGATGGAGGGTCCGACACCGATCTCCGCCCTGATCCATGCCGCGACGATGGTCGCCGCCGGCGTGTTCCTGGTGGCGCGCCTGCAACCGGTGTCTGAGACCTTCCCGGCGGTGCAGCTGGTGATCGCCGTGATCGGCACGATCACGCTGGTTCTGGGGGCCACGATCGCCCTCACCCAGATGGATCTGAAGAAGGGCCTGGCCTACAGCACCGTCTCCCAGCTCGGGTACATGATGCTGGCGATGGGCTGCGGCGCCCCGATCGCCGGCATGTTCCACCTGGTGACCCATGCCTTCTTCAAGGCGATGCTCTTCCTCGGCTCCGGATCGGTGATCCATGCCATGGAGGACGTGGTGGGCCACGAGCCTGTTCTCGCCCAGGACATGCGTCTGATGGGTGGTCTGCGGCGCTTCATGCCGATCACCGCCACCACCTTCTTCATCGGCTGTGTGGCGAGCAGCGGCATCCCGCCCCTGGCCGGCTTCTGGAGCAAGGATGAAATCCTCGGCCAGGCCTTCGCCAGCGTGCCGGTGCTCTGGGTGGCGGGCTTCCTGACGGCAGGTCTGACGGCCTTCTACATGTTCCGCCTCTATTTCCTGACCTTTGAAGGTCCCTTCCGCGGCACCGATCAGGGCCTGCAGGCCCAGCTTCTGGCCGCTGCCGGCAAGGCCCCGGCAGACCCCGACGACAGCCACGGCCACCACCACGCCAGCCATCCCCATGAATCCGCCTGGCCGATGACGCTGCCGCTGGTGGTGCTGGCGGTGCCCTCGGTGCTGGTCGGTCTGCTGGGAATGCCCTGGAACAGCCTGTTCGCCCGCCTGCTGGATCTACAGGAGGCCGCCGAGATGGCGCATCACTTCAGCTGGGGAGACTTTCTGCCCCTGGCCGGCGCCTCGGTGGCCATCTCCCTGGTGGGCATCACCGTGGCCGTGCTGGCCTACGCCCTGCGGCGCCTCGACCTGGGCACGGCGGTGGCCGGGCGCCTGCCGGCCCTGAATGCCTTCCTGGCCAACAAGTGGTATCTCGATGCCATCAACGACAAGCTGTTTGTGCAGGGCAGCCGCAGACTGGCCCGCTCCGTGCTGGAGGTGGACGCCAAGGTGGTGGATGGGGTGGTGAACCTCACCGGCCTGCTCACTCTCGGTAGCGGCGAAGGGCTGAAGTACTTCGAAACCGGTCGGGCCCAGTTCTATGCCCTGATCGTCTTCGGAGGCGTGATCGCCCTGGTGGCGCTCTTCGGGGTGCTCGGCTGAGACGACGCTCCAGGCCAGGAGCGTCCTGCAGGGGCGATCGCCTGGCCTTCAAGCCCCCGCGGACGCGGGCCATCAACGCAGGCCAGCCCTCCGCCTGAGAGATGCGTGTCGGTCCCCCAGGGGGCCGCTTCCGGGGCCCGAACCCGCAGGCGACCTCAGCAACCCATCCGCTGAACGCCGGCTGGACCCTCGGCTGAGCGGCGGCCGGCATTAACAGGGGCGACACCAACAGCCGGTGCATCAGAACACAGGGTTGCACCAACAGGCTCGGTGACACCCACAGGCTCTGTGATACCCGCAGGGTTGCACCGACAGGCTCGATCACACCCACAGGCTCGGTCGGCGCAGAGAAGCTGGCCGCCCGGCAGGGCTGGCGGCACAGAGCCCCCGGACGATCGGAAACCAGGCGGCCGGCAGCCCCGGAAACCAGGCGTCTCAGGTCCCCGGACGACGCTCTGTGTTGTATCCCGTATTGCTGGAACCGAACCAGGAGGGCATTTCTACACTGCCCCTAGACCCCAAGGCCGACCTGTGTTCTTCGATGTTGCGGTGGCTGGGAGTCCGCTCCTGGCGCTGGCTGAGGCCCAGGCGGGCGACACCGCGGCCCACATTCCCTGGCTGAGCCTCGCGATCCTGTTCCCGATCGCGGCATCGCTGCTGATCCCCTTCGTTCCCGACCGTGGCGAAGGCCGACAGGTGCGGTGGTACGCCCTGGTGATCTCCCTGATCACCTTCCTGATCACGGTCGGTGGCTATCTCAACGGCTACGACCCGAGCGTCGAAGGCTTGCAACTGGTCGACCGGGTCGCCTGGCTGCCGGATCTGGGGCTGGCCTGGTCGGTCGGAGCGGATGGGCTCTCAATGCCGCTGATTCTGCTCACCAGTTTCATCACCTCCCTGGCCGCCCTGGCGGCCTGGCCGGTGACCTTCAAACCGCGCCTGTTCTATTTCCTGCTTCTGGCCATGGATGGGGGCCAGATCGCGGTCTTCGCCGTGCAGGACATGCTGCTCTTCTTCCTGGCCTGGGAGCTGGAGCTGTTGCCGGTCTATCTGCTGCTGGCGATCTGGGGTGGCAAGAAACGGCAGTATGCCGCCACCAAATTCATCCTTTACACCGCCGGAAGTTCGCTGTTCATCCTGGTGGTGGCTCTGGCCATGGGCTTCGCCGGCGGTGGTGTCCCCAGCTTCGAGTACACCGTTCTGGCGGCGAAGGGACTGAGCCCAGGCTTCCAGGTCCTCTGTTATGCGGGCCTGCTGATCGCCTTCGGGGTCAAGTTGCCGATCGTGCCGCTGCACACCTGGCTGCCCGATGCCCATGGCGAGGCCACCGCACCGGTGCACATGCTTCTGGCGGGCATCCTGCTGAAAATGGGCGGGTATGCCCTGCTGCGCTTCAACGTCCAGCTGCTGCCGGAAGCGCATGTGCAGTTCGCCCCCCTGCTCGTGGTGCTGGGGGTGGTCAACATCATCTATGCGGCCCTGACCTCCTTCGCGCAGCGCAACCTGAAGCGCAAGATCGCCTACAGCTCGATCAGCCACATGGGCTTCGTGCTGATCGGCATCGGCAGCTTCAGCGATCTGGCGACCAGCGGGGCGATGCTGCAGATGGTCAGCCATGGCCTGATCGGCGCCAGCCTCTTCTTCCTTGTCGGCGCCACCTACGACCGCACCCACACCCTGCAGCTCGATGAGATGGGTGGCATCGGCCAGAAGATGCGCAAGATGTTCGCCCTCTGGACCGTCTGCTCCCTGGCCTCGCTGGCGCTGCCGGGCATGAGCGGCTTCGTGTCGGAACTGATGGTCTTCGTGGGCTTCGCCACCAGTGAGGCCTACAGCCTCAGCTTCCGGATCGTGATCGCGGTGCTGGCGGCGATCGGTGTGATCCTGACGCCGATCTACCTGCTCTCGATGCTGCGGGAGATCTTCTTCGGCAAGGAGAATGCCGAACTGGTCTCCCACACCCATCTGGTGGATGCCGAACCGCGGGAGATCTATGTGATCTCCTGTCTGCTGGTGCCGATCATCGGCATCGGCCTCTATCCGCGCCTGATCACCGACAGCTACCGGACCTCGATCGAGGCCCTGGTCGATCGGGAGATGACGGCCATGAGCAGGATCCATCATCCGCCGGCTGCGGCGTTGATGCGTCCTTTACCCTTCGGGCTGCTGCCCCCGGCCCTGCTTCAGGCCCCGGCCCTGCCGCTGGCCGCCGCCAGCCCGTCGGCCGGCTGAGGAGCCCCGCCTGCGGCGCCGCCACCGACTGGGACCGATCAGCCTCTGGCCTGGTGCTGATCCTTTGCCTACGCTCAATCAGCAGAGCCCTTCGATGCCATGACCCAGCTGAACTTCCTGCTGATCTTCAGTTTCGGTCTCGCCATGATGACCTTCACCCTGGAGAACACGGCTCCGACCACGGTCCGTTTTCTGCCGGGCGTGAGCACCACCCTGCCCCTGGCGGTGGTTCTGCTGGTGGTGGGCGGGATCGGCGCCACGGCCGCCTGGATCTATGCGGTCTGGTCGGGAGTGGTGCGCAAGGTGGAACGGATCCAGGAGCAGAGCGAACTGGAAGCTCGTGAGGTGCGCATCCGCGAACTCGAGGACGACGTGCAGCGCTACCGCGCCACCGTCGATGCCCAGCTCGGTGTGCTGCCGGCCGCCGGCGGCAGTTCCGGATCATCGATGGCGGAAGCGGAACTGGTCAGCGACTGATCCGACCGGTACCGTTCCCTGCAGTACGGGATCACGAGTGGCTGAAGGGCAGGGCGCCAGGCTCGCGATCCGCCTGCTGCAGGACGCCGCCCAACGGGGCGACCTTGATCCCTGGGATGTGGATGTGATCGCCGTCATCGACGGCTTCCTCGACCAGCTGCGCCAGCGCATCGCCGTTCCCCGGCTCGTGGCGGCACGGAGCGGTCCGGGCGGCAGCTACGAGCAGGACCTCGCCGAAACCAGCGAGGCCTTTCTGGCGGCCTCGGTGCTGGTGGCCCTGAAGGCCGAACTGCTGGAAGCCTCCACGTTCGTCAGCGAGCCGATCATCGATGACCCCTTCGCCGAGGAGGCGATCGATGACGCAGGGAACTGGTCACAGGCCCTGTTCACGCTGCCGCGGCGGCCGGAACGCCATCTGCTCCGTCGCCCCGTGGCTCCACCGCCCCTGCAGCGGCCCGTGACCCTGGGGGAACTGATCCGCCAGCTTGAAGACATCGCCGAGCGGCTGGAGAACGAGGAAGGCCAGAGCCGTCAACGTCAGCCCCGCAGTCGCCGCTACAGCGAACGGGCGGCGATTGAACAGGTGGCGGCGCTGGCGCATCGCGAGAAACTGCCGGAAACCACCGCCGCCCTGAGTCGCTTTCTGCAGACCTGGCCGCAGGCGCTGGGGTGGGTGGCCTTCGATGGTCTGGTGAACGCCTGGGCCGCCGTGGCCCCCACCGATCTGGACAGCGACCGGGTGGGCGTCTTCTGGGCCCTGCTCTTTCTCAGCTCCCAGGGCCGCATCGAACTGGAGCAGCAAGGCGGTCTCTTCGGCCCGCTGAGCCTGCGGCGCCTGGCCGGCAGCGGCGGCGTGGCCACGCTGACGACGGCGATGGCCGCCGCCGACCCAACGGTGGAGCCCCTGGCCAGCTGAACTGCCGGCTCGCGTCGGCGGGGTCGGTGTTGACGATTCCCTAGGCTGCGCGTCACTCCTCTGAGCGAGACAGGCGCCGATGAAGGCGATGATCCTGGCCGCCGGCAAAGGGACACGGGTGCGACCCATCACGCACACGATCCCCAAGCCGATGATCCCGATCCTGCAGAAACCCGTGATGGAGTTTCTGCTGGAGCTTCTGCGGCAGCATGGCTTCACCGAGGTGATGGTCAATGTCTCTCACCTGGCTGAAGAAATCGAGAACTATTTCCGCGATGGCCAGCGCTTCGGCGTGGAAATCGCCTATAGCTTCGAAGGTCGGATCGAAGACGGTGAACTGATCGGTGAGGCGATGGGTT
Organism: Cyanobacteriota bacterium; assembly: GCA_046091285.1. Classification (GTDB taxonomy): domain Bacteria; phylum Cyanobacteriota; class Cyanobacteriia; order PCC-6307; family Cyanobiaceae; genus CAIXOZ01. The sequence continues at coordinate 17,055 of JBJTBH010000067.1, read as the reverse complement.
CCGCCGGAGGCCTCAAGAAAATCCAGAGCTTCCAGCGTTTCTTCGATGAAACCTTCGTCGTGCTCTGCGGCGATGCCCTGATCGATCTCGACCTCACCGAAGCCATGCGTCGCCATCGGCAGAAGGGTGCCCTGGCGAGCATGATCACCAAACGGGTCCCCCGCGATCAGGTGAGCAGCTACGGCGTCGTCGTCACCGACGACGAAGGACGGGTGCTCTCCTTCCAGGAGAAGCCCTCGGTGGAAGAAGCCGCCAGCGACATGATCAACACCGGCATCTACATCTTTGAGCCGGAGGTGTTCGACCACATCCCCACCGGTGAACCCTTCGACATCGGCGCTGATCTCTTCCCGCGGCTGGTGGAGGCCGGGGCACCGTTCTATGCCCTGCCGATGGAATTCGAATGGGTGGACATCGGCAAGGTGCCGGATTACTGGCAGGCGATCCGCAGCGTGCTTCAGGGTCACGTGCGGCAGGTGCAGATTCCAGGCAAGGAGGTGCGCCCCGGCATCTTCACCGGTCTGAATGTGGCCGCCGACTGGGATCAGATCACGGTCAAGGGACCGATCTATGTGGGCGGCATGACCCGAATCGAGAATGGCGCCACAATCATCGGCCCGGCGATGATCGGCCCCAGCTGCCACATCTGCGAAGGAGCCACGATCGATAATTCGATCATCTTTGATTATTCGCGCATCGGCGCCGGCGTGCGGCTGGTGGAGAAGCTGGTCTTCGGCCGCTATTGCGTCGATCGCAATGGCGATCACTTCGACCTCCAGGAGGCGGCCCTCGATTGGCTGATCACCGATGTGCGCCGACAGGATCCGGTGGCACCTTCGCCGCAGCAGAAGGCGATGGCCGAACTGCTCGGCACCGATCTGGCGATCAGCGGCGTCAGCTGACGCCAGGCCAGCCGCTACGTGCCCGGCGATGGGGCCCAGGGAGGCGTGGCGTCACGCGGCGTTGATCCGGGGCTCCTGGCGGCCTGGCAGCGGGCCCAGCCCAGCAAGATCAAGGATCTCCGGGCTCCGATGCTCGGCCTTGATCGCCATCAGATGCACCCCCTGGGCGATGGCGGCATAGGCCCGCACCTGTTCGGCCGCGATCCGCACCCCCTCGGCGGCGGGATCCGCGGCAGCCGCCAGCCGATCGATCAGAGGCTGGGGGATGCAGGCGCCGGGCACCACACGGTTGATGAAGGCCGCATTGCGGGCGGATTTGAGCAGGAACACCCCCGCCAGCACGGGCAGCCCCAGAGGAGCCGCCAGCTCACCGACGAAGCGCTTCAGGGCCTCCTCCTCCATCACCATCTGGGTCTGGATGAAACGGGCGCCGGCCTCACTCTTGCGACGCAGCCGGCTGCGCAGGCCGCTCCAGCTCGGGGACTGGGGGTCGGCGGCGGCGCCGGCGAAGAGGGTCGTGGCGCCATCGGCCAGGTCGCCCTGCACCGGATCCTGCCCGAGATTGAGCTGCCGCACCAACTGCAGCAAGCGCACGGATTCCAGCTCGTTGACCGCCCGGGCTGTGGGTTGATCCCCGGCCCGCACCGGATCCCCGGTGAGACAGAGCAGGTTGCGGATCCCAAGGGCGTGGGCACCGAGCAGATCCGCCTGCAGGGCGATGCGATTGCGGTCGCGGCAGGTCATCTGCCAGACGGGCTCGATGCCGGCCTCCAGGAGCAGACGGCAGACCGCCAGGCTGCTCATCCGCATCACCGCCCGCGATCCATCGGTGACATTGACCGCATGGACGCGACCACGCAGCTGCCCAGCGGCCGCCAGGGTGCGGCTGGCATCCCCGCCCCGGGGAGGGGTGACCTCGGCGGTGAGGGCAAAGCGCCCCTGGGAGAGGGCCTGCTGCAGCAACCCCGATCCAGAACGTCGCGGCTCCCCATCATCCGCCACCGCCCCGGCCGAAAGCGCTGCGACAGAAGAACGCGAAGCCGACCGATCTGCTTACAGTGAAACCAGAGACAGCACGCTGCCTGTCCACCCTTCCCGTTGCCGGTGCATTGATGGCAGAGGTCGCAATGGCAGAGGTCGCCACCCATGGCTGAACGGACCGACCTGGGCCTCACCCGCAGCGGCCTTTCCGAGCGCGAACTGGAAATCATCGAACTGGTGGCCACCGGCCTCACCAATCAGGAGATCGCCCTAAAGCTGATGATCAGCAAGCGCACGGTCGACAACCACGTCAGCAACGTCTTCACCAAGACCGGGGCCAAGAACCGGGTGGCGCTGCTGAACTGGGCCATGGACAACGGCAAGATCTGCCGTGATGGCTTCAACTGCTGCGCCCTTCCAAGCGACGGCCTCGAGCACTGATCGCCAGCGCAGGGCCGCTTGCCCCCGACGGCCGCAGGCGTCAGCCCTCCAGACCCAGGGCCTCCAGCAAAGGTCGACGCTCCTGCTCGCTCCACTGATCGAGGGGGCGAAGGGCCAGGGCGGCATTGCTGAGGGCGTGCTGACCGGTGATCTCGCGGCTGCACCAGGGCGGGGGGCTGAGGGGATCCTCGAGGTGCTCCAGTTCCACTTCGGCGAGCACCAGCGGGGCATTGCTCCCCTCGAAGACATCCACCACCCAGTCACCACCGGGCAGATCGAGGCCGTAGCGGATCTTGGTGAGCTGCACGGGCGCCAGGGCGAGCATCGCCTCGGCATCCGCCGCCGGAATCGGGTATTCGAACTCATGCCGGGCGATCGCACCGGCGGCAGCCTTGAGGGTGAGCCAGGCCTGCCCTTCAGCGCCGAGGCGGACCCGCACGGTCAGGCCCGCGTCATCGGCCAGCAGATACCCCTGGCGCAGCGGCGACTGCCAGCGGATGTGCTGTCGCCAGCCGCTGCCCTGCACCAGAAAGCGCCGTTCGATTTCCAGCGCCATCAACCTTCCTCCATCCCTTCAGCCTGCCATGGTCGCCCGTCGTCATCCCACCAGCCACCAACCGCCAGGGCGTCGCGCCTCGACATGGCGAAGGCTGCGGCAACTGACGGACAGGCTGCGGCGGCTGCCCTGGGGGGCCTATCTCAGCCAGCCGGGACGGCGCCAGCAACCGTTGCTGCTCAATCCGCTGCAGTTCTGTCGACACTGGCGGGTGGTGCAGCTGGAACGCTGCCTGCAGCTCAGTTCATCGACGGTTCGGCGTCGGTGAGACTGCCGGCCCAGCGCAGCTTGCGCGTCAGGGTGCGGTAGTAGGAGGGCGCCTGCTCAAGCTCCACCAGCAGGCAATCGTGGGGCGAGCGCTGGATCACGCAGCGATCACCGGCTTCGAGCACGGTGGCGTGGGCGCCGTCGTTCCAGAGCTTCACGGCCCGGCTGCCTTCGCCGAGGGGCCAGATGCTGAGCCGGGAGCGGGGGGGCACAACGATGGCGCGGCTCGAGAGGCTCATCGGGCAGATCGGATTGACGACGATCGCCTCGATGCCCGGGTGAAGGATCGGCCCACCGGCGGCCATCGCGTAGCCGGTGGAGCCGGTGGGTGTGGCGATGATCAGACCATCGCCGCGATACTGATCGACCACTTCCCCATCGATCTCCAGCTCCAGGAAGCAGGTGGGGGAGACGTCGTCGGAGGTGGGGCGGAAATAGAAATCGTTGAGGGCGGAATGGAGATCAGCGTCGGCGCCGCTGCCGAGCAGGCCCTCGGGAAGGCCGTCGCCCTTGTCGACACCGGCCTGAAGCATCATCCGCCGCTCCAGGGCATAGCGGTCATCGCGCAGGCGCTGCCAGAGGCTGTCCTGGTCGTCACCGGCGGCGGACGCGTTCGCAACGGAGGCCTGGAGGCGCAGGAAGCTGCGTTCGTGGGTGAGAAAGCCGAGGTGGCCGCCGATGTTGAAGCAGAGAATCGGCACCTGGAAGGGCGCCAGATGGCGGGCCGCCCCAAGCACGGTGCCATCGCCACCGAGCACGATCGCCAGATCGGGAAGATCGGCCTCAGAGGCCAGCAGACCGGGATAGGGATCGGCCCGCAGACCGCTGACGGCCAAGCTGACCGCCACCCCCTGGGCCTGAAGCTCCTCGGCGCAGAGCTGACCGGCATGGCGGGCGGCCTGGCTGTCGCTGCGCACGATCACCCAGACGCGATCCAGTTGCATCGAAGGAGAGCGCTACCAGCGCAGCAGGTTGAAACGCTCCATATCGACCGTCTCGCGGTTGCGGTCGAGGGAGAGAAGGATCGCCAGACCGACGGCGGCTTCCGCCGCCGCGACCGTGATCACGAAGATCGTGAACACCTGACCGCGGATCAGCTGACCATCGAGGTAGTTGGAGAAGGCCATCAGGTTGATGTTGACAGCATTGAGCATCAGCTCGATGCTCATCAGCACGCGCACGGCGTTGCGGCTGTTGATCAATCCCCAGACACCGGCGCAGAAGAGCACGGCCGCCAGCACCAGATAGGCCTGCAGGGGAACGGAATCGGTGATCGCGGGATTCATGGGGTCTTCTCCAGCAGCAGGGGGGTGCGGGCTTTCTCGATCAGGCCCTGATCGGCGGGTTCGCCGGTGATCACATCAGAACTGAAGACATCACGACGGGCCAGGACGATCGCCCCGATCATCGCCATCAGCAACAGCACCGAGGCCAGCTCGAAGGGCAGCAGATAATCACTGAAGAGGTGTTCACCGATGCGGGCCGTGGCTTCCTCGCCGACGGGCAATGGCCCCGGCAGGGCCCAGGGGGTGGTGATCGCCACGCGCAGCAGCAGCAGGAACAGTCCGATGCAGACGGCACCGGAGAGCACCCGACGCAGCAGCAGACCGGGGATTTCGGCCAGGGTTTCCTTCTTGTTCACGAGCATGATCGCGAACAGAATCAGAACGTTGACGGCACCGACGTAGATCAGCACCTGGGCGGCAGCGACGAAACTGGCGTTGAGCAACAGATACAGACCCGCCACCGACAGGAAGACACCGCCGAGGAGGAAGGCGGAATACACGATGTTGGGAAGCAGCACCACCCCGAGGGCCCCGAGCACGAGGGTGACCGAAAGGACGGCGAAACAGATCTGCTGGGTGGTGGAGGCAATCGTCATCACTGGGCGGCTCCTTGATCAGCAGCGGGTTCGGTGCCGGCAGCACCGGGGAGGGTGGCGAGCACCTGATCGGGACGCTGACCAGCCCGGGGACGGCTGGGATCGACCCCATGCGGGTCCATCTCTCCCTTCGGAAGGTAAGCCAGTTCCCGCAGGGGCAGCACCGAGGGATCGGTGGTGACACTGGTGGGAAGACGGCCGAGGGCGATGTTGTCGTAGTTGAGGCTGTGGCGATCGAAGGCGGCCAGCTCGTATTCCTCCGTCATCGACAGGCAGTTGGTGGGGCAATACTCCACACAGTTGCCGCAGAAGATACAAACCCCGAAGTCAATCGAATAATTACGCAACTCCTTCTTCTTGGTGGCTTTGTTCATCACCCAGTCGACCACCGGCAGATTGATCGGGCAGACGCGTACGCAGACCTCGCAGGCGATGCACTTATCGAACTCGTAATGGATACGGCCGCGATAGCGCTCCGAAGGAATCAGCTTCTCGTAGGGATACTGGACCGTGATCGGCCGGCGCCGCAGGTGGTCGAAGGTGACGCCGAGTCCCTGGGCCATGGACTGGGCCGCACCGACAGCATCCCGGGTGTACTCACCGACTTGTTTCAGGAACCCGAACATGGACCTGGGGAGGAAGGGGGCAGGAGAAGAAGGGCTGAACCACCCCCATGATGGAGGCTGGCCGCCGGGAGTGGGCCTCAGCCGCCGAAGGCGACCGGGAAGGCCAGCTTCAGGCCGGCGGTGACGAGCAGGTTGACCAGGGCGATCGGCAGCAGGAATTTCCAGCCCAGGTTGAGCAGCTGGTCGATGCGCACCCGTGGGGTGGTCCAGCGCAGCAGGATCGCCAGGAACACCAGCAGGTAGGCCTTGAGCACGGTCATGACGATGCCCACCGAGGCCGTGATCACCTGCACGAGCGGGGCATCCACCGACTGACCGAGCGCACCGGCAAGCCATTCCACCGGCACCGGGAAGCCCCAGCCCCCGAGGTACAGCACCGACACCAGCACGGCCGAGAGCACGAGGTTGATGTAACTGCCCAGATAGAACAGGGCGAACTTCATGCCGGTATATTCGGTCTGGTAACCGGCCACCAGTTCCTCTTCCGCTTCGGGGAGATCGAAGGGAAGACGTTCGCATTCGGCCAGGGCGCAGATCCAGAAGATCACGAAACCGACCGGCTGCCGCCAGATGTTCCAGCTGAAGATGCCGGCCCCCGTCTGCTGATTGACGATGTCGACCGTGCTGAGCGAATTGCTCATCATCACCACCGCCAGCACCGCCAGGGCCAGGGGGATCTCGTAGCTGATCGACTGCGCCGCAGCCCGCAGCCCGCCGAGCAGGGAATACTTGTTGTTGCTGGCGTAACCGCTCATCAGCAGGCCGATCGGCTGGATGCTGCTGATGGCGATCCAGAGGAAGATGCCGACGCCGACATTGCTGATCAGCAGGTGCTGGCCGAAGGGAATCACCAGCCAGGAGAGGATCACCGGCACCACCACGAGCACCGGCCCGAGGGTGAAGAGCAGGCCATCGGCGCGGGCGGGGATGATGTCCTCCTTGAAGAGGAGCTTCAGGCCGTCGGCAAGCGGCTGCAGCACCCCGAGGGCACCGGCGTATTCGGGGCCGATCCGCTGCTGCACGGCTGCGGAGATCTTGCGCTCCAGCCAGACCGTGACCAGCACGCCGACGACGGCGGCCACGAGCACCAGCAGCATCGGCAGGGGCAACCACACCAGGTGGGCGGCGCCGGCGGACAGCCCGAAGGACTGAAGAACGTCGGTGAAGCTGGCTTCCAGGTCAAGACCTGGGCTCACGAGGGCAGGAGCCACGGCCAGCAGGGGGGCACTGGCCGGATCAAGGATCGGGGCAAGGGCGGTCACCATCAGGGCGGCTGCGATGGAGGCAACTTAGGCGGCCATGGAGGCGGGCGGGTGCGGCGTCAGCGGGCTGTCACCGGCGCCCAGACCCGACCGAGGTGGCCGGTATAGATCTGGGTGGGTCGATAGATGCGGTTGGCCCCCAGCTGTTCCTTCCAGTGGGCGAGCCAACCGGCCACCCGGGCGATGGCGAAGATCGGCGTGAACAGATCCTCCGGGATGCCGAGTTTCCGATACACCAGCCCCGAATAGAAATCAACGTTGGGATAGATGCCTTTGGGCCCGAGACGATCGGCGGCCACCTGCTCGAGGCGGCGGGCGACGTCATACAGACCGTCGTGACCGAAGCGATCAAAGAGGGTTTCGGCCAGTTTCTGCAGAATCACGGCACGAGGATCCTTGACGCGGTATTCACGATGCCCGAAGCCCATGATCTTGCGCTTCTCGGAAATCGCCTGATCCAGCCAGGCCTCGACGCGATCCTCACTGCCGATCTCGGCCAGCATCTCCAGGACATCCTCGTTGGCACCACCGTGGAGCGGGCCGGCGAGGGTGCCGACGGCGGAGGCGACGACGGCGTAGGGATCGGTGAGGGTGCTGGCGGTGACGCGGGCGCTGAAGGTACTGGCGTTGAGGCTGTGCTCAGCGTGCAGGATCAGGCAGGCATCAAAGATGCCGGCCGCGAGGGGGTCCGGCTCCCGCTCGGTGAGCATGTAGAGGAAATTGGCCGCGTAGGAAAGATCATCACGGGGCTGAATCGGATCCTGACCTTTGCGGATCAGCTGGAAGGCCGCCACCATCGTTGGGATCTTGGCGATCAGGCGCACCACCGCTGAATAGATGTATTCGGGGTTATCGAGAGCCCGTCGCGAGTAGAACAACCCCAGAGATGCCGCACTCGACTGCAGGGCATCCATCGGATGGCCGCCGGAGGGGAAGCACTTCATCATGTCCCGGATGCGGAAGCTCACCCGGCGATGCATCTGCACCTCCTGCTGAAAATCAGCGAGGGCCCCGGCATCGGGGAGTTCGCCCCAGATCAGCAGGTAGACGGTTTCCAGAAAGGTGCTGCGGCTGGCCAGATCCTCAACGTCATAGCCGCGGTAATTGAGGCGGCCGAGGCTGCCATCGATGTGGCAGATCGCCGACTGAGCCGCCGCCACCCCCTCCAGACCAGGGCGGAAATCGGGAGCGACCCGTGCCGGCTGGATGGTTTCAGCTGTCATCGGACCCCTCGAGCCGCGCCTGAACACCGAACTTACGGCCCCCGGGCCAGGCGGGCCGTAGCCCACGCTGCCAGGCGGACAGGAGACCACCCCCCGGAGTGCTCAGGCCAGCAGCGCGCGGGGACGGAGAAGCAGGCGGAGGCGAGCGCAGGGAAGCGGGGACGACGCCCCGGCCGCAGGATCGAGGCTGAGCAGGATCGACCCGGCCTTGCGCAGCACCAGGCTGCCGGCGGGAGCGCCGATCAACCGGCAGGCCAGGGCGCTCAGATCAGGCTCATGGCCCACCAGGATCAGGCGCCGGGCCGGACGCTGCAATAACGGCAGCGGATCCCCCCCGGGGGCCAGGGAGGGGGCGAGTTCCAGGGACGGAGCCAGCCCCACCGCCACCGCCAGGGCGGCGGTCTCATGGGCCCGCACGAGGGGGCTGGAGAGCAGCTGATCCCCGAGGAGCCCCGCCGCCAGCAGCTGCCGGAGCACCGCCTCGGTGCGCTGCCGGCCCCGTTCAGTCAGCCGCCGGGCGGCATCGAGGGCGCGGGCCTGATCCGGATCCTCCGGGGGAGGCACGATCCGTTCCTCGGCGATGCCATGACGCAGCAGCAACCAGGTCCGTTCCGCCATGGCGATCCGGGGGAGGTCAGGCGAGATCGAGGCGGGCCTGCAGCCGCAGACCACCCTCGCGGGCAGCCGGATCGGCTTCGAGGCTGAGGGCCAGGCCAGCCACCGAATCGCGGAAGGAGCGGCCGGTGAGGGTGCCGAGCAGACGCCAGGGCTGCCAGCGCAGCAGCAGGGCCTGGGCCGGATCGGCCGCCAGGGCCAGGCGCACGGGGGCCTGGGGCCGCTCGAGGGCCTGGAGCTGGGCCAGAGGATCGCCTGGATCCCCCTGATGGCGATGACTCCCGGCCGGGAGCTGGGCCTGCAGCGCGGCGAGGCCCTGGGCCCACCAGGCCACCGCCCCTTCGACGACGCGGACACCGGCCAGACCGACCGCCAGAGGCTCGGGATCATGGCGGCGGGGGCTGACGAGCAGCCGCGACCAGGCCTGGATGGAACGATCCCCGAGGGTCAGGGGAGCTTCGACATACCCCTGAGCCTGCAGGGGCGGCGCGAGATCGGCCGTAGGGACGGCGGCAGCGGCCGTGGCCAGCAGCCAGCCCTCGGGGAGATGCCCCCAGAGCAGGGGACCATGATCTGCGGCGGCCACCAGGGCCGGCAAGGGTCCCGATTCGGCGGCCAGCAGCGCTTGCAGGGTGGGCGCCAGCAGATCAGCCCAGGCCAGGGCCGGAGGTGGCGCCACCGCAGCGTTGCCGGCTGGCTCGGAATCAGCGGCCTCTGCAGCGTCAGCGGCTGGCTGAGCATCAGCGGCCGGCGGCGGATCCTGACCGAGCAGCTGGGCCGGATCCTGAAGCAGGGCCAGGGTGCTGGGATGGGCGCGCAGGTCCGCGGTGAGATCAGAGACGTCGGCGGATTGCAGGGGGGGCAGCGGCTGCGAGAGCCCGAGCAGGGCATCGAGCACGAGGTTGCGGCCATCGGGCCGCAGCGCCAGGACGAGGTCGGTGGTGGCGGCCTGAAGGGCGGGATCCGCCGGCAGACCCAGCCAGGCGGCCAGGCCTTCAGGACGGGCCGTGATCAGGGCGACCCCCTCGCCGATCCGATTCAGGGCCTCCTGGAAGCGGGGGCTGGTGGCCTGGTTCAGGTCATCGATCTGCGACACATCCAGGGACTGTTCGAGCACACCGCGACCGGAGGCGATCAGCACCAGGTCGTCGTCGATGAGAGCGGTGGCCAGGGGCCGGGTCTCCTGACCGACCAGGGCACCGCGACCGCTGATCAGACCCATGCCCCGATAGGTGCTGACCTGAAGATTGGTGCCGGCGAGGCTGCGGGACTGCCAGAAGCGCTGCAGGAAACGACGGGCCCCGTCGGCGTCACGGCTGCGCAGGGCCAGCACCCAACCGGTGCTGCCACCATCGGGCTCGGAACGGAAGAGGCTGAGGCTGGTCTCGTCACCGATCCAGCCGCTCAGTTCCTGGCTGTAATCAAGGCCGGCGACGGCGAACACCCCATCCCGGAGGTCCGCCAGGGCCTGGGCCGCCTGACGGCGCTGGCGGCCGGGCGTCACGGCGCGGGCGTAGCCCTCCAGCTGATCGGGGGAGGTGAGCAGATGCAGGCTGAGCGGCGCCTGACGGGGCACGAACCGTGAGGCCAGGGGAACCGTCAGCGGCTGGTGCTGCAGCTGAAGCGGACTGCTGCGCAACACCCACCACCAGCTGCCGATGCCGAGGAACAGCAGGGCCAGGACCCCGGCCAACACCACCGCCAGAAACGGCCGGGCCTTCATGCGCCAAGAGCTGCGGTGGCCTCATCTTCCGCCATGGCTGGCCGGTTTGGCAGCCCTGAGGGCGAGAGTGACGCCCTGGCCAGGCCAGAGTGGGTGCCAGAAGCCCCCTGCCGATGGCGCGCCCGAAGCTGATCCAGCCCCGTGAGCTGCGGGAGCGGTTGACGGCCGGGGAGGTGATCCAGCTGGTGGATGTGCGTGAGGACGAGGAACTGCGCCTGGCGCGGCTGCGGGAGCCGGTGCTGCATCTGCCCCTGAGCCGCTCCGAGGAGTGGATTCCGGGGCTCGCGGAGCAGCTGCGTCGTGAGCAGCCGGTGGCGGTGATCTGCCATGCGGGCGTGCGCAGCTGGCATCTGGCCTGCTGGCTGATCGACACCCAGGGCTACGAGGAGGTGTGGAACGTGCAGGGGGGCATCGATGCCTGGAGCCTGGAGGTGGACCCCGAGGTGCCGCGCTACTGACAGGACGGTGGCGAACGGAAGGCGGTGGCCGGAACGCCGCCTTTAGGATGATGTTGGATTCACGGTGCAGAATCGCCGCTTTGCTGACGCTTCCCCGCCGCCAACAGGAGGTGCTGCAGGCGACGGTGCGTCACTACGTCGACACGATCGAACCGGTCGGCAGCCAGGCCCTGGTGCGGCGTTTCGCGTTGCGCGCCAGCCCGGCCACGGTGCGATCGGCGATGGGGGCCCTGGAGCAGCGGGGGCTGCTGACCCAGCCCCACACCTCCGCCGGCCGCATCCCGAGCCAGCAGGGCTATCGGTTGTTCGTCGATCAGTTGCTGCCGGCTCCGGGAGCGGCGGCCCTGCAACTGGATCGGGAGCTGACGGGGCTGAGTCTGCGCTGGGCGGCGCTCGACGACCTGCTGCTGCACCTGAGCCGACGGCTGGCGGATCTGACGGGGCTGCTGAGCCTGATCACCCGCCCACGGAGACTGCAGCCGCGCCTGCAGACCCTGCGGCTGGTGCCGAGCGGCGACCGGTTGCTGGTGTTCCTGGTGGAGGGAGCGGCGAGTGCCAGCAGCCTCAATCTGCGGCTGCCGCAGCGGGCGGCGGCGGAACTGCCGGCCTTGGAGCGCTGGGCGTTGGAGCAGCTGCAGCAGGAGCGGGATGGGACGATCGACTGGCGCCGTCTGCCGAGCCATCTGAGCCTCAGCGGTGCGGTGCTGCGCCAGGGCCTCGACAGCCATCGGGCCTCGGCGGCCCTGGACCATCGGGATGCGGTGACGATGGGGCTGGGGGGGCTGCTGGGCCAACCCGAATTCCAGGCGACGGCATCGCTGCGACCGCTGCTGCAGCTGGTGGAGAGCGATCCGCATCAGGTGCTGCAGGCGGGCCCCGAGCCCCTGGGGGGGATCTGGATCGGTTCGGAGCATCCGCATCAGGCCCTGCGGCAGTGCGCGGTGGTGCATGCCAGTTACCGGAGCGGCCATGGTGGCCTGGGCCGGGTGGCGCTGGTGGGACCGATGCGGATGGCCTATGCGACGGCCCGGGCGGCCGTCAGCTCGGTGGCGGCCTGCCTGGAGCGGCTGCTGGCCTGAAGCGGGATGCGGCGGGGGCGAGCGATCAGCCCCCCAGGGCGCTTCCGAGGCGATCAGCGACGGTGTTCACGTCCTTGTCACCGCGACCGGAGAGGTTGAGCACGACTTCGGTGCCGGGCGCGAGGGTGGGGCAGAGCTTGTCGAGCCAGGCGAAGGCATGGGCGGTCTCCAGGGCGGGGATGATGCCTTCGAGGCGGCAGAGCAGCTGCAGGGCCTCGAGGGCTTCGTCATCGGTGACGGCGGCGTATTCGGCGCGGCCGATGGTCTTGAGGTAGCTGTGTTCAGGACCGACACCGGGGTAATCGAGGCCGGCGCTGATCGAATGGGCCTCCTGAACCTGACCGTCGACGTCCTGGAGGAGCAGGCTCATGGCACCGTGCAGCACGCCAACGCGACCTTCGGTGATCGTGGCGGCATGGCGACCGCTGGCCACCCCCTCACCGGCGGCTTCGACACCGATCAGACGCACTTGGGTGTCGGGCACGAAGGGATGGAAGAGGCCCATGGCGTTGGAGCCCCCGCCGACGCAGGCGACGAGCACGTCGGGATTGCGACCGAAGGCTTCGTGGCATTGGCGACGGGTTTCCTCACCGATCACGGCGTGGAAATCGCGCACCAGCATCGGGAAGGGGTGGGGGCCCGCCACCGAGCCGAGGATGTAGTGGGTGGTTTCGACGTTGGTGACCCAATCGCGGATCGCTTCACTGGTGGCGTCCTTGAGGGTGGCGGTGCCGGCAGTGACCGGCTGAACGGTGGCACCGAGAAGGCGCATCCGGAAGACGTTCAGGGCCTGGCGGCGCATGTCTTCAGCGCCCATGTAGACGACGCACTCGAGGCCGAAGCGGGCGCAGACGGTGGCGGTGGCGACGCCGTGCTGACCGGCACCGGTCTCGGCGATGATCCGCTTCTTGCCCATGCGCAGGGCGAGCAGGGCCTGGCCGAGGGCGTTGTTGATCTTGTGAGCGCCGGTGTGGTTGAGGTCCTCGCGCTTGAGCCAGAGGCGGGGACCACCGTCGGGGCGGCGGTAATGCTCGCTGAGGCGTTCGGCTTCGTAGAGGGGATTGGGACGACCGACGTAGGTGCGCAGGAGGTGCTGCAGGCGATCGGTGAAGGCGGGATCCTTCCAGGCTTCGGCGGCGGCCGCTTCGAGTTCCGCCAGGGCCGGCATCAGCGTTTCCGGCACGTACTGCCCCCCGAAGGGGCCGTAGCGACCGAGATCATCGGGGCGCACCGCCGGCTGCAGAGCAGCGGGGTCGGGGGAAGCGGCGGGAGAGGCGGTGGTGAGCACCGGCGGCAGCGTCATGTCAGGGAAGCCTAAAGAAGGAACCCAGGCGGGAGCGTGCGACGGATCGGAGGGAAACGGCTGAAGGGGCGGGGATCAAGGCCACGACTGGGATCAGAGGGGCGTCATGTAGCAGGTGCCACACCCGGGCCGGAAATCAGGGAAATCACTGAGTGGAAGTGCGGATCAGTGAGTTAAATTTGATGGATCCATGGTAGTCATCCCCTCGTGGCCATTACCCGCTCTGCCCTTGCCACCGCAAATCCGCTGCTGGCCGCCGCTCTGGTGAGCGTCGAGGCGAAGCTGCTGAGCTTTGCCCAGGGTGAGCGCTTCAGCAGCCTGATCAACGAGGTCTACGGGGCCGGCGGCGCTCCTGCGGCGGCGCTGCGGCAGCGATTACTGAGCAGAGGCAACCTCGACCTACGCCTCGTCTCCCTGTCCTCGACAGCGATGAACGGGGCGCTGGGCGGCTACAGCCCGACGGGGGAGGGCAATGCACCCACCATTTACCTGAACGCCGACCTGCTGAGCGGCGCTGCTGGGTCGGCCGCCCTGGAGCGGGTGCTGCTGGAGGAGATCGGCCACCATTTCGATCGCCTGCTCAATGGCGACCGCGACACGGCCGGTGATGAAGGTCAGCTGTTCGCCAGCCGGGTGCTGGGCGATGTGCTGAGCGCGTCCCAGCTGGCGGCGATTCGCAGCGAGAACGACCTGGGCGTGGTTCAGGTCGGCGGCCGCCAGGTGATCGTTGAAAACGCGACCACCGCGATCACCGCAACCAACGGGACAAGCGCGAACGGAACTTATTCAATAGCCAACAGCACATTCAACTACACCGTTGCTGTCAACGGTACCGCCAACAATGGCGCCGACTTTCTGGTCGCTGCCTATGCCTCGACGTCAACGACTCCAGCTGCAACCGACCTGATCGGCTGGCAGGTGGTGAATCGCAGCACCAGCTATACCGCCAGTGGCACCTATAACGGCACATTCGATTTCGCCGATGCCGGCATCACATTCCCCGACAACAAAGCGATCACGCTGAGGGTCTGGCAAGGAACGGCCGGCACGGGCTATGGCACAGCCAGTGACAGCACACCGAAAGTCACCTATGGCAATAGCAATATTGGCAATGGTATCCAATTTGGATTCCGCCCCAATGTCACCACTGCCCCGACGGCCACCACCGGCGCGGTGACCTTCACCGGTGCGACAGCGGCAGCGATCACCACCGGCTTTGTCAAAGCGGATTTTCCCAGCGTCTTCGTTGACACCAAGGCTCCGGCCGCACCAACCCTCGACGCGATTGCCGGTAACAACGTCGTCAACCTCAGCGAAAGCAGCAATCTGCAGATCAAGGGCACGGCGGAAGCGAACAGCGTCGTCACGGTCACCGGTCCCTCCAACTACAGCGCCACCGCCACCGCCAGTGGAAGCGGGGCCTGGTCCATCACGGTGGCCGATGCCAAAACCACCTTCGGCGAAGGCAGCAAGACGATCACTGTCATCGCCAAGGATGCAGCCGGAAACAGCAGCCCCTCAACCACCAGAACGATCTCGGTCGACACCATCCCCCCGGTCGTTCCCAGTTTCGCTCTGGTCAGCGACACCGGAACCAGCAACAGCGATGGCATCACCAGCAACGGCACGGTCAGGGTCTCCAACCTGGAAACTGGTGCCACCTGGCAATACACCATTGATGGTGGCACAACCTGGACGAACGGCAGTGGCACCGGTGCCAACGCCCTCTTCGTCCTGGCACAAGGCACCTATGACGATGGTCAAGTACTGGTTCGCCAGACGGACGCCGCCGGCAACAGCACAGTCAGCACTTCGTTCGGAAGTCCGATCACGGTGGACTCCGTTCTGCCAACAACACCAACGATCAACACGATTGGCACAGACAACTATGTCAATGCCAGCGAAAATATCAATCTGGTGATCAGCGGCACTGCTGAAGCAGGAAGTCGAGTCAGCCTCACGAGCTCATCAGGCTATAACGCCACAGCCAAAACAGGCACGAACGGCATCTGGTCGATCACCGTTGACGATGCCACCGCCAGTTTTGGCCAAGGCAATGAAACGATCATCGTATCGGCGCGTGACACCGCTGGCAACGTCAAGATCTCGACGTCCAGAACCTTCACCGTCGACACCGTCGGCCCGGTGGCACCCAGCTTCGCTTTGGTGAGCGACACAGGTGTCAGCAACAGAGACAAAATCACTAACAACGGCTCCATCAAAGTCTCCGGCCTGGAGCATGGGGCCAAGTGGGAGTACACCCTAAACGGCAACGTTCAGGCACCCACCTGGCTGCTCGGCAGCGGCAGCACCTTCACCCTGGCGGAAAGCAGCTACAGCGCTGGCAGCATCAAGGTCCGCCAGAGCGATGCCGCCGGCAACACCACAACCTCTGTCGGTAGTTCTCCCGCGATCACTGTCGACGCGTCGGCCCCTGATGCGCCCACGATCACAGCCATCTCCGGCGACAACTTCATCAATGCGGCCGAAAACACCAGTGGTGTGACCATTTCCGGCACCGCAGAAGCGGGTGCCCAGATCAGCATCACCGGCTCCTCCGGCTACAAGGTCGCCACCACCGCCAATGGCTCCGGGGCCTGGTCCGTCAGCGTCGCCAATGCCAAGACCAGCTTCGGTGAAGGCGAAGAAACGATCACCGTCTTTACCCGTGATGCCGCTGGCAACGTCAGCACCTCCAGCTCCCGCAGCTTCAGCGTCGACACCACAGGTCCGGTGGCTCCCACCTTCGCCCTGCTGAGCGACACCGGTGTCAGCAACAGCGACAAGATCACCAATAACGGCACCATCAAGGTGTCCAAGCTGGAAGCCGGTGCCAGCTGGCAGTACAGCACCGATGGCGGCAGCACCTGGGAAGACGGCAGCGGCAGCACCTTCACCCTGGCGGAAGGCAATTACAGCGCTGGCAGCATCAAGGTCCGCCAGAGCGATGCCGCCGGCAACACCACAACCTCTGTCGGTAGTTCTCCCGCGATCACTGTCGACGCGTCGGCCCCTGATGCACCCAAGATCACAGCCATCGCCACTGACAACTTCATCAATGCAGCCGAAAACACCAGTGGTGTGACCATTTCCGGCACCGCAGAAGCGGGTGCCCAGATCAGCATCACCGGCTCCTCCGGCTACAAGGCCACCGCCACCGCCAATGGCTCCGGGGCCTGGTCCGTCAGCGTCGCCAATGCCAAGACCAGCTTCGGTGAAGGCGAAGAAACGATCACCGTCTTCACCCGCGATGCCGCTGGCAACGTCAGCACCTCCAGCTCCCGCACCTTCACCGTCGACACCACCGGCCCGGTGGCTCCCACTTTCGCCCTGCTGAGCGACACCGGTGTCAGCAACAGCGACAAAATCACCAACAACGGCACCATCAAGGTGTCCGGCCTTGAGCCTGGGGCCAAGTGGGAGTACACCCTGAACGGCAACGTTCAGTCACCCATCTGGCTGCTCGGCAGCGGCAGCACCTTCACCCTGGCGGAAGGCACCCATAACGCCAACACGATCAAGGTCCGCCAGAGCGATGCCGCCGGCAACACCACAGAATCCACGAGCAATACTGCAGCGATCATTGTTGATGCATCGGCTCCCGTTTTCACAAGCAACGGCATCGCTACTGCGATCAGTGAAAACTCTGGCGCCAATCAGGTTGTCTATAACGCCACCGCTGACAACGATTCCGGCGTTACTTATTCCCTCGCCAATTCCGGCGATGCCAGCCTCTT
>JBJTBH010000066.1:0-30942 GCA_046091285.1 Cyanobacteriota bacterium | reverse complement strand
CCGGGCTGCCCTGGTAGCAAGCTGAGGGAGGGAGCACCGCTCAGGGCCGCTCAGCCCCGAGGCTGAGAGCAGCGCTCAGAACTCCTACAAGGAGTGGGATAAGGGGGGCTGTGCCTACGAAATGCGCGACACGCTCCTAGGGCTGGGGCGGCCAGTCCCATGGGCGGATGGCAAAGTGACGCCTTGCCTGCCGGCCGCCGACCCGATGGTTGTGAACCCTGTTCCTGGTTCGCCCTCCAGCCTGCGGCGGGTGGCCGCGATCGACATCGGCACGAACTCGATTCATCTGCTGATCGCCGCCATCGATCCGGAGCTGCATTCCTTCAGCACCGTGCTGGTGGAAAAAACCACAGCCCGCCTCGGGGAACGGGATCCGCTCAGCGGCGATCTCTCCGAGGCGGCGATCGAACGAGGATTCCGCACCCTGCGCCACTGTCGGGAACTGGCCGACAGCCACGGGGTGGAAGCGATCGTGACGGCCGCCACCAGCGCCGTGCGGGAAGCACCGAATGGCCGCGAGTTCCTGCAGAACGTGCAGGAGCAGATCGGCCTGGCCGTCGATCTGATCAGTGGCCCGGAGGAAGCCCGGCTGATCTATCTGGGGGTGCTCTCGAGCATGGCCTTCGGCGATCAGCCCCACCTGATCCTCGACATCGGCGGTGGTTCCACGGAACTGGTCCTCGCCGACGGACGGGACAGCCGTGCCCTGACCAGCACCAGGATCGGAGCGGTGCGGCTGCAACGCGACTTCATCGATCAGGATCCGCTCTCACCGGAGCGGCGTTCGTTTCTGACCGCCTTCATCCAGGGCTCTCTGGAACCGGCGGTGCTGCAGGTGCGGCAGAAGCTGACGCCGGGAGAGGCGCCGGTGATGGTGGCCACCAGTGGCACGGCGATGGCGATCGGAGCCCTGGCGGCGGCCGAGGAGGAACGGCCACCGCTGCGGCTGCAGGGCTATCGCCTCAGCCGCCAGCGGGTGGACCAACTGGTGGACCGCCTGGTGGCGATGACCCCTGAGCAGCGACGGTGCCTGCCGGCGATCAATGACCGGCGCGCCGAGATCATCGTTCCGGGAGCCCTGATCCTGCAGACGGCGATGCGGATGCTGCAGGTGGAGGAGCTGGTGATCTGCGATCGGGCGCTCCGGGAGGGGCTGATCGTCGACTGGATGCTGCGCAAGGGGCTGCTGGAAGATCGTTTCGCCTACCAGAGCAGTATCCGTCAGCGCACCGTTCGCCATCAGGCCCAGCGTTTCGGCGTCGATCTGGCGCGGGCCGAGCGGGTGGCTTCCCTGGCCCTCAGCCTCTACGACCAGACGGCGGGGGAACTCCATGAGGACAGCGGCGCCGGCCGCGAACTGCTCTGGGCAGCGGCGATGCTGCACGGCTGCGGCCAGCACATCAATGTCGGGGCCTACCACAAACACTCCTGGTACCTGATCCGCCACGGAGAGCTGCTGGGGTATTCCGATGACGAGCATCTGACGGTGGCCGCCATCGCCCGCTACCACCGCCGCAGCCTGCCGAAGAAACGGCATGAGGCCTGGCAACTGCTGAAAAGCCGCGACGCCCGACGCCTGGTGGGCGCGATGGCCCTGCTGCTGCGTCTGGCAGCGGCACTCGACCGACGGCCGGAGGCCCGGGTCGCGGGACTGAACGCCAGCGCCGACAACGAACAGCTGCTGATCAAGCTGCTGCCAACGGCTCCCGGAGTCGATCTGAGCCTGGAGCAATGGAGCCTGCAGGGTTGCGGGCCCCTGGTGCTGGAAGCCACGGGGCGCAGGCTGCAGGTGGGCTGAGCCACGCGACCAGGGCCAGGGGGGTAGCCAGCGGTGACAGGGCTGGGACTGGTTGGGAGCAGGCCTCAGGCCGGCTTGCCGGGCAACGGCAGGATCCTGCCGTCGGGCTGAATCAACCACCAGCGGAGCTGATCGATCCGGCCGAGAACACGCGAGGTTCCCGGAGCCGTGGTGACAATGATCAGATCCGGTCGACCGGCCCGCACCTCGAGGCCGGCACGGTTAGGGAAGCTCAGCTGACCGCGCAGGATGCCGAAATGCAGGCGTTGGCCCTTCCTGGTGCGGACCTCGAGCCAGCTGGGTTGCCTGGAGCGCAGCACCAGGTCCGCAGAAGCGATGGCAGGCCTGGGAGCGGCAGGCTGGACGGCAGGGACCGGCCTGACGGGAGTGGAGCCTGAGGAAGGGAAGCCATGACGCCAGAGGGCCGTGCCGGCGGAGGCGACGCCAGCCACGAGCGCCAGAGCCGCCAGGGGTCGCAGCCAGGCCGCCGACCCTGACGGCGACGGATTCACGCTGACCGCAGGGCCAGGGTTGGGGCCGGTACTGGCGGATCCTGCGCGTTCCGGGCGGGCCGGAGGCTTTTGGGAGCGGGAAAGCGAGGCTGGAACGTCATGGGCGCCTTCCCGGATCGCAACCGGGCGCGATCGCGTTTGCGGTGCCGCCTTCGCTGCCGCCTTCGCTCTGGAGGTGATGCCGGCGAACCTGGTGGACGAGGCGGAGTCCTGACGGAGGGCATCGATCAGGGGATCGATGCTGAGCTCAAGAACCGAGGCAATCCGACGGGCGTGGGCGATGACGAACACCAGTTCGGGCAACTTGGCGCCATCCGCCTGCTCCAGGGCCCGGAGCTGCTCGATCCCCATGTGCAGCTTCCGCGCCAGCTCTTCCAAGGACAGGCCCTGCGCAGCACGCCCCTCGGCAAGAGCGCGAGCGAGTTCCTGGAGTTGAACGTCTGGGAGCGACTCCCGGTCCTCTGCTTGTCTTGGATCAGGGGGCATGCTCCGAGTGGCTGACGCGCAGAGGGCTCTGGACGATGGTACGAACGGATTCCGAAAAATCGACCCGTCATCAGACCTTATTTTGCTGACGCCGCCGACCCCTGACCCCCGGCAGCCCCCCAGCGTCCACAGGACCGGCGCAACAGCCCTCACACCGGAAGGAACAACCCTTGCGATCCTCCGTCCTGTTGCGGTGAGGTGCGACGACAGGGACAGGGTGGTCCCACCCTCCTCAACCCTGAGACTGACCACACGCCACCGCTGGGGAAGGGAACGCCCGTTGGCCGGAAAAAGCCAGGAAATCGGCGTTCAGATCCCGGAAAATCAGAATTCCAGAAAAAGAATTTGAATGGGCGATACTGGATTCGAACCAGTGACCCCTTCCGTGTGAAGGAAGTGCGCTACCGCTGTGCTAATCGCCCGCACCCCACGATCTTAAACCACGGCGGTTCTGGAAGCCTGACACGGGCCCCGGGTTCCTTCCCTGGGGAACGGCTGCCGACGATCAGCGACGATGGCGCCAGAGCCAGCTCTGTTCTGTGAGCCCTGACGACAGCCCATCCGCCCCTGACAGCCGGAACACTCCCGGGCCGGAAACCACGCCGAACGAAGCGCCCCTGCCCGCCACAGCGGATGACGGCCATGGCGAAGGGATCGAAACGGTGGACGTCCTGATCGTCGGAGGTGGGGTCTGCGGCACGGCCCTGCTGTTCGAACTGGCCCGCTACACCGACATCCGCCGGCTGATGCTGGTGGAACGCTACGACCAACTGGCCCAGGTCAACTCCAGAGCCACCAGCAACAGTCAGACGATTCACTGCGGCGACATCGAGACCAACTACACCCTCGAGAAAGCCGTGCGGGTGAAGCGGACGGCGGACATGATCGTGCATTACGCCGAGCTGCTCGATCCTGAAACCCGCAGTCGCTGCGTCTTCTCGACCCCGAAGATGGTGCTGGCGGTGGGCCCGGCTGAAACCGCTTTTCTGCGCCAGCGCTTCCGCGACTTCTCGCCCCACTTCCCGGCGATGGAGCTGCTGGAAAAGGACCAGATCGCTGAATGGGAACCACGGGTGGCCCTGCGCGATGGAGCCCTGCGCCAGGAGGAGCTCGTGGCGATCGGCATCCGCAGGACGTACACCGCCGTCGATTACGAGGCCCTGGCCGAATCCTTCGTCGCTCAGGCCCGTGCCGCAATCACGGAGCCCTCACGACATCTCGATCTGCTTCTGTCAACGACGGTCGAACATCTGCAGCCCGAGGGGGATGACAGCTTCCTCGTCAGCCTGCGACCGACAGACGGTGGAGACAGCCGCGTGGTCCGAGCCCGCCATGTGGTCGTCAACGCCGGTGCCCACAGCCTGCTGATGGCCCAGCAACTCGGCCATGGCCTGGAGTATTCCTGCCTGCCCGTGGCCGGCAGTTTCTATTTCACCCCTGATCTGCTGCGCGGCAAGGTCTACACGGTCCAGAACGACCGCCTGCCCTTCGCCGCCATCCATGGGGATCCTGATGTGCGCGCCCCGGGCCAGACACGGTTCGGACCGACGGCCCTGTTGCTCCCCTTGCTGGAGCGCTACCGCCCCGCCTCCTTCTTTGAATTCCTGAAGGTGCTGCGCTTCGACTGGGCGGTGCTGGCGGTGTTATGGCAGCTGTTCCGGATTGCCGACATCCGCAACTACATCGTCAAGAATCTGCTGTTTGAGGTGCCCTGGCTGCGCCGGCGTCTGTTTCTGAAGGACGCCCGCAAGATCGTGCCTGACATGGCCCTCTCCGATCTGCGCTTCGCGAAGGGCTACGGCGGTGTTCGCCCCCAGCTGATCAACAAACGGGAGCGCAGGCTGATGCTCGGAGAGGCCAGGATCGAAGCCCGTCCTGGCCTGGTGTTCAATGTCACCCCCTCACCGGGTGGCACCTGCTGCCTGGGAAATGCCGCCCACGATCTGGAGATGATCGTGGCGCGACTCGGCTGCGGCTTTGATCGCGATCGCCTGCAGCGGGAGCTTCACGGCGAGGCCTGAACGTCATTCCGCCGGAGGGTCCTGATCAAGGCCGCCACGGAACAGGTGATTGTGGCTGGCGGAATAGAGGCGGGAGCGGGCGGCCTCCGGTGCCGCCAGGGCCGGACTGACCACATACAGGGTGGTGCGGATCAACTGACGTTCACGGCTGGTGGCCGCCATCCGCTCCAGGGGCACCACCGTCAGCCACTGATCCAGCCAGCTGACGCGATAACCGATGGCGACAGGGGTCTGGGGCGGATAGTGCCGCAGCAGTTCCGTCTGGACCTCCTCGACATGACGGGCGCTGAGATAAAGACAAAGTGAGGCCTGCAGGCTGGCGAGCCGCTCCAGGGATTCGCGCTCAGGGGTACCGGTACGCCCTCCCGCCCGACTGAGCACGATGGTCTGCACCAGACCCGGGATCGTCAGTTCGCTCCGGAGGGCCGCCGCCGTGGCCTGATAAGCGCTCAGACCAGGCACCACATCAACGCCGATGCCGGCATCGGCCAGCCGGCAGATCTGCTCATTCAGGGCGCCGTACAGGCAGGGGTCGCCGTCATGGAGGCGAACCACCCGCTTCCCCTCTCTGGCCCGATCCACCACCACCGTCAGCACCTCCTCGAGGGTGAGCGTGCTGGTGCGGATCCGTTCACAGTCCGCTGGGGCCAGGGCGGCGATCTGCGGGCTGAGAAGCGAATCTGTCCAGACCAGCACCTCAGCGGCTTCAATCAACCGGACCGCCCGCAGCGTGAGCAGATCCGGTGCGCCAGGGCCGCCACCGACGATGTGAACGATCGGTCCCTTGCTCTCAGTCGTGGCTGAACCGGTCATGGCTGAATCCCATCGGAAGGCTTGGAATGGACGGACTGGCCCTGGGCTGCCGCGGAATGACGCAGCAGCCACCAGAGGCCACAACCGCCGAGGGCGATCAACAGCAGGCTGATCAACTGAGCCATGCGCAGGCCACCGGCACAGTCCGGCGGAAGTGCGAACAGACAGAGAGGATCGAGACGCAACCCCTCGATCCAGACCCGACCGCTGCTGTAGGCCATCAGATAGATGCAGCTCAGAGCCCCGACCGGCAGACGGATCCGACCGCGCCTGGCCTGCCTGAACAACCACAGGAGCAGACCGCAGACCGCCAGATTCCAGAGCGATTCGTAGAGAAACGTCGGATGAAAGGTGGTGAAACCGTCGTAACGGAGCGGAATGCGACTGCTGTCGAGGATGGTCAGCTTCCAGGGCAGATCCGTGGGCAGACCGAAGGCCTCGGAATTGAAGAAGTTGCCCCAGCGGCCGATCGCCTGGCCCAGGGCCACCGATGGCACCAGCACATCCACCAGATTCCAGAACGACAGATGACGGACCCGGCAGAAAAGGATCGTGGCCAGGGAGCCACCGATCAGGGCGCAATGGATGGCAATCCCACCCTGCCAGATATAGAAGGCCTGGATCGGATGCGGGGCGAACTGGCGCCACTCGAACAGGACGTAATAAAGCCGTGCCCCGACGACGGCCGACAGCACCAGGATCGGCAGCAGATCAGCAATCACCGCCGGATCCAGACCCCGCTCCCGTCCGAGGCGGGTGGAGAGCATCAACCCCACCAGCACGGCCAGGGCGATCAACAGTCCATACCAACGCAGGGAGATCGGACCGAGCTGAAACAGCAGCTCACCGGGCGAAGCAAACACGAAACCCGGCGGAAGAACAGCGGAGATCGTCGCCAGCGGCAAGGAATCCATGGAAGGCGCTGAAAGGAGCAGCATCAACAGATAAAGCCAGAAACCTGACCGGGGGGACCGGCGATGCCACCAGGGGCAGGCCAAGAGAAAACCCACCTTGATCACAGGCCGTGATCAAGGTGGGAAGGATCACTGCCGTGATCGCAGGCGCTGGAGAAATCGGATCACAACGTCAAGCTAGAGGCACGGCCTCGATCGGGCCACGATCGAGACACGCGCCCCAGAAGCTGATCAGACGCCCTCGGCGGCCTGAACCTTCTCGACCTGCTTCTTCTTCAGCACCAGCATGATCTGGGCCAGGGAGACAGCGGCGAAGAAGGCGAGCAGTCCATAAATCCGGGCGGGGTTCTGAAGCACCACTTCAGCGTCGATCTGACCGAAACCACCGACGTTGGGATCGTTGGTGAGGGGAGAACCGGCAGCGATGGTCTCGCCGACCTGAGTGATCACGGTCGGACCGGCGGGGATGAACTCCACCACATCACCGTTCTCACCGGCGATGGTGACCTCGGTGCCACCGTTGTCGACCGGCGTGATCGCCTTGATCGATCCTGCGACCGGGGCGGTGTAGACACCGTTGTTGGTCTTCTCGCCGGTGGGGGTCACCTGACCGCGGCCGCGATTGCCGCCGACATGGAGCTGGTACTTGCCGAAGTGAAT
The DNA here is from genome assembly GCA_046091285.1 of Cyanobacteriota bacterium. Taxonomy (GTDB): domain Bacteria; phylum Cyanobacteriota; class Cyanobacteriia; order PCC-6307; family Cyanobiaceae; genus CAIXOZ01. The sequence goes on along the minus strand of JBJTBH010000066.1, from coordinate 23,738 downwards.
CGAGCTGTCGGTGGCGGGATCAGGAGAAAGGATCGGGAAGACGATCTCCTGGTGCTGATCGCCGGGCACCGGGCCGACCAGAAGAATGTTGGGCTGGTCGTCACTCCACTGGGAGATGTACACACCGGCGGTTTCTTCCTTGAGCTCCTCGCTCAGTCGATCGGCGGGCGCGAGCCTGAAGCCATCGGGGAGCATCACCACAGCACCGACATTCAGACCGGTGGGGCTGCCATTGCCGCTCACCTGCTGCACCGACGTGTCATAGGGGATTTCAACCACGGCCTTGAAGACCGTGTCAGGCATCACGGCCTGGGGCACCTCGACATGGGTGGCCTTCTTGGCCAGGTGGCAGTTGGCACAGACCAGCTTGCCGGTGGCCTCCCGGGGGCTGTCGTAGTTCTGCTGGGCATAGAAGGGATAGGCCCAGCTGGGTGCCGCGGCGGACACCAGCACGCCGAAGGCGAGCACGGAGCCGAGCAGGAAGGAAAGGGTGCGACGCATGGTGGAGTGATCCAGAGAGAAAGAGGAACGGTTCAGAGGGGAGAGATCAGCTCCACCAGGGCTTCTCGCCGGTGCGGAAATCGGTTTCGGTCCAGGGAGTCAGGAAGACGTTGTCGTTCTCGACGCTGACATGGGCCAGAGCCAGCGAGAGAGGGGCCGGACCACGGACCACCTTGCCGGTGGCGTCGTACTGGCTGCCATGGCAGGGACACATGAACTTGTTGGCTCCCTCGTTCCAGGGAACGACGCACCCGAGGTGGGTGCAGATGGCATTGATGCCATAGCTGCTGATGGCATCAGGCCCTTCAACAACGAGATAGGTGGGATCACCCTTGAGGCCCTGGACCAGGCTCCGGTCGCCTTCCGTGTGGCTGGCCAGCCAACCGGTGGCGGTGACGGCATTCCCGAGTTCGTCCTTGGCGGCACTGCCACCACCACTGCCGGCGGCCTTGGGGGGGATGAAGTAATTGACGACCGGATAGAGAGCCCCCAGGGCCACACCGCTGTCCGACCCGAAGGTCAGCCGGTTCCTGAACTGCCGACGACCCATTCCGGGCACATCGCTCGCAGGGATCTGGGTCATACGGGGCGTCCTGAAAGCCGGGGCAACGTGGCGCCCATTATGAACTGCCCGCTTCCCCGGCCGAGAGGCAAGGCGGCTTGAATCGGCCCAGCACCCTTGTCAGGGTGCCCCTGGTTGCCATTGTTGTTGTGTTCCTTGATGTTCGAGCCCATGGTCGAGCCAGCCGAACCGCTGACGGGTGCGGGCCTGATCGCCGTGCTGCGTGATCGCTGGCGCGCCTCCTACGACATGCAGCTGGTCCAGCGACGCGGCCGTCTTTATCTGCAGGTGATGTGGGCCTACCTCGAGCAGCAGTCCTTTCCGCTCGACGCCGCCGGCTACGAAGAACGCATCGACGACCTGGCCGCCCTGCTCAACCGCCTCGGGGTCGCCGGCGATGTGCGTGAGTGGCTCAGCACCACCGGTGACCGCCCCCGCCTCGGTAAGGCGATGACCCTGCCATTGACCGTGAACCCGACCCTGGCCAGCGAATTCCTGCTTGACGGTCCCTGATCAGGCGGGCTCAACCCCGCGCACCCGTTCACTCAGGGCCACCAGCGCCACCCCGACCAGGAACAAGGCCGTGATCGCCCCGCTGAGCAGAAGCATCGTCACCGGATCGGTGGATGGGGTGAGCACCGCCCCGGCCAGGGCAGCGATCAGCACCACCCAGCGCCAGGCCGACAGCATCGTGCTCGCCCGCAGCAACCCCAGGGCACCCAGCAGCAACTGCAGCACCGGCAACTGAAAGGCCAGACCGGTGGCCAGCATCAACAGCAGCACGAAGTCCATGTAGCGCTCAATCGACCAGAGCGGCTCGACGACATCGGCGCCGTAACCAACCAGAAACCGCAGGGCCGCCGGAATCAGCGCCCACCAGGCGAAGGCCAGACCGGCGGCGAACAGCACCGCCGAACCCGCCACCGCCGGAGCCACCAGCTTCTGCTCCCTCCTGGTCAGACCCGGCAGCACGAAGGCCAGGCCCTCATAGAGCACATAGGGCAGCGCCAGGGTGAGACCCGCGTAACCCGCCACCTTGATCGAGACGAACAGAAATTCCCCGGGAGCCAGCTGCAGAAAACGGATCCCCACCGCCGGCTGCTCCAGCAACCGCACCAGGGGCCTCACGAAGGCCAGGCAGGCGGCTGCCGCCACCACCACCGCCAGCAGACCACGCAGGACCCGACGCCGCAGCTCTTCAAGGTGATCCACCAGGGTCATCTCGACCTCGGAGGGGAACTCCTCCGCCGGCGCAGCAGCTGGAGGGTTGACGCGGATCGGCGGCGGGGGTTGCTGTGTCATGACCCTGAATCCCCCCGCAGGCTAGTGGCGGTGGCCAGGGGAAGAGCCCGTTCCGGCTCCCCCCAGAGCACCTGACCGCCGCGATGGCGAACAGCGCCGGCCGTGGCACCGGCGATGCGCTGGAGATCACTGGTCGGCACCATCACCACCGCCACCCTGCGGTTGCCCCGGGCCCGGCTGAAATAGGCGGCCAGATCAGCTGCCAGCTGCAGATCGGCTTCCGTGGCCAGACCTTCAGAACTCTTGAGCACCACATGGCTGCCCGGACATTCCTGGGCATGAAACCAGAGATCGCCGCGTCGTGCCTGGCGAAGACTGATCCAGTCGTTCTGGCGGTGGTTGCGGCCCACCTGCAGCCGCAGACCGGAGCCGCTCTGCAGCTCCAGTGGGCAGGGCTCACTGCGGGCCGGTGCCCGCCGCTGCACACGGTGACGGGGCCGCCGATCCCCCGACAGCTCCTCGCCTTCCTCCTCCAGGTCCTGAAGCTGCTCCAGGCTGTCGGCCTGATCGACGAAGGTGTGCAAGGCCTCCAGCCAGACCAGGGTCTGGCGATGCTGCTCAAGCCTCGGGATGATCGCCAACCCCGAACGGCGCAGGCGGCGGGCCTGGCGATAGAGCTTCTGAGCTTCATCGACCTGGTCCCGACTGGGGCTGGCCAGACAGAGCAGGGCGTCGGCCTGCTGCTGGAGCAGGGGGCTCTGGTCGCTGCGCGCCAGCAGGATCTCCTGATCGCGGATCAGCCGTTGCTCGCGGGCGATCGCGGCCTCCAGTCGGTGATGCAACCGCAGGCGATGCTGTGCCAGCTGGCGGGCCTGCAGATGCTGCTGGTAATAACGGCTCAGGCCCGCTCCGAGGCCCGTGAGGTCGGCCAACCGATCGCCCGGGAGCTCGCCGGCGGCGGGCCAGCAGCGATAGCGCTCACCATCGGCCTCCAGCTGCCAGCCAAAGGCACCGGTCTCGACGGATCGCAACCAGGCCTGCCATTGCTGCCAGAGCCGGTCCCACTGCTCGGGCTGCAGCTGATCGACAGGGGTCCGCGCCCAGGGGTCCCCCGCCAGCAATTGCCCCATCAGGGCCGGACTGATGCCCTGGTAGCAATCCCGCAGCGCCGCCTCGAGGGGCAGAGGCACCAGGCTGAGCCGAGCCTGCCAGCGATCGCGCGGCTCCGCCAGGCTGGGGGGCAGACCGCTCAGGGGTGGGGGGGAAGGGTAGGGATCGCCGTTGCCGATCGGACGCCAGCGTGACTGGCGTTCCTTCACCTGGCGACCGAGGGCAGCGATCCGACCGTCGCCGTCGAGCAGGAACAGATTGCTGTGGCGACCCATCAGCTCCAGCACCAGGGTGCGCTCCGTCGGCGCCCCCGGTCGACGGGCAAAACCGAAACGGACCACCCGCTCCCAACCCTCCTGCTCCAGGGAGACCAGGGCCAGGCCCCGGAGTCCGTGCTGAAGCTGCTGCGCGAGGGTGCTGCCATCCCCACGGCGCACCGGCGCCTCGATCGACAGCAACCGTGGCGCTTCCGCCTGCCAGCTCAGTTCCAGCCATTCCATCCCCTGCAGGCTGCGCAGACCGAGCTGAATGGTGGTGCCATCCCACTGCTGGGCCTTCTCGAAACGGCTCGGAAGCCAGCGGGCACGCATCGCCGCCAGCAGGGCCCGCAAGGTCGTCACATCCATCGCCTGGAGCCGCGGACGGCGGATCTCCTGACCGGAAGCCGGGGTGTCGCTCGATCGTGGCGCGCCGGCCATCGTGCCGCTGAACCCTTCAGGAGCCCCTACTCTGCAGCCTGCCGCGCTCCTGCCCCCGTTGCCTGAGTCCTCGCCATCGGCTGCCTCAAGCTCCGCCGCCGCAGCGGCCCGGCTCAGCGTGATCACCGGCCCGAGCGGCGTGGGCAAGGGCACCCTGGTGGCCAGGCTGCTGGAGCGCCATCCTCAGATCTGGCTGTCGATCTCGGCCACCACCCGTCCGGCGCGGGCTGGTGAAGTGGATGGCCAGCACTACCGCTTTCTCAGCCGTGCGGACTTCGAGTCCCAGGTGGCCGCCAACGGCTTCCTCGAATGGGCGGAATTCGCCGGCAACCTCTACGGCACCCCACGGCAACCGGTGGAGGAGCATCTGGCGGCTGGACGGCCGGTGCTGCTCGAAATCGAACTCGAGGGAGCGCGGCAGGTGCGGCGCAGCTTCCCCGCCGGCTACCAGCTGCTGATCAGACCTCCCTCCTTCGCGGAACTTGAACGCCGCATCCGTGGACGTGGCACCGAGCAGGAGGCCTCGATCCAGCGCCGGCTTGAGCGGGCCCGGGTGGAACTTCAGGCGGAAGCCGAATTCGATGCCTCCCTGGTCAATGACGACCTGGAGACCTGCCTGAACGAACTGGAGAGGCGGCTGGGGCTCGTGCCGTCCTGATCCCCGGACCAGGCCGCTGCTCCTGGCCGCGGCCAGCACGGGCCCCGGAACGACAGCCAACGGACCTGTGATCTGCCGCCATGGGCCGGAATTTCATCCAGAAAAACGGGGCTCCGAAGGGCCCCGGCCATGCTCTGCTGCCCGCTCAGGACCTCAGAACCTCAGGCTGATCGTCAGAGTGGTGGATGGCGCAGCGATGTGGAGATGGTGACCAAAAAATGATCCCGGTTGCGAAGTCTGGATCAATGCCTGAGGTCAATGGATCCACGATCAACCGCAGAAATTCCATCAAAATTGAAATCTTCCGAGAATCAGCTCAGGGGTTGATTGCGGAAGAACGTCATTCCTGAAGCGATATCCTGACCTGAAACGACATCCTGACTTGAAACGATTCCCTGATCTGAGATCTGGAACAATTCCCTGATCTGAAGAAATACCCTGGAGAAGCGAATCTCCAGGGATGAACCTGAAAATCAAATTCCTGGAGTGAATTCAGAGAATTCATTCCAGGAGTTCAGTTGCCAAGGGGGGCGACCCGATTTCAGAGAGATCCTGAATCAGAGGGGATGAAAGAGGAGATCAGGGAAGAAACGGTTGAATTCGATCAGGATGCCGGCGGTGATCGAAAACCAGATCGCCGAGAACACCGGGGCGGTGGTGAGGAACTTCTTCATGACGTTGAAATCAGTCGTGAATGGAAAAGATGGAACCGGAAGATCCGTTTCGCTCAGCGAGGGGAAACGGTGACGTCGCGATCAGCGGCGAGCAGCTTGCCACTGGTGAATTCACCGAAGGCAGCCAGAGGCCAGGTGGCGGCGGCAAGCGTGCTCTTGAAGGCGATGGCCAGATCGATCTGGATCTCCTTGTTGGCGGTCTCCTTGTTGGGGGAACCATCCTTTTCACGGATCGCCTGGAGGTAGCTGCGACCGGCCCAGCCGATGCAACCGGCGATGTAGAGGAAGGCGATGCCAGGAATCGTGAAGTCACCGGCGTGGCTCCAGCGACCATCGACGATCAGGTGGGGCAGGCCATCGGTGCCGCAGACGGCCTGGCTATAAAGGGCGAAACGTGCCTTGGCCTGGTCGGTCTTGGCGGCAGCGGCACGCTGCTGGAAGCGGGGGCTCTCGGCGCAAGGGGTCAGGCCAGCCACATCGGCCTTGGCCACGGGGGCGAAGCCGAAGACCAGCAGGGCGGAGAGCAGAACGGCAAAAAGGCGGCGCATTGTGTCCGGTTCTGTGTTGAGGAGGCCTGCCAACAAGCAGGAGGTCACTCGGCGAGACTAAAGGCGACGCAGCAGCGCAATGCCGACGGTTCTGGCCCTCGAAACAAGTTGTGACGAGTCAGCGGCGGCGATCGTGCGCGACCGGCAGGTGCTCGCCGATGCCGTGGCCTCCCAGGTGGAGGAACATGCGCGCTGGGGTGGGGTGGTGCCCGAAATCGCCTCGAGGCGCCATGTGGAGGCGCTGCCCCAGTTGATCGACCAGGTGCTGACCAGCAGCGGCATCGCCCTGAACAGCGTCGATGCGATCGCCGCCTCCGTGGCCCCGGGGCTCGTCGGCGCCCTGCTGGTGGGATCGGTGACGGCCCGCACCCTGGCCCGGCTGCATCAGAAGCCCTTTCTGGGCCTCCATCACCTGGAGGGGCACCTGGCCTCGGTGCAGCTCGGAGCGGAGCTGCCGCCGGGTCCCTACCTCGTGGTGCTGGTCAGCGGTGGGCATACGGAACTGATCCGTGTGGAGGGGCCGGGGCGCTATCAGCGACTGGGCCGCAGCCATGACGATGCCGCCGGTGAAGCCTTCGACAAGGTGGCGCGCCTGCTGGGCCTCGGTTATCCCGGGGGTCCGGCGATTCAGGTGGCAGCGACCGATGGGGATCCCCACCGTTTTTCGCTCCCGAAGGGGCGGGTGTCCCGCCCCGGTGGCGGGTTCCATCCCTACGACTTCAGCTTCAGCGGCCTGAAGACAGCGATGCTGCGTCAGGTGCGGGCCCTCGAAGCCGAAGGTTCGCTGCCCCTGGCCGATCTGGCGGCCAGCTTCGAGCAGGTGGTGGCCGAGGTGCTCGTGGAGCGAGCCTGCCGCTGCGCCCGTGACCATGGGCTGGCCACGGTGGTGCTCGTGGGAGGCGTGGCCGCCAACCTGCGGCTGCGGGGTCTGATGGAACGCCGCTGCAGCGACAGCCACCTGACGCTCCGGGTCGCCCCGCTCACCTACTGCACCGACAATGCCGCGATGATCGGGGTGGCCGCCTGTCAGCGTCTGCTGGCCGGCCAGCACAGCGTCGTCACCCTCGGGGTGGCCCCCAGGCTGGCCCTGGAGGAAGCCGACGCTCTCTACGGATCCTCCGCTCCCTTCTGAGCTCCGGAGCCGTTCGCGGCGCCGCATCATCAAGCCTCGGGTCGGGCCTCGGGTCGGGCCTCGGCGACAAGGCGACAAGGCGACAAACGGGAGTAACGGACCGCATGCCGGACCAACCAAGCGATCGTTCACGCCAGGCCTCGCGATCGCGTCAAGTCTCCTAGGATTGATCACCGAATGATCGCCTCCGCCATGGCCCACGATGTTCCTGGGCAGGAGCTGGATTCCTCCCACCCCGGTTCAGCGGGGGTTGCCGTCATTGATCCGATCCACGCCGTGCCGGTGCCGCCCGAGGAGCTCAACGCCTGGCGGCGGGGCTTCACGCCCCAGGCCGAAATCTGGAACGGCCGTCTGGCGATGCTCGGACTCTCCGTCGGGATCGTCGTTCTGCTGCTCGCCCGCCTGCTGGCCTGAGCTCCAACGCCCCAGGCTCCTTAGGATCAGGGGGATTGCAGGGGTGGTTTGACAGTCGAAAGCGGCGCTGAAACCCCGGGGCCCAGCGGAGCATCCACGCCCCGGGACACACGCCCCCTGGTCACGGTGGTGCTGGGCACGAGGCCCGAGGCGATCAAGCTGGCGCCGGTGATCCTGGCCTTCCGCGAGGCTCCCGACCTGCGGCTGCGGGTCGTGCTCACCGGACAGCACCGCGAGATGGTGAGCCAGGTGATGGAGCTGTTCGGTCTCCAGACGGATGACGACCTGGCTCTGATGGCACCGCGTCAGACCCTCACCCATGTCACCTGCGCCGCCCTGCAGGGTCTGCGGGAGGAATTCAGCACCCACCGCGCCGATCTGGTGCTGGTGCAGGGGGACACCACCACAGCCTTCGCCGCCGCCCTGGCGGCGTTCTACGAACAGATCCCGGTCGGTCACGTGGAAGCCGGCCTGCGCACCGACAACCTGCTCGATCCCTTCCCTGAAGAGGCCAACCGGCGGCTGATCTCCCAGATCGCCAGGCTGCACTTCGCCCCGACGGAACGCTCCGCCGCCAATCTGCGGGCCTCCGGCGTGGTGGGCGACATCCTGACCACAGGCAACACGGTGATCGATGCCCTGCTGCGCATGGCCAGCCAGGCCGCACCGCTGGAGCTCCCCGGCATCGACTGGCAGAACCAGCGCGTGATTCTGGCCACGGTCCATCGCCGCGAGAACTGGGGCGCTCCCCTCGAGGAGATCGGCCGCGGTTTCCTGGCGGTGCTGGAGCGCTTCCCCGACACGGCCCTGGTGCTGCCGCTGCATCGCAATCCCACGGTGCGCGAACCGCTGGAGCGTCTGCTCGGCCACCATCCCCGGGTCGTGCTCTGTGAACCCCTCGATTACGACCGTCTGGTGGCGGCCATGCGCAGCTGCACGCTGCTGCTCTCCGATTCCGGTGGTCTCCAGGAGGAGGCACCCGCCCTGGGCAAACCGGTGCTCGTGCTCCGGCGCACCACCGAACGGCCGGAAGCCGTCGAAGCCGGCACCGCCCGCCTGATCGGCACCGACAGCGCTTCGATCCTCCGGGAAGCAAGCCGGCTGCTGGACGATCCTGAGGCCTATGGCGCCATGGCCCGGGCCCACAATCCCTTCGGCGACGGTCTGGCCAGCGAACGGATCCTGGCGGCAGCGCGATCCTTCCTGGCGACCGGAACCGCCGGGACAGGCTGACTACTTCGCCTTCGGCCGTTTGGCCCAGGGCGGCAGATCGATGAACACCCGGGTGCCGGGGGCAAGCCCGGAAAGGATCTGGGTGCTGGGGCCACTGCTGGCGCCGAGGGTCACCGGCTGGAAACGGGGGGCCTTATCGGGCCCGACCAGCAACACCCCCGGCCGGCCGTCTTCGGTGACAACAGCCACGGTGGGCACCAGGGTGCGGGACGGCAGGGCCCCCGTGGAGAAATCGATGTCAGCGGTCATGCCGATCCTCAGGGCCGGGGCCGGATCCAGCAGGCGCAGCCTGACCGCGAAGGAGGTGACGTTGTTGGTCTTGACGGCGCGGGGAGCGATCTGGCGGATGCTGGCCCGGAAGCGCCGATCGGGGAAGGCATCGACCCGCACGCTGGCAGGGAGTTGCAGCCGCAGGCGGCCGATGTCGCTCTCGGGAACCTTGGCCGTCACCTCAAGGCCGCGGGCCAGCTCGACGATCGAGGAGCTGGTGGCTCCCGCCGTCGCCGAGGCGGTGGTGGTGGGGGTGACGAACGCGCCAGGATCGGCATAGCGGGCGGTGACGATGCCGGCGAAGGGGGCCCGGATCATCAGTTCGCCGCGCTCCACCTGCCGCTGCTCGATCCGTTGACGGGCCGCTTCCACGGCCGCCCGATCCACCTGATACGTGGACTTGATGCGGTTGAAATCGTTGGCGCTGATCGCCCGCTGCTCGAACAGGCTGCGATTGCGATCGAATTCGCTGCGGCTTCGCCGCAACTGGGCCTGGGCGGAACGGAGCTGGGCCTGGAGCTCCTGCAGGCGTTCATTCAGATCGCCGGCATCCATCACCGCCAGGGGCTGACCCTGTTGCACGGTCTGTCCTTCATCCACCAGCAGCTTCACCAGAAGCCCCTGGCGCTTGGGGCTGATGTTCACCCGCTCAACGGCCTCGAGTTCACCACTGGCGGTGACCACGCCCGGCAGGCTGCCCTGGGTGGCCACCACGGTGTAAGACGCCAGGCTGGCGTTGCGGCGGCCGGCGGCCTGGCGCTGCCAGATCTGGAGTCCGGCCAGCACGACCACCGCGGTGGCGGCACCGGCCCAGAGGCGGCGACGGCGCCACCAGGGAACGGACAGGGATCCGGACGTGGCGAGCTTCGACTCGATCGGGGACTGCAGGCGGGTGATGGCGACCAGGACCGGGTCTCACCATTGTCCTGTGCTGAGGACGCGACTGACGATGACCGCGGGGGGGATCTCCCCCCTGGCCGGCGCCGCTGGTCCCTGAAGATGGAACGATCGACCTCACCCCATGCTCAAAGCCGGAATCGTCGGTCTGCCCAACGTGGGCAAATCGACCCTCTTCAACGCCCTTGTCGCCAATGCCAAGGCTGAGGCGGCCAACTACCCCTTCTGCACGATCGAACCGAATTCCGGCATTGTTTCGGTACCGGACGAGCGCCTGGCGCGCCTGTCGGCGATCTCCGGCTCGAAGGAGCTGATCGCGACACGGGTGGAATTTGTGGACATCGCCGGCCTGGTGAAAGGCGCCAGCCAGGGTGAGGGGCTGGGCAACAAGTTCCTGGCCAACATCCGCGAGGTGGACGCGATCGTGCACGTGGTGCGCTGCTTCGAGGATGACGACGTGATCCACGTGGCCGGTTCGGTCGGGCCGGCGCGGGATGCGGAGGTGATCAATCTGGAGCTGGCCCTCGCGGATCTGGCCCAGGTGGAGAAGCGGCGGGAACGGCTGAAGAAGCAGCTCCGCACCAGCAAGGAGGCGCAGGTGGAAGACGCGGTGCTGGCCAGGATCCAGGCGCTGCTGGAGCAGGGAGCCGCGGCCCGCGGCCTGGCCCTGAACGACGAGGAGGCCGCCCTGATCCGCCCCCTCGGCCTGCTGACCGCCAAACCGATCATCTACGCCACCAATGTGAGCGAAGACGACCTCGCCGGCGGGAATGCCTTCGTGGACGAAGTGCGCGAACTGGCCGCCCGGGAAGGGGCTGAAACGGTACGGATCTCAGCCCAGGTGGAAGCTGAGCTGATCGAACTGCCGGAGGAGGATCGTGCCGAATTCCTGGCCGGTCTGGGGGTTGAGGAAGGGGGACTGCAGAGCCTGATCCGCGCCACCTATCGCCTGCTGGGCCTGCGCACCTACTTCACCACCGGCGAGAAGGAGACGCGGGCCTGGACAATCCAGGCGGGGATGACAGCCCCCCAGGCCGCCGGCGTGATCCACACCGATTTCGAGCGGGGGTTCATCCGCGCCCAGACCGTCGGCTACGAGCACCTGCTGGAAGCCGGCTCGCTGGCGGAAGCCCGCAACCGCGGCTGGCTGCGGGCCGAGGGCAAGGACTACATCGTCGCGGAAGGCGATGTGATGGAGTTCCTGTTCAACGTCTGAGGAGCGGATCTGATGAGCGTCACCGCCAGAACCGCCGGCGGTCAGGATCCGGAGGCCATCGATCGGGTGCACGCCTGGTTCCTGTGCCCCCGCCGCCATCCTGAGCCCCTAGATGGTGGCTGCGGCTGCGCTGAACGCTATGCGGCACTCTCCGAGCGGGAGCGGCAGTGGTTGCATACCGGCACCTCCGACTGGAGTTGCTGCGACGACTGACCGCCTCCGGGGCCAGGCCTCAGAATGGATGTCCCGGTACCACGCCATTCCGATGACCGCCCCGCAGCCTCCGATCCCCGGTGATGCCTCCGGCGACCCTGTCGATGGGTGGGAGAGTCGCCCCCACGATTTCGAGGTGCAGAAAGAACTGCACCAGAAAATTCGCAACGACCCCGACTACGACGACTGGGAATACGGCACCGAACCGCTGCCCCATGAAGCCTGGGTGGCCCGCAGACAGGCCGCGCCGCCGAACCAGCCCTAAGCAGGGCACCGGAACCGCCTCACTCCCAGATCAGATCCATCGCCACCGCACCCTCCAGGCTCTTCTTCACCGGACAGTTCTCGGCGAAGCGCTGCAGCTGATCACGGGCCGCAGCATCGAGATCCGCAGGCAGACGCACCCAGACCGTGAGCTGTTCGATCTTCCGCACGCCCTCACGGGTCATCGTCTTCTCGACCCGGGCTTCCGTGCCCTCCAGGCTCCAGCCGCGACGCTCGGCGGCGATCCCCATCACCGTCAGGATGCAGGTGGCGAGGGCCGTGGCCACCAGATCGGTGGGGGAGAACATCTCCCCGCGACCCTGGTTGTCGGTGGGGGCATCGGTGCCGAGGCGATCGCCTGAAGGACCATGCTCCGCCTCACAGCGCAGCTGGCCGCGGTAATGGCAGGTGATCAGGGTCATGACGGTTCAGGAGTGGTCGTTCAACAGCCTGGCGGGAAGGGAGGGCCGGAGCATCAACGCAGGTCCGGACCGGGAAGCACCGCCAGCTGCCGCAGGCTGACGGCGAGAGCCTCGGCGCAGTCACCCGCCATCAGCAGGCCGGAACCACCCCAGATCAACCGCAGGACCAGATCCAGAGGGGAGGCCCCCACCTCCCGGCAACCGCGGAAACCCAGCCGGCGGAAATAGCGCACCAGCCGGCGGTGCTGATGGTCGTCATCGCGGATCGCCAGAAACCGGGCACGACGGCAGGGGGTCTCCTCCAGGGCCCAGCAGAGGGTGGCCGCCCAGATCAGGGCACCGACCCCGGCCGGAGCCCCCGGCGCAACGCGCAGCGTGTCGAGCTGGAGGCCGGCACGGATCGGCAGGGCCCAGCCCTTGAGCTCGCCGAGCAGCACCGGCATCTCACCCGATCTCGGCTGGGCCACCACCACCCGCAGGGTACGAAGCCCCAGCAGCTCGCGCACCTGCAGGCGCAGCAGCAGACCCCGCGCAGCAGCGCACTGTTCGATGGCCCCGAGGGTCGGCAACGGCTGATTCACGGATACGACTCCACCTGCAGCACCGCCTGCACGGGAACTGCACCGTAGACATGCGGGAACAGCTCCCCGCTGCCGGGCGCCGGTTCCGCCCGCACCGGCAGACCGATGGCCTCCAGCTGGTGCGGATCGAGCACAAGCAGCTTCAGCGGGCCGGCATCGGCGAAGAAGCGCTGATGGGTGGCCTCGATCTGGTGGGCGTAGGAAGCGTGCAGGAAGCCCACCTCCTCGAGCCTCAGGAAGCGCGTGGAGACCCGGTACATCCCCTCCGTGCGCGCTGCACGCCAGTCATCAGCCAGCGCCAGGTGATAGATCCAGCGGGGGGAGCGCCAGCTGCGGCGCCGGCCCCAGGGAGGCGCCATCACGGCAGCGAGGGCGGCCGAGGAGACGTAGCGATCGAGCCAGCCCTGCAAGGCCTCGAGGCCAGCCGCTGCAGCCCAGCCGGTCGGTTCCGTGAGACCGAACTGACGCACGAAGGGCAGGAGTGCCCCATCCGCCAGGCACGGCCGATCGCCGAGCAGCCAACCAGCGGAGCGGAGGTGGTCATCCCAGCCTCGCAGGATGGCGAGGATCTCGCGGCGATGCTCAACCGCTGACGATGCCTCCCCGTAGCGTTCGGGGTAGCGATGACGATCGAGGTGGTGCTTGAACGGGCCGTCGTTCAGGTCGATCAGCGCCTGCATCAGCCGCTGGGCCGGCCGATCCCAGCCCGTCAGCCAACCCTGAGGGTCCGCGTGCTCCAGGGCCCAGCGCATGATCATCAGGCTCTCGGGCAGCACCGCAGCAGCGGTCGTCACCAGCACGGGCACCGTGCCGCTGCTGGAGGGCTCCAGCAGCTCCGGCGGCGTGGCGGCAAGCGCCACTTCGCGAAGCTCGAGATCCCGGTCAGGCCGCCAACCGGCCACCGCCAGGGCCCACCGCGCCCGGATCGCGAACGGGCACCGCCGGAAGCTGTAGAGAATCGGCGCCGCCGATGGGTCCGCCATCAGCCCTGCGGCATCGACGCCCCGACATGGGGCTGGCCACGACCGTGGGCGAGCGCTATCTGGCGCTGCCGCTCGGCGAAGCGGGCACGGTCGGCAGCGCTGAAACGCTCGACACAATGGGGGCAGCTCACCCCCTCCAGATACGCGGGGTGATCGCGATCCGCCGGCCCCAGGGGCAGGCCGCAGGCGTGGCAGAGGAGGTGGGAGCCGGGCTGCAGCCGGGCATTCACCGTGACGCGCTGATCAAAGACAAAGCACTCGCCCTGCCAGCTCCGGGGATGATCCTGCCGCTCCTCGAGGTAGCGCAGAATCCCACCCCTGAGGTGATGCACCCCTTCGAAGCCCTGCTGCAACAGATAGCTGGTGGCCTTCTCACAGCGGATACCGCCGGTGCAGAACAGGGCCAGGCGCCGGGGCAGACGTTCCGCCACCAGGGGACGGAGCGTGGTCTCGACCCAGGCCGGAAAGTCGCGGAAATGACGGGTGCCCGGATTGATCGCCCCAGGGAAGCGGCCCACGGCCACCTCGTAGTCATTGCGGGTATCGATGACCAGGGTCTCCGGATCCGCGATCAGGGCGTCCCAGTCGGAGGCGCTGACGTAGGTGCCCACCTGGTTCAGGGGCTGAACCTCAGGACGGCCCAATGAAACGATCTCCCGTTTGAGGCGCACCTTGAAGCGATGGAAGACCGGCTGATCAGCGGTGTGGAGTTTGGCCTCAAGATCTTCGAAGCCGGGCCGCCGGCGCAGATGCTCCAGGAGACGGTGCACCCCGATCACAGGACCACTGATAGTGCCGTTCACCCCTTCCTCCGCCAGCAGCACGGTGCCGCGCAGGCCTTCGCGCTGACCGAGGTCGAGCAGAGCCTGACGCAGGGCCTGGCGATCCGCCAGGGGAGCGAAGCGATAAAACGCCGCGACCTGCAGGGGGCGGGGCGTGAGGGCCGACGAGTCCATCAGCAGCTGGCCGGCGCGGAGATCTCATCGGCATTGACCCCGGCGAGGGCCAACAGGGCGCGATCGGCCTCCACCGCCGGATTGCCGGTGGTGAGCTGGGTGTCGCCGTAGAAGATGGAATCGGCGCCGGCAAGCAGCGCCAGCACCTGGGCTTCGCGGCCGAGGGTCTCGCGGCCGGCACTGAGGCGCACACGACTGGTGGGCATCAGGATCCGGGCCACCGCCACCATCCGCACCCATTCGATCGGATCGACGGTCTTGCGGCCTTCGAGCGGGGTGCCTTCCACCGCCACCAGGGCATTGATCGGCACGCTCTCCGGGTGGGGATCGAGGGTGGCCAGCACCTGAAGCAGACCGGCACGATCATTCAGGGTTTCCCCCATGCCGATGATGCCGCCACAGCAGAGGCCGATTCCGGCCCTCCGCACCCGCTCCAGGGTTTCGAGCCGCTCCTCATAGGTGCGTGTGGTGATGATCCGGGCGTAATGCTCCGGGCTTGTATCGAGGTTGTGGTTGTAGGAGGTGAGACCGGCCTGGGCGAGACGCTCCGCCTGGCGATCGGTGAGCATGCCGGCGGTGACACAGGCCTCCAGCCCAAGCTGCCGCACGCCGCGCACCATCTCCAGCATCGCCTCGAACGGCGCACCGTCCCGGATGTCACGCCAGGCCCAGCCCATGCAGAAGCGATGGGCCCCGGCATCGCGGGCAGCCCGGGCCCGCTCCAGGACCGGCGCCACCTCCAGGTCCGGCTGACCGGCCACATCGCTGCTGTTGTGCATCGACTGGGGGCAGTACGCGCAGTCCTCCTCGCAGCCGCCGGTCTTGACACTGAGCAGGGAAGCCAGCTGCACCCGGTAGCCGGGGTTGGCGGCACGATGCACCTGCTGGGCCCGCCAGAGCAGATCCATCAGCGGAAGCTCCAGCAGCGCCTCGATCTCCTCGCGGCTCCAGTCGTGACGCAAGACGACCGGACCGAGGTCGCTGCCATCGCCCTGGGCGAGAGAGGCACCGCCCTGGGCGGAGGAACCGACGGGAGAACGAGCGGGCGCGGAGGTCAAGGCGGACGAGGAGGGCTGGCAGTCAGATCTAGCCCAGCGCCGCCGGAGTCAGGCCGGGATGAACAGACGCATCGACACCACCGAAACGCCGCTGGCGACCCTGATAGTCGACAAGCGCCGCCAGCAGAGCCGCTTCATCGAAATCGGGCCAGAGAACATCGGTGATGTGAATCTCGGCGTAGGCCAGCTGCCAGAGCAGGAAATTGCTGAGACGGCGTTCCCCGCTTGTCCGGATCAACAGATCAGGATCCACATCACCGGCCGTGTGGAGATGGGCGGCGATGCGGGCCTCATCGATCTGATCGGGATCGAGCCGGCCGGCGGCCACCTCCCGGGCCAGATGGCGGGCGGCGCTCACCAGTTCACGACGACCGCCGTAGTTGGTGCAGACGTTGAAATGGATGCCGAGATTGCCCGCCGTGCGCTCGGTGGCTTCGGCGATCCGTTGCTGCAGGGCTGCAGGCAAGGGGGCCAGATCACCGAGGAAGCGGATCTTCACCTGCTCGCGCTCAAGGGAGGCGAGCTCCCGGGCCAGAACGCGCTCGAAGAGGGTCATCAGAAAGCTGACCTCCTCGCCGGGGCGGGTCCAGTTCTCGGTGGAGAAGGCATAGGCGGTGAGGGCGCCGATGCCCCAGTCGCTGCAGAGGCGCAGGGTGCGCTTGAGGGCCTCGACCCCCTCGCGGTGGCCCATCACCCGGGGCAGTCCGCGGTGACGGGCCCAGCGGCCGTTACCGTCCATGATCAGGGCCACGTGGGCCGGCATCCGCAGGGGATCGAGGATCGCCGGCAGGGGATGCCTCCCGTTGGGGGTGGAGTTGGACGCGACGGCGCGACTCATGCGCGACGATCCGGCGCAGTCGATGTCACGCTACGCCAGGGGGGCGTGTTCGCAGCCTTGGACCCGCCGCGGTTGGTCCCCCGGGCTGACTGGCTCGTGACGGCGGCATTGAGAAGCTCCTGCAGCCGGCTGCTGGTGATCGGCCGCTCCAGTCGACCCTGACTGGCCAGCGACAGGGTTCCGGTCTCCTCGGAGACGACGATGCACAGACAGCGATCAAAGCGTTCGGTGATCCCCATCGCCGCCAGGTGGCGGGTGCCGAGGCGACTCAGTCCCTGTCGGGACAGGGGCAGGATCACGCCGGCGGCCAGCAGGCGGTTGTCCTTCACCAGCACGGCACCGTCATGGAGCGGAGTATCGACCGCGAACAGATTGAGCAGCAGCTCCACACTGAGCTGGGCATCGAGGGGCACACCGGGATTAAGGAAATCCTCGGGCCTGAGATCGCTGCCGAGGTCGACGACGATCAGGGCACCGCGACGCGCCTGGGACAGGCGGCCGGCCGCGTCACTGAGCAGGGCCACCGCACCGGAGGCCAGGGGGTCGCCCCGCCGGCTGCCGAGGAGCACATCCAACCGACCGGTGCCCAGCAGCTCCATCAACCGTCGGAGCTCCCCCTGCCAGAGGATCGCCAACGAAAGGCTGCAGGCCAGCACCAGGGCATCGACCAGCTTCGAGGTGAGCGGCAGATGGGCGTAGGTCTGCACCAGCCAGGCCAGGGCCACCAGCGTCAGCCAGCCCCGCAGCAGCCAGAGGGTGCGGATCTCGGTGATGCGTGACAGCAGGGCCAGAAACAGGGCGCCAGCCAGCAACAGATCGAGCAGCAGGGCCGCGTGCAGGTTCTGCAACCAGTTCACACCCATCCCGCGCGGCCCCCATTCAACGTACCCGTCCGAGCCGCTCCGGAAGCACATCGAAGCGCAGAAGATCCTCCGGCTGCTCGCGGCGCTGAATCAGATCGGCGTGGCCCCCCTGCACGAGCACGGCGGCCGGCCGAGGGATGCGGTTGTAATTGGAGCTCATGGCGGCGTTATAGGCGCCGGTGGCGAGCACCACCAGCACATCACCGGACGTCGAGGGGGGCAGAGCCAGCTGCCTGAGCAGCACATCACCCGATTCGCAGTGCTTTCCGGCGAGGGTGACGACCTCGGTGGGCTCGGCGCCGGGCTGATCGGCCAGCAGCGCCGTGTACAGCGACTGGTAGGTGATCGGCCGCGGGTTGTCGCTCATGCCGCCATCCACGGAGAGATAGGTGCGAACACCGGGCACCTCCTTGCGACTGCCAAGGCTGTAAAGGGTGAGGCCGGCGGTGGCCACGAGCGATCGACCCGGTTCGCAGAGCAACCGCGGCAGGGCCAGGGATCGCTGGTCGCAGGCGGCCGTCACCGCTTCCGCCACCTGCTGCACCCAGGCCTGAATCGACGGCGGATCATCAGAGGCGACATAACGGATCCCCAGACCGCCACCGACGTTGAGATCGGTGCACGGATGGCCGAGGGAGCGGGCCAGGGCCAGGGCATCGACCATCACGGCGGCCAGATCATGGTGGGGCTGCAACTCGAAGATCTGGGAGCCGATGTGGGCATGGAGGCCGACGACCCGGGCCCAGTCGCAGCTGAGCAGATGGCGCAGGACGCTCTCAAGCTGATCGGGATCGAATCCGAACTTGCTGTCGAGGTGACCGGTGCGGATGTACTCGTGCGTGTGGCACTCGATGCCGGGGGTGAAACGCAGCATCAGGCGCACGGGGTCTGAAACAGCGGGCGCGATCGTCGCCAGCAGGTCCAGGTCGTGCCAGTTGTCGGCCACGACGGTGACACCGGCCTCAACGGCCAGGCGCAGCTCCTCAGCCGACTTGTTGTTGCCATGCAGCACGATCCGCTCCGCCGGCATGCCGCCCTGAAGGGCGGTGAGCAGTTCACCGGCCGAGACGGCATCCAGACCCAGGCCCTCGGAGGCCACCAGGGCCGTGATCGCCAGGGAGCTGTTGGCCTTGGAGGCATAGAGAGCGAGGGAATCGCCGCGGTAGTGCTGATTCAGGGCCTCGCGATAGGCGCGGCAGGTGGCGCGCAGGGTGTCTTCATCCAGGACATACAGCGGGGTTCCGTAGGTGCGGGCCAGGTCGCTGAGACCGCAGCCCCCCACCTGGAGACGACCGTCAGCATCGAGGCCGGCGGTGACAGGGGCCAGGTTGCGGTTGGGACTCAGCAGGTCGCGATCGGGCTCGAAGGGCGTCAGGGCGATGGAACCGGGCCCCGCCCCAGACGGCTCGGAGACTGCCGCCACCACGGCGGCTCCGGTCGCACCCACGCTTGCCATCGTCCAGCTCTGATCGTCACGGTGGCCACAATGTAAGAAAGGCCCCCCTGGCCAGCGTGCCCCCTGACCGTGTCAGCCCCCCGACCGCTCCGTCTCGGACCGCTGGACCAGGTCGCCTGCCGGGAGCTCGATCAGCTGGCGCTCGGCGGCCTCTGGAGTGAAGCGCAGTGGCGCCGCGAGCTCGGGGATCAGGAGCGGACGGTGCTGGGGTTGCGGGAAGGCGGGGAACTGCTGGCCCTCGCCTGCGGCCAGACGATCCTCGATGAGTTCCATGTCACAGCCGTGGCTGTGGCTCCCGGCCGGCGGCGGCGCGGACTGGCCCTGCTCCTGATGCAGGCCCTGCTCAACGAAGCCCGGCACCAGGGCTGCCTGCGGGCGACGCTGGAGGTGGACAGCGCCAACCCTGCGGCCGTGGCTCTCTACAGCCGTCTTGGGTTCAGGACGGAGGGCAGGCGTCGCGGTTACTACCGCAGCGGCGGGGATGCCCTGATTCAGTGGATCACCCTTTGAAAGCTCCCCTCACGATGGCCGCGGCCGCGGCTGCGGTCGTCCGCCGGGTCCTGCCACCGACATCCCGCTCAGGGGGCTGCGGCGAACACCGCTCCCCGAAGCCTCCGGCCAACGGCCCGATCCCAGGCCGCTCCGCCGGGCCCACAGCAGGGCGCTCGATTGTCGAAAACCTGCAGCGCCTGAGGGTAGGGATAACCGCACGTTTGTATCGCCTAACAGCACCATATGTACGGTGATTCGTGTTGCCTCGGATCAGGATCAGCCCAGCTGTGACAAGGATTTCTCGGGTTTGAAGCTGAAGACACACACTGCCCTTTCAACCCTGATAGGTTGGAAGCACTTACTCAAGGGCCCGCCCCATGTTCGAGCGGTTTACCGAGAAGGCCATCAAGGTGATCATGCTGGCCCAGGAGGAGGCCCGTCGGCTCGGGCACAACTTCGTGGGCACCGAGCAGATCCTGCTGGGGCTGATCGGAGAAGGGACCGGCGTGGCCGCCAAGGTCCTGAAGTCGATGGGGGTCAACCTCAAGGATGCCCGGGTTGAGGTGGAGAAGATCATCGGCCGCGGCTCGGGCTTCGTCGCCGTGGAGATCCCCTTCACCCCCAGGGCCAAGCGGGTGCTGGAGCTGTCGCTGGAGGAGGCCCGCCAGCTCGGGCACAACTACATCGGCACCGAGCATCTGCTGCTGGGCCTGATCCGGGAAGGGGAAGGCGTGGCGGCCAGGGTGCTGGAAAACCTCGGTGTCGATCTCGCGAAGGTGCGCACCCAGGTGATCCGGATGCTCGGCGAGACGGCTGAGGTCGGCGCCGGCGGTGGCTCCAAGGGTTCCACCAAGACTCCCACCCTCGACGAATTCGGCAGCAACCTCACCCAGCAGGCGGCTGACGGCAAGCTCGACCCGGTCGTCGGTCGCCAGCATGAGATCGAGCGGGTGATTCAGATCCTCGGTCGCCGCACCAAGAACAACCCGGTGCTGATCGGCGAGCCTGGCGTCGGCAAGACCGCCATCGCCGAGGGTCTGGCCCAGCGGATCAATTCCGGTGATGTGCCCGACATCCTGGAAAACAAGCGCGTCCTCACCCTCGACATCGGCCTGCTGGTGGCCGGCACCAAATACCGCGGTGAATTCGAGGAGCGCCTCAAGAAGATCATGGAGGAGATCCGGGGCGCCGGAAATGTGATCCTCGTGATTGATGAGGTGCATACCCTCATCGGTGCCGGGGCCGCCGAGGGGGCGATCGATGCCGCCAACATCCTCAAACCGGCCCTGGCTCGGGGCGAACTGCAATGCATCGGCGCCACCACGCTCGATGAATACCGCAAGCACATTGAGCGGGATGCCGCCCTCGAGCGACGCTTCCAGCCGGTGATGGTCGGCGAGCCTTCTGTGGAAGACACGATCGAGATCCTCCGGGGCCTGAAGGAGCGCTACGAATCGCACCACCGCCTGAAGATCGCCGATGAAGCCCTGATCGCGGCAGCCACCCTCGGCGATCGTTATATCTCCGATCGCTTCCTGCCCGATAAGGCCATCGACCTGATCGATGAAGCCGGCAGCCGCGTGCGGCTGATGAACTCCAAGCTGCCGCCGGCCGCCAAGGACATCGACAAACAACTGCGCGATGTTCAGAAGCAGAAAGAAGATGCGGTGCGTGAACAGGATTATGCCAAGGCCGGTGAACTGAGAGACAAGGAGGTCGGTCTGCGTGATCAGATCCGTGCCCTGCTTCAGAATCGCCGTGCCGAAGACACGGCCTCGGCGGCTGAACAGCTCGGCGAATCGGAAGGGGGCGAGCGCGAAGGATCGCGGGAGCCTTCACCGATGGTCACGGAGGAGGACATCGCGCACATCGTCGCCTCCTGGACAGGCGTGCCGGTGCAGAAGCTCACCGAAAGCGAATCCGCGAAGCTGCTCAACATGGAGGAGACCCTCCATCAGCGTCTGATCGGCCAGGACGAAGCCGTGAAGGCCGTGTCCCGCGCCATTCGTCGAGCAAGGGTCGGCCTGAAGAATCCGAACCGCCCGATTGCCAGCTTCATCTTCTCCGGCCCGACCGGCGTCGGCAAGACGGAACTGACCAAATCTCTGGCGGCCTATTTCTTCGGCAGCGAAGAAGCGATGATTCGCCTCGACATGTCGGAGTTCATGGAGCGGCACACCGTCAGCAAACTGATCGGTTCGCCCCCTGGCTACGTGGGCTTCAACGAGGGCGGCCAGCTCACGGAAGCCGTCCGTCGTCGGCCCTACACGGTTGTTCTTTTCGACGAAATCGAAAAAGCACATCCTGATGTCTTCAATCTGCTGCTTCAGCTCCTTGAAGACGGCCGGCTCACCGATTCCAAGGGTCGTACTGTCGACTTCAAGAACACCCTGATCATCATGACGTCGAACATCGGTTCGAAGGTGATTGAAAAAGGTGGTGGTGGCCTCGGTTTCGAGTTCTCCGGTGGTGATGCCGAGGAAACCAACTACAACCGAATCCGCTCCCTCGTCAACGAAGAACTGAAGCAGTACTTCCGTCCGGAATTCCTCAATCGTCTTGACGAAATCATTGTCTTCCGACAGCTCAACCGCGAGGAAGTCAAGGACATCGCCGAAATCATGCTCCGCGAAGTCTTCGCCCGCATGGCCGATAAGGGAATTCACCTTTCGGTCACCGAAGCCTTCAAGGAACGTCTGGTGGAAGAGGGTTACAACCCCAGCTACGGGGCTCGCCCCTTGCGGCGTGCGGTCATGCGTCTGCTGGAAGACTCGCTGGCCGAGGAATTCCTCAGCGGTCGCATCGGCGAAGGCGATGCCGCCCTCGTTGATGTTGATGACAGCAAGCAGGTGGTGATCCGCAAGCAATCCGCCATTCCCCAGGCGGAACTGGCCGGCGCAGGCGTCTGACGGGGGCTTCAGCCCTTGCCGATCCGCCAGACCTTCAGTCCGGCGGATCGGGCAGCCTCGGCATTGACAATGCCACGGCTGTCAAAGACCCAGGCAGGATGACGCAGGGCTGTGGCCATCGCCGACCAGTCGAGGGAGGCAAAGGCGGCCCACTCCGTCAGAACCACGACAGCATCCGCGCCTTCAGCAGCCTCAAGGGGTGTCGAGGCCGCCGTCCAGCCATCGGCACCGAGATCGCGTTCCATCTGTCTGGCTGCAACCTGCGGATCATGGATCTGCAGAAGCGCCCCCTCCTCGAGCAGATCACGGCAGATGCGAATCGCCGGTGATTCGCGGGTGTCATTGGTGTCGGCCTTGAAGGCGAATCCAAGCACCGCCAGCCGTTTGCCCGTGACCGTCCCGAACAGGCGTTGCACCACCAGCCGGGCGACACGGTGCTGCTGCCAGTGATTCAGGATCACCACCTGCTCCCAGTAGCTGGCCACCTCATGCAGTCCGTAATGGCCGCAGAGGTAAACCAGATTGAGAATGTCCTTCTGAAAACAGCTCCCGCCGAAGCCGGGACCAGCCTTGAGAAACTTTGAACCGATGCGGCTGTCCATGCCGACAGCCAGAGCCACCTGCTGAACATCCGCCCCGGTGACCTCACAGAAGGCGGCAATGCTGTTGATGGAACTGATCCGCTGCGCCAGAAAAGCATTGGCCGTGAGCTTGGACAGCTCACTGCTCCAGAGATTCATCTGCAGAATCCGTTCCGCCGGAACCCAGCGGCGGTAGATGGCGCTCAACGCTGCGATGGCCGCCGGATCATCACCACCGATCAAGACGCGATCGGGCTCCTCCAGATCACGGATGGCCGTGCCCTCAGCCAGAAACTCCGGATTGGAGAGCACCGAAAACGTCGGACCCACCGGTGCCGCGGAGAGCACCTCCTGGATCGTGGCTGCCGTACGGACCGGCAGGGTGCTTTTTTCGACCACAATCGTATGCCCCGTGGCATGGGCGGCAATCTGACGGGTCGCGGCCTCGATCCAACAGAGATCACTGGCCTGGCCGGCACCAACACCCCGGATCTTGGTGGGAGTATTGACGGAGAGAAAAATCAGATCCGCCTCAGCAATCGCGGCTTCCACCTCCACCTGGAAATGGAGATTGCGACCACGGGCCCGGGCCACCACCGCTGCCAGCCCGGGTTCATAGACGGGTAAGCGCGCAGGATCAGGATCATTCCAGGCGGCGATGCGCTCCGGATTCGAATCCACAACAGTCACCTGCAGATCAGGACAGCGATCAGCAATCACCGCCATCGTCGGACCCCCGACATAACCGGCTCCGATACAGCAAACCCGTTGCAGGGAATTCGCGGAGGGAAAAGACATCAGATCAGGCGGTAACAGGGAAAGCAGCGCGTTGCATCCAGGTGTTGGCAGAGGGTGGATGGAAACGATCGTGCGGGTCGGGTTCTGGGGCTGGAACGGTCGATTCCTGAATCAAGACGTCCACCAACAGCGGCCAGAGAATGGCGATGCCAGCCCGGCAGCCCGGCAG